>URGC01000041.1 GCA_900547255.1 uncultured Eubacterium sp. | reverse complement strand
ATAAAGCACATGGAAATTCATTAGGCATCAGACTGTATCTTAGAATAACTGCATTCATCCCGATATCAAGCATTTTAACCGCTATAGCCTCGCCCTCTCTTGGAGAGTGATGATGATATCCACCGCCCGGACATATAATCATAAGCGGTCTCTTAAATGGCTTCTGGTCATTCGGATACATCTCTTTAATATATGTTGTTATTGCTGCCCTGCTCTCATCATGCTTTATACCTAATTTTTCATAATCAATATCTACATCTATAACTTCGTGTATCATCCTTAATACCTCCATAAAATTTAGGCAAAGCCCCTTCTAGACTTTGCCTAATTAATCGCAATTAATCTATTCTATGTATGAAAATACCACTTCTAAGCTTTGGCTCGAACCATGTTGACTTAGGCGGCATAAGTCTGCCGGCATCTGATACTGCAAACAGCTCTGATATAGATGTCGGATACATAGAAAATGCAGCCTTACAGTCAGAATTACATCTTCTTACCAATTCATCAAGGCCTCTGATTCCACCTACAAAATCAATTCTCTGGTCTGTCTTAGGGTCTTTGATTCCCAATACCGGCTCAAATAAATTATTCTGTAATATAGCAACATCAAGCCCATCAACAGCATCATCTGATAATATCTCACTCTTAGCTGTGAGCGTATACCATCTGCCAGACAGATACATGCCATATGTGCCTTTCTTAGCTGGTGCAACAGGAGTCTCTGAACCTTCCACTGTGAAATGTTCACTTATCTTATCAATAAACTGCTCATCTGTTAATCCGTTCAAATCTTTGATTACTCTGTTATATGGAAGAATCTTTAACTCTTCATCCGGGAACAGGACTGATAGGAAATAATTAAATTCCTCACTGCCAGTATAGCCAGGATTCTGCTCACGTCTCTTTAAGCCAACCTTAACCGCTGAAGCTGCCCTGTGATGGCCATCAGCAATATATATCGAATCAATTCCAGCAAATGCATGGTTTACATTTCCAACAAGTTCCTTGTCTGTCATCTTCCACACCTGATGTCTGATTCCATCAGGAGATGTGAAATCATACAGACAGTCTGTCTGCTTAGTCTTATTCACAGCATCCGTTATAACACTGTCAGCTCTGTATGCAAGGAATATAGGGCCAGTCTGTGCTCCAAGAGTATCAACATGGTTAATTCTGTCTAACTCTTTGTCCGCTCTTGTATTCTCATGCTTCTTGATAACATTATTCAGGTAGTCATCTATAGATGCACACGCAACAAGTCCCGTCTGTGTCCTGCCATCCATAGTAAGCGCATATATATAATATGTCGAATCCGTATCTGTTATAAATGTTCCATCAGCTACACGCTCCTCAAACAATTCCTTTGCCTTATCGTATACCTGCTGTGAATACATATCAACCAACTCATCAAACTGTGTCTCTGCCCTGTCTATAGCAAGAAAGGACTGAGGCTCTCTCTTAACCTCCTGCGCTGCTTCCTTTCTGTTATACACATCATATGGAAGAGCTGCAACTTTATCCACAATACTCTCATTAGGTCTTACACATACAAAAGGTCTGACATCTGCCATAAGTATACCTCGCTCTCTTAAGAATTAAGTTTTGCTGTAAGTTCTTTCAATTCATCTGATATCTCAACTACCTCGCCAACAGTATGGCTGTTCTGCTCACTTATTTGGAATGTATCATTAGCATGTGCAGAAACCTCCTCAGATATGGCTGATATAGTAGATACGCTGTCAACAATGTCTTTGTTAACCTTGGCAAGCTTTTCAACGATATCCGATAACATCTTGGAACTCTCATCAATGCTTGATGAACTTGATTTAATCTGATTGAAGCTCTCTTCTGTATTAACAGCGGCCTCATGCTGTCCACTTATCTCTTCTACCATCTTGGCTGTAACATCAACAACTCTGTTGATTGCATCTGATACATTGCCAATCATATCTGTTATCTTGACAGTGGCATCCTGTGTCTCGCCTGCCATCTTGGAAATCTCTGTCGCAACAACTGCGAAGCCCTTACCAGCCTCACCAGCTCTTGCCGCCTCTATACTCGCATTAAGTGCAAGAAGGCTTGTCTGTGATGTAATTCCGGTAATTATATCAACAACTGAATTCATATCAGACATAATAGCTTTGAGCTGCTCTAACTCATTAGTTACCATCTTACCATCTTCAACTGATGTATTAACACGCTCAATAAGTACTGATACGTTATTATTACCCTGTGAAACAGCGCTCTGCGATTCCATGATATCTGTTATAATCTGGTCTGTACTGCCTCTTACATCATCTACCTTATGCTGTATATCCTCAGTCATCTCAAGCTGCTTCTGTACGGCTTCTGCTGTATCACCAGAACCAACTGTAACCTCATGCATAGCTTCTCTTGTTGCACTAATTGCCTCATCAAGCTCTTTAATCTTAGAATCAATCACATGGATACACTCACCCATTTTATCAGCGACCTCCATTGTGTTGTGAAGAATCGCTGCGGTCTTATCACCATGTTCTTTAATCTTTTTAAGCTTGGCATTGTTATTCTGCTCAAGCACTCTGCTTGAATACATTGAATATGCCGCGATTATAATCATAACAATAATCTGAATCTCTAATCCTGCAAGATTATCCATCGTGTATACACCATTTTTAATAAAAATCACTGCCTGTACGCAGTTAACTAATACACAGCACACATTGACTGGTATTGAGAATTTATAATCATTAAATACCGATATAGCTATAAACATAGGAACTACATATGTAAATGCAAGAGTATTATTCGTTGTCATCATAATAAATATGTAGAATAAACCAAAACCATATCCAAGAACATGCTTAACCATAGTTGTGTCATGCTTTCTGTTATAGAAAAGCCACTCCAGTGCAGGTGCAGCCATTCCGATAACTATTGTAAGCAGAACATACGGCAATGTTCTTGCGCCTTTAAAATATTCCATAATATATGCCAGTGATATAACAATAATCTCCAGATTGCAGCTGTTTTATTGCATCTTGCCAGTTCCTGATTAATCTCTGGCTCTGTCTGAATATCAGCATTGCTGTATTCTTCAGCTCTCATTTCTTTAACCTCCATGTACAAATATAAATAATTATACAGTACCCCACTTTAATTGTAAAGCTAATAGAAGTCTTACAGACTGCCAGAAGCAATCCATAAGACTTCTATAAAGAAATACATTTATTTACTTAACAACACGTACTTTGATAACGCCGTCAATAGCATTGAGCTTGCTTACAACATCATCTGAAACTGCTGTTGAAACATCAAGAAGTGAATATGCATAATCGCCTCTTGACTTGTTAGCCATCTCTTCGATATTAATACCAGCATCGCCCATAACGCTTGTAATCTTGCTGATTACTGCTGGAACATTCTTATGACATATAGCAACACGTCCGATTGATGAACATATACCCATGTCGCAGGCTGGATAATTAACGGAATTAACGATATTACCATTCTCGATGAAGTTTCTTAACTCCTTAACAGCCATAACTGCACAGTTATCCTCTGCTTCCTCTGTTGAAGCACCAAGGTGAGGAAGAACGATAACGCCCTCCTGGCCAGCAGTTGTTGTGTTAGGGAAATCTGTAACATACTTGGCAACCTTGCCTGACTTGATTGCATCAAGAATAGCTGGCTCATCAACAAGGACATCTCTTGCACAGTTAATAACAACTGTACCCTTCTGCATCATATCAAATGCAGCCTTGTTAATCATTCCCTTAGTACTGTCAAGTGCTGGAACATGAATTGTAATGTACTCACACTCTTTGTAGATATCTTCTACATTAACAATGTGCTTAACCTCACTTGAAAGGTTCCATGCAGCATTAACAGAAAGGTATGGGTCATAACCATATACTTCCATGCCAAGGCTTATAGCAGCATTGGCAACAAGCTGTCCGATGGCGCCAAGACCGATAACACCGAGCTTCTTGCCCTTAATCTCCTTACCAGCGAATGCCTTCTTAGCCTTCTCTGCTGACTTGGCAATATCAGCATCATCCTTATTAGCCTTAACCCAGTCGATACCACCGATTAAATCTCTTGATGCAAGAAGCATAGCTGCAAGAACATGCTCCTTAACCGCATTAGCATTAGCACCTGGTGTATTGAATACAACGATACCTGTATCAGCACATTTATCAAGAGGAATATTGTTAACACCAGCACCAGCTCTTGCTATTGCAAGAAGTCCTGCTGGAAGCTCCATATCATGCATCTTGGCACTTCTTACAAGAACTGCCTGAGACTCTTCAAATGAAGCAGATGTATTATAATCACTTGAAAATAAATCAAGACCTACAGAAGCGATATTATTAAGACAATTAACATTAATCATTACTTTGTATTCTCCTTTTCAAACTTTCTCATGAATTCTACAAGCTTCTCAACACCCTCGATTGGCATAGCGTTGTATATAGATGCTCTCATACCACCGACTGTTCTGTGCCCCTTAAGGTTAACAAAACCAGCCTTTGTTGCCTCTTCAACGAACTTAGCATCAAGTTCCTTATCACCTGTTACAAAAGGTACGTTCATAAGAGAACGATCTTCCTTAACAACTGTTCCCTTAAACATCTTGCTCTCATCAAGGAAATCATAAAGAATCTTAGCCTTCTTCTCGTTATGAGCCTTCATAGCACTAAGGCCGCCCATCTTCTTAATCCACTTGAATACCTTTCCGCAGATATAGATATTATAGCAAGGAGGTGTATTGTATAACGAATCATTGTCTGCCTGTGTCTTCCACTTAAGCATTGTTGGTGTTCCAGGAAGTACATCATCTGTTATGAGGTCTTCTCTGATAATAGCGATAACAACACCTGCTGGTCCAATGTTCTTCTGAACGCCGCCGTATACAACGCCGTACTTAGTTACATCCATTGGCTCTGATAAAAAGCATGATGAAACATCTGATACAAGAATGTGGCCCTTTGTATTAGGAAGAGTCTTATACTTAGTACCATAGATTGTGTTGTTCTCACAAATGTATACATAGTCAGCATCTTCTGGAATATCAAGATCTGAACAATCTGGAATATATGAGTATGTCTTATCCTCAGACGAAGCTACAGCAACTGCATCTCCGTAAATCTTAGCTTCCTGAAATGCCTTCTTAGCCCACTGGCCTGTGATTATGTAAGCTGCCTTCTTGTTCTTCATAAGATTCATAGGAACCTCTGCAAAGAACTGCGATGCACCACCCTGAAGGAACAACACCTTATAGTTATCAGGTATGTTTAAAAGATCTCTTAAATCCTTCTCAGCTTCCTTGATAATGTTGTCATAAACCTTGGAACGATGGCTCATCTCCATTACAGACTGTCCACTGCCCTGATAATCAAGCATCTCGTCTGCCGCTTCTCTTAATACCTCTTCAGGTAACACTGCTGGACCTGCACTAAAATTATAAACTCTTGCCACTTTTCTTTCCTCCTATAATTAAGCCGCTGATGCGGTTATTAACGTATTGTTAATATAATACATCTAACTTGACAAAGTTACAACAAATAATATTCCAAATAACTACTGATTATTCTTTGCATCTATGTCTTTTCTGTCAAATGCATCCGAAATTGGAGCACCTGGTGCAACCATTGGGAACACCTTGTCATCCTTTGCAATCTCACACTCAATAACACATGGTATATTGAGCTCTATTGCCTCTTTCAACGCACTGTTGAATGATTCTATATCACTTACTCTGTAAGCCTTGGCACCCATTCCTTCTGATACCTTGACAAAATCTGTCACATCATCAAGAACAGTTGAAGAATATCTCTTGCCATAGAAAAGATCCTGCCACTGTCTTACCATCCCAAGAACATGGTTATTAAATATAATCTCTATAACAGGGATATTATATCTTGTAGCAGTTGCAAGCTCATTCATGTTCATTCTGAAACATCCATCACCTGCAATGTTGATAACAACCTTATCCCTGCATCCAACCTTGGCACCTATAGCCGCGCCAAGTCCATATCCCATAGTACCAAGTCCACCTGATGTAAGAAGTGTTCTTGGCTTCTTGTATACATAATGCTGTGCTGCCCACATCTGGTGCTGTCCGACATCTGTTGATATAATCGCATCACCATTAGTTATCTTATATATGTTCTCCATTATCAATGGGCCATTGAGACAGTCTGTTCTGTATGCCATTGGATATTTCTCTTTAAGCTCAGCAATATGAGCAATCCACTCGCTGTGGTCTAACTGCTCAAGCTTGGCATTGACACGCTTAAGAACCTCAAGGGCATCACCTATAACTGTGGCATCAGTCTTAATGTTCTTATTAATCTCAGCCGCATCAATATCAAACTGTAAAATCTTGGCATTGCTTGCAAACTTCTTGGCATTACCTGTAACTCTGTCTGAGAAACGTGCTCCTATTACAATAAGAAGGTCGCACTCTGAAACTCCGAAGTTAGATGCCTTAGTTCCATGCATACCGAGCATTCCTGAATATAATGGGTCTGAGCCATCAAATGCACCTTTACCCATAAGTGAATCTGCAACTGGCGCATTAATCTTATGAACAAATCTTGCAAGCTCGTCAGATGCGTCCGATGCAATAACACCACCACCGACAAATACATATGGCTTCTTAGCTGCTTTGATAAGCTCTACTGCCTTCTCAACATCCTCTTCCTTGATTGTATCTGTCTGTCTCTCTATAAGCTTAGGTGTCTCTTTAATGTAGTCATACTCTGCTGCTGTGACGTCCTTAGTGACATCAATAAGTACAGGACCTGGTCTACCTTCCTTGGCAATTCTGAATGCCTCTCTTATAACATCCGCAAGGTCTGCTATATCCTTAACAATGAAGTTATGCTTTGTTATAGGCATTGTTATTCCCTGAATATCAACCTCCTGGAAGCTGTCCTTACCAAGAAGTGGTACTGTAACATTACATGTTATGGCTACAACTGGAATAGAATCCATATACGCTGTAGCTATACCTGTTACAAGATTAGTAGCACCAGGGCCAGATGTCGCAAGACATACACCAACTTTGCCTGTCGCCCTTGCATATCCATCAGCAGCATGTGATGCACCCTGCTCATGTGATGTAAGAATATGTGTTATCTCATCTGAATGCTTATAAATAGCATCATATACATTAAGGATTGCACCACCCGGGTAACCAAATATAGTATCTACCCCCTGCTCCTTAAGACATTCAACAATTATCTCTGAACCATTCAATTTCATGGATTCATCTTCCTTTCAACTATACTTTATCTATAATTATTCCTCATCAGGATTCTTCATGATAGCGCCTCTGTTACCTGATGTAACCATAGCTGCATATCTCTTTAAGTATCCTGTATTAACCTTAGGTTCTCTTGGCTGCCATTTAGCCTTTCTTGCAGCAAGCTCCTCATCTGATACCATAAGTTCAAGCTTGAACTCTGGGATATTGATGCTTATCATATCGCCTTCCTCAACAAGAGCGATAGGGCCGCCTACTGCTGCCTCTGGTGAAACATGTCCGATAGAAGCACCACGGCTTGCGCCTGAGAAACGCCCATCTGTGATAAGTGCAACGCTTGAGCCAAGTCCCATACCAGCTATAGCTGATGTAGGATTTAACATCTCTCTCATACCAGGGCCGCCCTTAGGACCTTCATATCTGATAACAACAACATCACCTTCTACAATCTTACCACCCTTGATTGCCGCAATAGCATCCTCTTCACAGTCGAATACTCTGGCTGGGCCTGTGTGTACAAGCATCTCCTCAACAACTGCTGAACGCTTAACAACTGAGCCGTCTGGTGCAAGATTACCAGAAAGTACTGCAAGACCACCTGTCTTAGAATATGGATTATCGACTGGTCTTATAACCTCTGGATTAAGATTCTTGGCATCCTTGATATTCTCGCCAACAGTCTTGCCTGTAACTGTTATACAGTCTCTGTTAAGTAATCCAAGGTCATCAAGCTCTTTCATGACTGCATATACACCACCAGCTTCATTGAGATCTTCCATATATGTAGGACCTGCTGGAGCAAGGTGACAAAGATTAGGTGTCTTTGCGTTAATCTCATTAGCAAACTTAATATCAAAATCAAATCCAACTTCATGTGCGATAGCTGGAAGATGAAGCATACTGTTAGTTGAACATCCGAGAGCCATATCAACTGTAAGAGCATTAAGGATTGCTTCCTTAGTCATGATATCTCTAGGTCTTATGTTCTTCTTTAACATATCCATGACTGCCATACCTGCATGCTTAGCAAGTCTGATTCTGTCAGAATATACAGCAGGAATTGTACCATTGCCTCTAAGTCCCATACCAAGAGCCTCTGTAAGACAGTTCATTGAGTTAGCTGTATACATACCTGAACATGAACCACATGTCGGACATACTTTCTGTTCGTATTCACGAACCTGCTCCTCTGTCATAGTTCCTGCGGCATATGAACCAACTGCCTCAAACATTGATGATAAGCTTCTCTTTCTTCCATCAACCTTACCGGCAAGCATAGGGCCGCCGCTTACAAATACTGTTGGCACATTAACTCTGGCTGCTGCCATAAGAAGTCCAGGAACGTTTTTGTCACAGTTAGGAACCATAACAAGTGCATCAAACTGATGCGCTGTTGCCATACACTCTGTTGAGTCAGCTATTAAATCTCTTGTAACAAGAGAATACTTCATGCCTACATGTCCCATCGCAATACCATCACATACTGCTATAGCCGGGAATACTACTGGAACACCGCCAGCCTCTGCAACACCAAGCTTAACCGCATTAACAATCTTATCAAGATTCATATGTCCTGGAACAATCTCATTATATGAACTTACGATACCAACTAATGGCTTGTCCATCTCTTCCTCTGTGAATCCTAACGCATTAAATAATGAACGGTGAGGTGCCTGCTGCATCCCCTTTTTAACATTATCACTCTTCATATATATCTCCATTCTGCTGTATACAGCTATTAATTATATTCTCTCGGCTATAAGGTCGCCCATCATAGTTGTACTGCACTGTGTCATTCCGTCTGACATAATATCTATAGTTCTGTAATTCTCCTTGAGAACCTGTGCAACTGCTGCTTCCACTGCATCTGCCTCTTTGTCAAGGTCAAGTGAATATCTTAACATCATAGCTGCACTAAGTATTGTTGCTATTGGGTTAGCAATATCTTTGCCTGCAATATCTGGTGCTGAACCATGGCTTGGCTCATATAATCCAAGCTTAGTCTTACCAAGACTTGCTGATGAGAGCATTCCGATTGAACCTGTTATCATACTTGCCTCATCAGATAAGATATCACCAAACATATTCTCTGTAAGAATTACATCAAACTGTCCCGGATTCATGACAAGCTGCATAGCGCAGTTATCAACAAGCATGTTAGTCACCTCAACCTCTGGATAGTCCTTTGCAACCTCTGCAACAACCTTTCTCCAGAGTCTTGATGAATCAAGAACATTAGCCTTATCAACGCTGACAAGCTTCTTGCGGCGTTTCATGGCAATCTCAAAGCCCTTGATTGCTATTCTTCTTATCTCTTCTTCATTATATGTAAGAGTATCAACGGCTGTCATAACACCGTTAACCTCCTCTGTATGTCTTTCACCAAAATAAAGACCACCAGTTAACTCTCTCATGATAACCATATCGAATCCGTCACCGATAATCTCATCCTTTAATGGACATGCATCCTTTAATTCATTATAAAGATATGCTGGACGGATATTGGCAAATAGCTCAAGATCCTTACGAATCTTTAAAAGACCTGCTTCTGGTCTTAAATTAGGTGCAACATCATACCATCTTGAATTACCCACATTACCACCGACAGCACCAAGCAAAACTGCATCTGAAGCCTTGGCAGTCGCAACTGCCTCATCAGTAAGTGGAACGCCACATGCATCAATTGAACATCCACCCATCAGAATCTCTGTATAGTTGAATTCATGTCCAAAACGCTCCCCAACCTTATCAAGGACTTTTCTTGCTTCTCTTACTATCTCTGGTCCAATGCCATCGCCTGGAATCAGTGTAATATTATAATCCATAGTATCCCTCCATATATCTTACACTTATAGTATATATTTAACAAACTACATCTTTTATATATTACCTTATAAAGCCATATTTTTCAACTATAATTATCTTAATGCAGCCACACATGCCATATTATTATGCACTTCGCTAAATCTGAAAAAGCGTCCCTTGAAACATACATCATAAATGTACATATCAAGAGACGCATAAAATGCATAAATATTACTGCTCGCTTGAAGCTGCTGCTGGCTTTTCAACCTGCTCAATAGCACTCTTTCTCATTGAGATACGGCAGTTCTTGTTATTACCAAACTCTACAATAACATCATCATCTGTTATATCAATAACAACGCCATAGAATCCGCTTGTTGTAAGAACATAATCTCCCTTTTCAATAGAATCCATAAGCTGTTTCTGCTTCTGCTGCTGCTTCTTCTGTGGTCTGACAGCGAGAAAATACATTAACGCAATAATAACTACAACGTAAACTATAAGAACAACGCCCTGCATAATAATCCTCCATATATTGTATTCATGTTAAAATAATTAACAGTGTTAATAATAACCTAAAAAGTTACTAATGTCTAGCACTTTATAAAGTCTTAAGAAGTTCAAGTCTTTCTTTCTTGAATGAGCTGTAATTGCCCTCATCAATCGCATTTCTGATATCTTCCATAAGATGATTGTAGAAATACAGATTATGGATAACACAAAGTCTCATTCCAAGCATCTCTTTTGCCTTTAACAAATGTCTTATATAAGCTCTTGAATACTGGCACGCCTCACACTGGCATCCCTCTTCAATCGGCCTGTCATCCTTCTCATACTGTGCATTGAAAAGATTAATCTTGCCAAACTTTGTATACACATGCCCGTGGCGTCCATTTCTTGATGGGTATACACAGTCAAAGAAGTCAATACCTCTGTCTACAGCCTCTAAGATATTAGCCGGTGTACCAACACCCATAAGATATGTTGGCTTATCCTCTGGAAGATATGGAACAGTCTCATCAAGCACATGGTACATCTCCTCATGTGTCTCACCAACAGCAAGTCCGCCTACAGCGTAACCATCAAGGTTCATCTCAGATATGCGCTTCGCATGGTCAATTCTGATATCTGTATAGATTGCTCCCTGATTGATACCAAAAAGAAGCTGGTTAGGATTAACTGTATCTGGAAGCGAATTAAGTCTGTCCATCTCCTTCTTGCATCTTTCAAGCCATCTTGTTGTCCTGTTAACAGAATTAATAATATAATTCTTGTCCGCCTTGGCTGGCGCACATTCATCAAATGCCATGGCAATTGTAGAACCAAGGTTAGACTGTATCTGCATACTCTCCTCTGGCCCCATGAATATCCTGTGTCCATCAATGTGAGAATTGAATGTAACACCCTCTTCTTTAATCTTTCTTAATCCTGCGAGTGAGAATACCTGAAATCCGCCTGAATCAGTAAGGATTGGCCTGTCCCAGTTCATGAACTTATGAAGTCCGCCCATCTCCTTAATAAGCTTATCTCCCGGTCTTACATGAAGATGATAAGTATTGGACAACTGAACCTGTGTACCTATCTTTTTAAGGTCCATTGTAGACACAGCACCCTTAATCGCAGCAACTGTACCGACATTCATAAACACTGGTGTCTGTATTGTTCCATGTACTGTCTGGAGTTCTCCTCTTTTTGCTCTTCCGTCTTTTTTAATTAACTTATACATATCTCTTTTCCCGTCTTATATATTCTTATAAAAGTCTACAATTCTGTCCATTCTTGCTGTCATATTCTCAAATATCTGGTCAACCAGTGCGATAGCAGCCATAGCCTCAACAACCACAACAGCTCTTGGAACTATCATTGGATCATGTCTTCCCTTGATTGATACCTCTATCTCTTCACCATTCTTATTAACTGTGTCCTGAATTGATGTGATAGATGGAGTTGGCTTAAATGCTGCCCTGAACACTATATCAGAGCCATCACTCATGCCTCCAAGGATTCCTCCTGCATGATTAGTCTTCTTGACAACCCTGCCGTCTTTCATGGCAAATGCATCATTGTTAGATAACCCTGTAGCTTTAGCCACTTCAAATCCATCGCCAATCTCAAATCCCTTGACCGCTCCTATTGAAGTCACAGCCTTGGCAAGTGTTGAACTTAACTTGTCAAACACCGGTTCACCAATTCCCGGCATAACGCCTGTTATAACGCACTCAACAATTCCTCCGACAGAATCACCTTTGTTCATTATCTCCTGCGCACGCTTCTCAACCTCTGCCGCTGCCTGCTCATCCGGCATATTAAATGGATTCTCACTCATCTGGGAAAGATTGAACCTGTTATAATCAATCGCAACTCCTGCAATCTCTTTTGAATATGCATTAACACTTATGCCTAACTGTGCAAGAATCTTCTTAGCCACTGCTCCTGCGGCGACTCTGCCTATTGTCTCACGTCCAGAGCTTCTTCCGCCGCCTCTGTAGTCTCTGAAACCATATTTTTCGTCAAATGTATAATCAGCATGTCCCGGTCTGTAATACTGCGCTATCTCAGAATAATCAGATGACCTCTGTGTCTTATTCATAACAGCCATTGATATAGGTGTACCTGTTGTCTTACCCTCAAACAAGCCTGACATAATACACACCTCGTCAGCTTCCTTACGTGGTGTAGTAAATTTAGACTGTCCCGGCTTACGTCTGTTAAGCATCTGCTGGACATCTTCTGTTGATAAGGAAAGTCCTGCCGGACATCCGTCAATCACCACGCCAAGCCCCTCTCCATGGGACTCGCCCCATGTCATTATCTTAAATCTGCTGCCAAATGAAGAACCAGCCATATCGTACCAACCTTTCCATCTAATAATACATTTTGCCAAATCACTATCGGTGATTTTAACATTATTTAATCATATTATCAATTCTTTTCTTAAGAGGCGCAAGCGAACCCATGCGCCCTGCCGCATCATCTGACAGTTGTGCCATGCTGTCTGCCTTAGATGAATTGCCGGATGTCCCATACACCTTTCTATAGAAGTTTGCTTTGTAATAATCTGCTACAGCCATACTCTCATACAGCTCTTTATTACTGTCATCTGCCTTTTTCGTGTCATCAAGTATGAATTCATTACGGCTCGTATAATTGACTGCCTTGCCATATTCTCCATTCTTATAACATTCCATAAGCCTGTATGAGCTCCACAAACTGTTATTGTCATTGTGCCCCTCTGTCACCGCGATTATAACCGCCGCATTGAGCACGACAAGTATAACAATTATAACATCCATGATTATAAGCTTTTTTCTGGTCTTTTTCCCACCAATATTATGTCTGGCATCACTTTTCATCAGTAATACTCCTCTCAATAAGACACTTGCTGATTCTCGCTTCTGAATATGTGCTTATATTCTTAATATCTTCATCTGTCAGATGATAATACTTTTTCAGAAGTTCCCCCATATCTTTCTGCATGCGCTCAAGATAAATTCTGTTCTCATCCGTTATAGTAACTTTTTTATCTTTATATGCTGTCATCTGTGTATAATAATAAAATTCTTCAAGATAACTGCTAAGATAGGCAACATCCTCTTCCTTAAGATTGGCATTGTCACCATCCATATGCATAAATCCTTCAGACCATTTAAAATATCTGGCTCCCATAAGCACTGAATACTGCTTTTCAAATGTATCATTATCAAGTGCATCTATAGAATCACTGTAATCAGACACCGCCTTATAATCGCCATTTTCAAGATACGAATATATAACATCATTAACCGACTGGCTGTTATTACTGATTGACGCTTTGGCGGCAGATTGCTTAAGCGGTTCTACCATAAATGCACCTATAAATCCAATTATAAAAAGAGCCGCTGCCACAGCGATAAGTGCTATCTTTTTTGATTTACCAGCATCTGTGGCAGAACGCACATAGGCATCTTTTTCAGCCTCATTAAAAGACTTGTCAAAATCTCTCATGTTCTTTTGATGCTGTCTCATATAATCGTTATCTTTATCTGCTTTCATTGATTAACTCTTCCCTGATCTGATTAAAATGTTCTACATCATTATGATGGTCATAAGCCTTTATCAAAGCAATTGCCGACACTATCAATGCCGCTGTAATCAACACAATCGCCAGCACCTTCACAACCTCTTTTATGACAAGTCCGGCTCTTATATCTGCAAGCTCTGACATTCTCTGTCTTAAACCCGCAAGACCTGTCATATATCTTTTTTCCTGTCCGTAGAAACTCGCTGAACCACAATATGGACACTCTGTCAGTTCACGATCATACGATGCACCGCATGACGGACATATTATATTTACTTTATCACTCATACCTAATCACCCAACGCATCATGTCTTTCGATGCTCTCTTCAATAACAAGCTGTATCTGGCTGCTGCTCATGCTCCTTACAGCCAGTGCCTCCTCATCATTAATATAGAAATATGTCTTTAATATATTCCCCATATTATCATAGACAGACTGTACCTTCTCGTCTGAATCTGCGCCCATTGCCAGCTTTCCATATATGTAATGAAGGTTATTCATGTCATAAAACTCATCAAGAAGACTGCACGCACCAGACAATGTCCTGTTCTTATCATATGTATTATCTGCTGCCAGATACTCTGTCACATAATTATTGATAAAAATATATAACTGTGCTGCTTCTATCTGCGGATGGTATTCAAGAAACGGACCATCAGCCCATCCGTCTATATTAATGCTCTCAGCATAATTAAAGAAACTGTAATAATCTTCATCTTCCCAGTATCCGTCAAGATTAGCTTTCACCTCATCCTCACGTTTTGCTGCATCACTCTGGATTTCAAAATAAGAATCATGACAAAGCAGATAAACCACCCCTGAAATAAACGTAACAACCAATACCGCCATGATTATTCCACGCACCAGAAACTTTACTGTATTAAGCTTCTGCCCGCTGATATACTGGTCTGCTTTATCTGTCTTTGCCTGATACCTGTCTGTGTCTTTCTGATACTGCTGTCCAATTGGATTATCCCTGCCGCAATGCGGGCATATCTTATCAGTGAGTGCTACACTTCCTCCGCAATACCGGCAATGCATATTATCTTTCAACTCAAATCTCCTAAAATTAATTCATGTAAAATTTAACGCATATAAAAGCCCTGTGCCTATAAGAACTTATCAAGTTCCCTCTCTACCTCCGGCATCTTCTTTGGCTTTGGATTCTTATGTACCTTTCCCTGTGCTATAACCATTGACAGATTTCTAAGTGCCTTGACATCTTCCAGTGGATTGCCATCTGACACAATTATATCTGCCTGCTTTCCAGCTTCTATAGAGCCTGTTATATCATCAACACCCGCAAGCTTCGCATTAAGACTTGTTGCTGAGTACAGTGCAAATGCATTCGATACGCCACAATATTTAACGAAATAATACAGCTCTCTCCACATATCATAATGTGTGATATATGGACATCCCACATCTGTTCCAAGTCCTACCGGTATGTCATTTTCCAGGCATGCCTTGGCGCAGTCAATTATTCCCTTAAACACAATGTTACCATTAAACTGCTGTTCCTCTGTTGCATGTGAAATGCTTCTGTCAAACAGCGCATATGGCAGTGCTGGTGAGATTGTTGATACATGGAAAGCTCCTCTTTCCTTAAATAACTCAATTATCTCATCTGTAGGTTCTGCTCCATGTTCAATAGAATCGACGCCGTTTTTCAGTGCTACAAGAACTCCTTCTGTCGACTCAACGTGTGCCGCAACTTTAAGTCCAAGCTTATGCGCTTCATCACATGCCGCCTTGACTAATTCAGGCTGCATTTTAAGCACTCCCGGCTCTCCCTTAACCTTGGCATCAAGCACACCGCCAGTTATCATAAGCTTGATAAGGTCTGGTTTATCTTCCGCAATTTTCCTTACATACATAACTGCATCATCCACACTTGTCGCCTCGTACGCAAGCGAACCAGCCATGTGTCCCTCTGGAACAGAAACTGCCATATTGGAAGCAAGTACTCTTGGGCCGTCAATCTTTCCAGCGGCAACTTTATCACGGATTATTGTGTCATAATCTGCCACGCCACCGACTGTTCTTATTGTAGTAACACCACCTAACAGCTCCTGCTTTGCATATCCTTCGCACATTTTGACACCAATTCTGTTAGTCAGCGCATTGCTTGTTATCAGTTTAACAAGCTTTCTTACATCTGACTGCTTTTTCTTAGGTTTGCCGCTCGCTGGAAGGTGTACGTGAAGATTGATAAGTCCGGGACATATGTAACCGCCATTGCACTGGATTCTTTTCATGTCCTTTGGCACATCAATATTATTCACAATCGCTTCTATCATTCCATCATTGATTATTACAGCCTTGCCACTGACAGGCTTCATATCTATATGTCCATCAAGTATTATTCCATTAACAAGTGCATATCTCATATTATCTGCTGCCTCCTTACGTATTTTTTTAATTATCGAGTATTGTTATGCTTTTTATAACTGGCTGGTTGGCATATGGAACTGTACCATTATTATCGGTTGGTTTTACGTTGGCACAGATGGCATCAACAACATCCATTCCATCTGTCACATAGCCAAATGCCGCATACTGTCCGTCCAGATTGGACTTATCAGCGTGCATTATAAAAAACTGTGAGCTTGCGCTGTCATAACTGCTTGAAGAACGTGCCATCGAAATAACTCCCCTCTTATGTGAAATGTTATTCTGCACGCCATTCTTAGAAAATTCACCTTTTATCTTGGTTCCTGAACCGCCTGTTCCGTCATGGTCAGGGTCGCCGCCCTGAATCATGAATCCACTCATAATTCTATGAAATGTGAGTCCGTCATAAAATCCTGATTTGGCAAGATTGACAAAATTGGTAACTGTTATTGGAGCTGTATCTGCATCAAGCGTGAGGCTGATTGTTCCATAATTGTTAACCTCTATCTTTGCATCAATCTTTCCTGTAAGATACTGCTGGTTATATGTGTCTGCTGCCACATTGCCATCTGTATTTTTACTGCCACAGCCTGTTAACAGCATCAAAGCCGCTGTCATGGCCAGTATTATGCTTATATATTTTTTCATAGTGTTGTAATCTCCTTTACCTGATATCTAACTAATCCACGTTGCAAATCCAATGCATATCTATAATCCACTTAAATCAATCCTATATATTGAATTTTCCAGTTCTATATTGTCCATAAACATAATCATGTATATCGGTATATATATTCTTTTGCCATCTGTCTCTATATTGCCATCTGATAATATAAATGCCTGTTCAATATTATAATTATCACTGCCAATGACATTATTAAGTGCTGAATGACGTTTATAATCTTTTCCCGATTTAACTTCCAATGGTGTAACTTTACCATTTAATTCAATAACAAAGTCAAGCTCACCCTGTTTTTTGCTGTTATAATAATATTCCTTATGGCCTTTAGTTAAAAGTTCCTGTGCCACTGCATTTTCAAATAAAGCCCCATTGTTGATAGAAGAATCTTTGTTAAGAATTGCCATTTTCACCTGGTTAGAATAGCAGCTTGTTAAAAGTCCCACATCAGAGAAAAACAATTTGAAAAGACTTCTATTCTCACTAATTATCAATGGAATTTTAGGTTCGCTGACATTATATACAGGTATTGCAACTCCAGCATCTTTTAACCATAAAAAATCATTAGCTACCCGGTCATAATTAATGCCTTTTCCCAATGTATTAAGCTGGAACCGTTTATTTTTCTGGTCAAGCTGCCCAGGCATCATGTCATATATCTCCTGAAGTTTAAGCTTATACCTAATCTCATACTTGGTAAAATCCTGCTTATATAGTCTGATTATTTTATTATGAATCTTTGCAACTCTGTTCAAATCATTAGTCTCAATGTACTCTTTCACCGCTTCTGGCATGCCGCCAATTATAAGATATAGATAAAACACATCAAGCATTTTGGAATGAATATAATCATCTACTGGCACTTTATTATCATAATTATCCTTAAGTGCAGATATCACATTATCTCCAACACCTAACGCACACGCAAATTCCTTGAAGCTGAGTGGATACATGTCAAAAACTGACATATAACCTACAGGGGCAGAGCGAAGGTCTGTCAGCTCTACACCTAAAAGAGAACCACTCATGATATATCTATAGCTTCCTTCTTCTACAAGAAACTTAATTCTTGTAACAATCTCTTTAAACTCCTGAATCTCATCTAAAAAAATAATTGTTTTTCCAGATTCCAATCTGCCTTTACCTGTCAGGCTCAAACGCATTGTTAAATCCTTAGTATCTTTAGCATTAGCAAATAAATCAACTAATTCTGGATTATCTATAAAATTCAGCTCAATATATGGAATTTTGCTTAACTCAAGGCATTCACGAATCAAATATGTTTTTCCTATCTGCCTTGCGCCAGTAATAAGAAGCGCATCCTTTCCATGCTCAATCCAGTTAATTACTGTATTCTTGGCTGTTCTTTCTATCATTACATATCACCATCCCAATATATATTATGTAACTTTTCCAACCTAATAATACATTAATTTCGCAACTTTTCCAACCTATTTTTTGTTATTTTTGCAACTTTTCCAACCAGTTTTTTGTTGTTTTTGCAACTTTTCCAACCTTACCTTATTGGATAATGAATGAAGTTACATTTATCAATAGAAATGACGACCTTCATTAATCCATATCTTATATTAGACTCTCTGATATTTTGCTTGAATCTGGAAAGTCCTTTATCCTTCGCTCCTGCCTGATGAAGGGTGCTCTTTCGGTATGACTTCTTTGCTTCTGTCACATTTGCTTTTCTACTCTTTGCACCTGTGGCTTTTGCTTTTTCCTTTGTGTGAATGACCATAGGCTTGTCATCCACTTTTTTAATCTTCAATGCTCTCACCTCTTTTCTACATCCATCACCCAAAAATGGGTAAAAATAGCCATCTGGATTGTTAGTCCAAATGGCTTATGTAAATACATCTATTCTATTTATTATTGTATCGACTACATACTTTTTCAAGTTTTGCAAAATCAAGGCACCTTGTCTTGCCCTTATAATTAGAATCTCCCATACACAAATTATATAAGCAGTTAGCCTTATTAATTATTATCTCAGCATTTTTTCTACACCATGTAAGTTCATCTATACACAGTTGTTTATAATGGCTTTTAGCCGGCGTGATAATGGAATCAGATACTTATGATTATTACAAACAACTACTGTGCCTACATA
>URGC01000040.1 GCA_900547255.1 uncultured Eubacterium sp. | reverse complement strand
TGGCAGAAATGTCTTCCTCTTTCAATACCCTTTAATGTTCCACTTGCTTCAAATCTGAAATCATGTGCAATCTCACCGATTCTGATTGGAAGATCCTTATATGAATGCATTCTGTTAGCATATATCATCATATGATGAGGACAGTTCATAGGTCTTAATACGAATGACTCTCCCTCAACTTCCATAGCTGGGAACATATTCTCCTTGTAGTGATCCCAGTGACCTGATGTCTTATAAAGATTAACTGTACCTACACAAGGTGTCATAACATGAAGGTAACCAAGCTTTCTTTCCTTCTCCTTGATGTAATTCTCAAGCTCCTGCCATACTGTATATCCCTTAGGAAGGAACATAGGAAGTCCACGTCCGATAAGGTCATCAACCATGAAAAGCTGCATATCCTTACCAATCTTTCTGTGGTCACGCTCCTTAGCTTCCTCAAGGAGACGGAGATGATCCTCTAACTCCTCTGCTGTTGGGAAACATACACCATATATTCTCTGAAGTACACGATTGTTAGCATCGCCCTTCCAATATACACCTGAATGTTTGATAAGCTTAAAGTTACGGCATAACTTAACATTATCAACGTGTGGTCCACGACAAAGGTCTGTGAAATCGCCCTGGTCATATACTGTTATGCTGCCATCCTCAAGATTAGAGATAAGGTCAAGCTTATACTCATCATCAGCGAACATCTTAAGAGCTTCTTCCTTAGATACTTCTCTTCTGATAATCTTCTTGCCTTCTTTAGCAACCTTCTTCATCTCTTTCTCGATAGCTGCTATAACTTCGTCATTAACAACCTCATCACCAAGGTCTATATCATAATAAAAACCTTCTGAAACAACTGGTCCAACCCAGAACTTAGCCTGTGGATACAGATGCTTAACTGCCTGTGCCATAAGATGTGCACAAGAATGGTTAAGAGTACTTAAATTCTCATCTTCCTTAAAATCTACCATTGTAACTTTCTCCTTTATTATAAATGTTTACTAACTCGTCTTAATAAAACATTCCTAAAAATCAATCTAAATCTTATCACAAGTAATATCTTATTGCAACCAGTTAAAAGTTTAATCTTCTGGATAATTAAGCCTTTCTGCTGTTGGATTATCAAGCACTTCTTCCTTGAACTTCTTCATGTATATCTTGGCAAGTGCAAGATTATTGTCAAGATAATTACCACAGTCTCTTGGTGAATATCCCGGAATCTCTCCCTCATAATCAAGCACAAACTTCGCAGCCTCATTAAGCACTGGAAGTATATCCTCTGACTTTAAATCACCTGCAAATATAACATAGAATCCTGTTCTGCATCCCATTGGTCCAAAATATATTGTCTTATTACTCCATGTAGGATGATTTCTTAAGAAAGTAGCCACAAGGTGTTCAATACTGTGAATACCCGGATTATCCATAGGTGGTTCAAGATTAGGTGTTGTAAATCTAAGGTCAAATGTGGTTATGGTCTCCTGTCCAATCTTATCCTGTCTTGATACATATACTCCCGGTATCAGTTTAAGATGATTAACTGTAAAACTTGCAATCTTCTCCATGTTGCAGCATCCTTTCATATATTAATTATAATGATGTTGGGGTCAAAAGGTATTTTGACCCCAACACATATCTACATCTGTCTTATCAACTCAACCTTCCTCTTAAGGCAGTCTCTCATAAGCTCGCCATACTTGACAAATTCATCTACAAGGTCTGGGTCAAACTGTGTTCCCCTTCCTTCAACAATGATAGCCATAGACTTTTCATGGCTGAATGGCGGTTTATAAGGTCTCTCTGATGTCAATGCATCATAAGTATCAACAATACTCATTACACGGGCACACAGCGGTATCTCCTCACCTTTTATTCCAGTAGGATAACCACTCCCATCCCATCTTTCATGATGATACAGAGCCATCTCTTCAGCAATCTTTAAGAATTCATTCTCAGGGAATTTCTTCCTTATCTTATGGAACGTCTGTCCACCAAGCATAGAATGTTTCTCCATGTACTCTCTTTCACCGCCGTCAAGTGCACCTTTCTTTCTGAGTACACAATCATCTATTCCTATCTTGCCAATATCATGAAGCGGTGCTGAACGCACTGTATTCTTGATAAAATCGTCTGTTATATCATTCTTATATCTTGGTTCATCTTTAAGTGCCCTTATAAATGCATCAAAATATATACCAGTATTCTTGACATGACCGCCTGTAACGCCATCTCTTGACTCTACAAGCTCTGCAAATCCGGATGACATGGCATCCTGCATCTTCTCAATCTCTTCAACCTTCTCCTCAACAAGCTGTTCAAGAGAATGCTGGTATTC
Organism: uncultured Eubacterium sp.; assembly: GCA_900547255.1. GTDB lineage: Bacteria > Bacillota > Clostridia > Lachnospirales > Lachnospiraceae > Lachnospira. The sequence goes on along the minus strand of URGC01000040.1, from coordinate 18,058 downwards.
TGCAAGCTCAATCTGTGTCTCAATTCTTCTCTTCATAACTATAGGCTCAAATGGCTTAGTTATAAAATCCGCCGCTCCAAGTTCCAGTCCCTTGACCTCGCTCTCAGCAGCCGTCTGGGCTGTTAGGAAAATAACCGGAATACCCATATATCTTCTCGTACTTTTGAGTATCTCTATCATCTCATAGCCGTCCATCTGTGGCATAACTAAATCTAACAGGATAAGATCCGGAATATGTTCCTCCAATATCTTGAATCCTTCCTCTGCGGACAAAGCCTCATATAATATATACTCATCTTCCAGTACATCTCTTGCTGTCACAAGATTAAGCTTGACGTCATCAATCATTAGAATAGATTTTTTGTCCATACATTCAACACCTTCCCCATGTAAGGCCATATTACATCTGATGTCTCACTATCTTATATTCGTCATTACTCTGGTAGTACGGACAGCTCTTATATGATGAAGATAAAAGTCTGGCATAATCATCCTCGTCCATATCGACATCACAGATATACTCCTCTGTCTCCTCATCATATACAAGATTATTGCAATATTCACAACTACCGCCGTTATCAGACATCAATCACACCTCACTAATTTTTCACGTATAAAATCATGTTAATATTATAACACATTATCACGCTTCGGTCAAAATGCTTATACTAATTTGTATGTAACAATTCATGCGCTCTATGCGACAATGGTTTTTCGAGATATTCTTCATAACATTTAACAATCTCAGGATTTTCATGCGAATATCTTATTGTATTCTTCTCATCAAGATTATAAAGAACTGCCGCACGCTCAGCCTTTAACTCAACGCCATCATGAATAGGCTGTCCACCGCCATTGACACATCCACCCGGACATGCCATTATCTCGACAAAATCATACCTGACACTGCCTGCAAGAATCGCATCGATAAGCCTTCTTGCATTGCCAAGTCCACTAGCCACTGCCACCTTTATCTTAGTTCCATCTATATCAAATTCAGACTCTTTCCAGCCATCCATTCCCCTGACGCTCTTAAATGCATCAACCTCTGGATTCTTACCTGTCACAAGGTAATGCGCACTTCTAAGCGCAGCCTCCATAACACCGCCTGTCGTTCCAAATATGACACCAGCTCCAGTTCCTGTGCCAAGCGGAGAGTCAAATTCCTCTTCCTGAAGTATCTGTGTTCTCACATAGTATGAGCGGAAAAGTCTCTCAATCTCTCTTGTTGTCAACACAACGTCAACATCACTGCCGCCATCCCATGTACACTCATCCTTCTTAGCCATACAAGGCATGATTGATATACAGAATATCTTAGATGGGTCAACGCCTAATAAATCAGCATAATAAGACTTAGTGATTGCGCCAAACATCTGCTGTGGCGATTTGGCTGTAGAAAGTCTTCCTGCAAGCTGTGGATACTGGCTCTTGATGAATCTAACCCAGCCCGGACAGCATGATGTGAACATTGGAAGTCCTGACTCCTTTATCTCTGGCAGTCTCTGTATGAACTCGCTTCCCTCTTCCATAATAGTAAGGTCTGCTGAAAATGTTGTGTCAAATATATAATCAAAGCCAATCTTTCTAAGTCCTGCCACAAGTCTCTTAGCTGTAGCAAATTCCCTTGAAAGCCCAAAGCCTTCTCCCCATGCAGTTCTCACTGCTGGAGCCACCTGGACTACTGTGATGATATCTGGATTCTCAACTGCATCAAGTGCCCTTCCTACATCATCACGCTCTCTCAATGCGCCGACCGGGCAATGTGTCACACACTGTCCACACAAAGCACACTGTGACTCTCCTAGCTTTCTTCCGTCAGAGACATCAACAGTTGTACGCGCACCAGTGTTGACAACATCCCACACATTAAGGCTCTGAACCTTGTCACATATCTGCACACATCTCATGCATTTGATACATTTATCGCTTTCCCTGATAAGTGGAAATGATTTATCTATGCGTGATTTCTCTGGTCCGATATCATAAGGCATGTCCGAAATATTCAATTCATTAGCTACTGTCTGTAATGTACAGTTACCACTTCTTATACATGATGCACATCTGTAATCATGCTGTGATAAAATCAGCTTTACATTAGTCTTTCTTGTTGTTCTGACCTTGCGGCTGTGTGTGTACACAACCATTCCCTCTCTTACAGTTGTATTGCAGGCTGTTACACATCTGTCAACGCCCTCAACCTCTACAACACATACTCTGCACGCACCTATCTCGTTAATCTCTTTGAGATAACAGAGCGTAGGGATCTCATGTCCGGCAGTTCTGGCAGCCTCTAAAATTGTAGTTCCCTCTTCGACACTTACATTCGTGCCGTTAATGACTAAATTTACCATTTCTCTACTCTGCCTCCTCTGAACACGCCAAATCCATAATGGTCACATCTCAAGCATCTTCCTGCTTCCTGACAAGCCTCCTCGCAGCTCATTCCAAGCTCCACCGGCTCAAAATCATTCTTTCTTTCGTTGGCATTCCTCTCAGCAAGCTCAACTCTTCCGCATGGAACACGGTCATCTACACTCACCTCTGAAATTTCAACATCACATTTAATCTCATGATGGAAACCAAGATACTCATCTATATTCGCTGCTGCCACCTTACCTGCTGCAATTGCCCTGATTACGGTAGCCGGGCCTGTTACACAGTCACCTCCGGCAAATATGCCCGGTAAATCTTCGATTCCACTTGTATTTAAAGCGTCAATTGCCCCTCTCTTGACTTTCATTCCAAATTCTTCAAAAGGCTTTGACTCTATACCCTGTCCGATTGCGACAATAATCATGTCACATTCAATAAGCTCTTCCTCAACTGCCGCACGTTTAGGAGATGGTCTGCCATTCCTTATATTGCTTATCATCTGTGGCTGTACCCATAATCCTTTGACATTATGCTGTTCGTCTGTCTCTATACGCACAGGTGCTTTAAGCTCAACAACGCTGCATCCTTCAGCCTCGGCACCTTCAATCTCGGCTTTCATGGCTGTCATATCAGCTTTTCTACGTCTGTATACAATATCCACTTTCTTTGCGCCAAGTCTTACCGCTGACCTTGCAACGTCCATAGCAACATTACCGCCACCGATAACTGCCACTCTGAGTCCTGTGTAATCCGGCATATCATCATCACCGATTGCACGAAGCATCTCAACTGCTGATATTACCTGCTTGGCATCATCCTCGCCTTCAATACCGACTTTTTTATCAGTATGTGCTCCGATAGAAATGTATATTGCATCATATTCATTTTTAATATCAACCATTGATATATCTTTACCAACGCTGATTTCTGTCTTTACCTCTATTCCGGCTGAAAGAATTGCATTGATATCTGCATCAAGTCTTGTTCTTGGAAGCCTGTAATTAGGAATACCGTATCTTAACATTCCACCAAGCTGTTTTCTCTGCTCAAATATAGTTACCTTATGTCCCATAAGAGCCATATAATAAGCTGCACTGAGTCCACCCGGGCCGCCGCCGATGACTGCTACCTTCTTGCCTGTTGGAGCCTCACATTCCGGAATTGGAACATCCCCGCAATGATCAACCGCCATTCTTTTAAGTCCTCTTATATTAACAGGGGCATCAACCATAGTTCTCTTACATCTGTTCTCACATGGATGCTCACATATAAGCGCACATACAACCGGCATAGGGTTATCTTTTCTTATAAGGCGCACTGCATCTGCATATCTCTTCTCTTTGACAAGGGCGATATAACCCGGTATATCAACTCCTGCCGGACAAAGATTAACACATGGCACTGGCTGGTTACTGTTACATGTACATCTGTTATGCTTAACATGCGCAACAAGGTCATCCATACAGCCATCAACACATTTAAGTGCCATTGCTGCCGCCTCGTAACCGATAGCACAGTCTGCTGAAAGATATATTCCCTCGGCAGTGAGCCTGATTGTCTCTATCATATCCATCGTTCCGTCACCGTTAAGCACCTTCTCAAAAAGCTGTGCAAGCTGATTCAATCCAACACGGCAAGGCACACATTTACCGCATGACTGTGCAAGGCACATTTTAATAAATGAACATGTAAGGTCTACCGGACAAAGTCCCGGTGGGCTGGCTGTTATTCTGCGCTCTAAGTCCTTGTACAATGATTCCATTGTCAACTGGGCTCTGTCCTCTGTAACAATTGTAAGTCTGCTCATTGAATTTCTCCCTGATATTTAATATTGTTCTATGTAACTAACTACACTCCACTGTATGCACAGTATCCGCCGTCAACTGGAAGCACGATTCCATTAACAAATGCTGATGCCTCATCATCTGCAAGGAACAACGCAGCTCCAAGCAGATCCTCCGGATTGCCAAATCTGCCCATAGGTGTTCCTGCTATTATCTTCCCTGCTCTTGCTGTCAGAGAACCATCTTTATTATATAGAAGGTCATGGTTCTGTTCTGCCGCATAGAATCCCGGTGCTATAGCATTGCATCGTATCCCGCTCTTGCCAAAATGTACAGCAAGCCACTGTGTAAGGTTTAATATCGCACTCTTTGCGTTGCCATACGCAACAACCTTAGTAAGTGGAAGAATTGAGGTAACAGAGGCTATATTGATTATGCTTCCGCTTCTCTTCTCAACCATATCCTTAGTAAATACCTGAATAGGCAGTAATGTTCCCATATAATTAAGATCCATGACATCACGTATTCTGTCCTCATCAAGATTCCAGAACGAATAATCATCATCACCTTTTTCTTTCTCAAGCATCTCTATTGATGTGATTGCCCCCGGCTGGTTGCCACCAGCTCCATTGATAAGAATGTCGCAGCTTCCCAGCTCCTTCTTAATCACCTCATAGATTTCCACAAGCTTAGCCTTATCTGTGACATCACAGCTATAACCCTTGACAGTAACCTTCTTTCCATATTCACTGTCCGCATTGCCGGTTATCTCACCAGCCACCTTGTTTAATTTATCAATATTACGTCCAATAAGTGCAACCTTCGCACCACTAACAGCCAATCCATACGCCATAGCCGAACACAGAGTTCCACTGCCTCCTGTAACGATTGCTGTCTTTCCTGTTAAATCTGTCTTAAAAGGTACTTTCATATCTAACCTCTTTCTGCGCATTTTGCGCTATATTTAAAATTGTAATGGATTTCTCCTACTGTTTCAAGCATTGTTATATCCCTAACGAAGCCCGTCATTATTATAACAATCTCTGTCCGGTTTACCGCACCTGCGCTTACCCGCCGAACCGACCAGCCCCTAAGCTGCTGCCCTGTGCAGTGCCTAAATACTTGCCTGACGACTGCCGTGCAGTTCTTAGGGCGGTGTTAGACAATTGCTAAGCCGACTGCTAAACCGTCCAAGCGAAGCGCGTTTTTAGCAAGGCGGCTTTAATAAGCTTTGTCGTGCCGCCCTTAGAACTGCTAGGCACAAAGGACCTGCAAGTATTTAGGCACTGCACAGGGCAGCAGCTTAGGGGCTGGTCGGTTCGGCGGGTAAGCGCAGGTGCGGTAAACCGGGCAGAGCCGGCGTTATAACAACACCGGCTCCGTCAGAAAAATAATTAGGGTATGATTTATGCTAATCCAAGTGCCGTTGGAAGGAACATGGATAACGCTGGTATAAATGTTACAAGTAACAATGCGATTATGATTACTGCGAAGTAAGGAAGCAGGTGCTTCATAATACTTTCGATTGTTACTCCACCAACCTTGCATCCTGTGAAAAGAATTGTTCCAACAGGTGGTGTGATTGTTCCTACTGATAAGTTCATGCAGAGTACAATACCGAACTGGATTGCGCTCATTCCAAGACTTGTACAGATTGGAAGGAAGATTGGTGTAAATATAAGTATTGCAGGTGTTGGGTCCATAAATGTACCTACAACAAGTAATATAATGTTAATAAGTAAGAAAATGATAATCTTGTTATCTGTGATTCCAAGTACTGCGTTGGCAATCATATCAGGAATGCCTGTAAACGCCATTGCCCATGACATGATAGATGATAAACCAATCATGAATGTAATTGTACCTGTCATCTTAGCTGACTCTGCAACGATTCTTGGAATATCTGTAATCTTAATCTCACGATAGATTAAAGAAAGAACTGTTGCATAAACTACTGCGATAGCTGAACCTTCTGTTGCTGTGAATACACCACCAAGGATACCACCGATAACGATTACGATAAGGAGTAAGCTTGGAACAGCCTGCCAGAGTGTCTTTAATGCAATCTTAGCTGTAACTTTCTCTTCTGATGTGTACCCCATCTTCTTGGCTGTGATACCAGCAAGAACCATAACGGCTGCGCCCCAGAGGATTCCTGGAATATAACCAGCCATGAATAATGCTGAGATAGATACACTTCCTGCTACTGTTGAGAATACAATCATTGTGTTACTTGGTGGAATAAGCATTCCTACTGGAGCAGATGCTACGTTAACTGCTGCTGCATAGTTAGGATCATATCCCTCTTTCTTCTCAAGAGGTCCCATTGTTCCACCGATAGCTGCTGCCGCAGCAGCACCTGAACCACTGATGGCTCCGAAAAGCATGTTAGCTACTACATTTGTCTGTGCAAGGGCACCTGGCATACGTCCACTGAGCACCTTGGCACAGTTAACAAGACGAAGTGCGATACCACCGTTGTTCATAATATTACCAGCCAGAATAAAGAAAGGAATGGCAATAAGTGAAAATGAATTAGAACCTGCGAATAAACGCTGTGCTGATGTTGCGAATGCAACGTGTCCTGGAAGCATGGCAATCATTGAAACTGCTGATGAAAGTCCGATGCTGACACCAATTGGCACACCCATGGCCAACATTACAACTAATAACACTACCATTATGATAGCTACCTGAACTGCTATTGACATATGCCCCCTCCTATTCTGCCTTTGTTTTAACTGATTGAATGATGTTATATATGCTGTAGAGAATGATAAGCACACCACAGACAGGAATTATTGAATATACAATTCCTGTAGGTATATTTAACATTGAATCATACTGAAGCATATTCATCCGAGTTACTGTAAAACCGCCATACACCATTATTGTTGCTGAGAAAATAATGATGACACATTCAATGGCAACGTCTATTATCTTACGTCCCATGCCTTTGAATTTATCTCTTAAAAAAGTTATGGCAATGTGGTCACGCTGGCCAAACACATAAGTTGCTGATACTATGATAAGCCATACGAATGCATATCTTGTAAGAACCTCGCTGATACTGCTTGGGCTCTTGAATACGTATCTGGCTATAACCTGATAAGTTGTAAGAAGAACCATCGCTATGAAAAGTACTACACTGACAACTTTAAGTATCTGATCTAATATATTCTTAGCTTTATCCATGATTAGTTCTCCTTTCTCAACTTAATAATATCGTTGTATATCTTCTGTGTTACTTCTGACTGATTAGAAATTCTTGAAAGAAGTGGCTGGCAGAGTGTTCTGAACTCTTCTACGTCTGGATAACAGAACTGTGTTCCCTGTGCTGCTACCTCAGCCTTTGCCTCTTCAATTCTATCCTTAAATGTAGCAAATTCATACTCTGTAGAATCCTTAACAAGCTTGTCAAATATAGCTCTGTCTGACTCGCTCATGCTGTCAAGGAACTCTGTACTTGCTATAACAACGTCAGGATGTACAATGTGCTTTGTGTATGAGTAATATTTTGCGACCTCATAGTTCTTGAAATCGTTGTATACAAGCTCACTGTTCTCTGCCGCATCGATAACTCCCTGCTGTAATGCAGTGTATACCTCTGACTGGGACATTGTAGCTCCTGTACCACCCATAAGCTTAGTCATCTCAATATATGTAGGACTGTCGTTAACACGGATAATCTGTCCTGCAAGGTCTGCTGCTGAATTGATTGGCTTGTTAGAGTATACATTTCTCTCACCTGCTGTATATACAGTTAAAGCCTGGAAACTGTATTTTCTTGCTGAATAGAATAAATCATCAAATACTCCGCCAACTACAGCTCTCTCCATATGGTCAATATCATCATACAGATAAGGTGCTCCTACTATAGCAAAATCTTTATCATATCCTTCTGGAACACTACACGGAACAATTGCCATCTGTAATGCACCTGTTCTTACGAACTCTGCCATGGCTCCCTGCTCACCAAGTACACCATTAGGATAAATTGTCATCTTGTATCTTCCATTAGTTGCTTTCTCGAATTCCTCGCCGAGCTTCTTCATAGCAAGATACTGTGGATGCTTTTCATTCTGGTTGAATGCTACACGAATCTCTGTAACTTCTTCGCCGCTTGATGTTTTATTACTGCTGCTTGTACAGCCTGTCAGTGTCCCCACAACTAAACAGACAACAAGCAGACATGCTGATAACTTTTTTAACATAGCCCCGCCTTCTCCTTTTTACATTATATTTTAAATAAGTGTTGTTCTTACCTTAACTACTACCTTACGAATTGTCATTGGCTCATTAACTGCTACTGCTGGTCTGTGTACATCACATGGGAAGAACACTGAGAAGCAGCCTGGTACAGCATTGATAAATCCTTCATTCTCTACTTTCTTATAGAAAATAAGGTCTCTTTCCTTAATATACTCATCTATCTCGTACTCGTCCTTTAATGGAGTAAAACCAAGCTTTTCCTCGCCTGATGCTAAGAACTGGATATCAAGGTAATCCTTGTGTGACTCCGGTCTCTTCTCTGAGACAGCTCCTGTCTCGGCATCAAATACCTGTGCATAGATATCTTTTTCCTGAATCTCATACACACCTGGCTCCATATTAACGAAATCATTCTTCTTTAAATAATCAATAACCTTCTTTATAACCTCTGGATACTCTGCAAATGTATCACATGAATTAATTGATGAAAATATCATTATCTGTCCCTTCCTTCCATTGCATGTACCATATTAACCACAAATTCATGGCTTGGTACTGCTACATTATATTCATGGCCAGCTCTTACAACTGCGCCGCTTATTGTATCAACTTCTGTCCGTCTTCCATCTCTTAAATCCGCCCGTATTGATGTACAACCGTTAGGATTGTTAACAGATGTATCCGAAACTTTCTTGACTATTGCTTCCTCGTCTGCTTCAAGCCCCATAGCCTTCGCAACAAGGACTGCCTCATGAATAAGTGCCTTAGTCAGATTCCATGCATATTCATTAGCTGCTATATATCCCATGTCAACCTGTAAAATACCTGTCACTGCACTGAGTGATACATTAGTGAATAACTTATCCCAAATAAGCTGCTGGATATTCTCACATATCTTAAGTGTGAATCCACAACTGTCAAATGATTCCTTCATCTTAGCAAGGAAGCCTTCTGAATCCTGTGTAAGCATGCCTGCATTAGTCTTACCAACACCGCCTCTTCTTACATGTCCCATTCCAAGAACAGCTCCGTTATCCTCTGTTGTTCCGATTATCACTCTCTCATTAGGTGCATACTGCATGAGAAGATGCTCATGTCCTGCACCATTCTGCAATGTAAGGAGACGGGTATGTTCGCCGATAATATTCTTGTTGCCTTCCAATGCAGCTTTTGAAAATGTTGATTTAACAAAGAGAATAACAAGGTCAACATCAGTTATACCTTCCGTACTTGTGACTGCCTGTGGATGGTAAACATTAGTCACACCATCTTCATCAATCTTTAAACCATCTTTATTGATAGCATCTACAATTTCCTGCTTAGTATCTACGATATACACCTCGTTGTTCTGCGAAAGATGTCCTCCGTAGATTGATCCCATCGCTCCAGCACCAATAACTACTATCTTCATAACCTGTCTCCTTTGAATATTCTATATATACTTTAAAGTCTTACAGAAAAACCTGTCAATCATTAATTACTGCCTATTGCAATTACTCTGTGAATCCTGGAAGTCCCTCAATTGCGTATGCACGAACCGGGCAAGAATCAAGTCCTAAGATTGGGAGTGGTGAGTAGCTCATGAAGAATACATCCTTCTCTAATAACTCAAGATTCTTTAACACTTCAAGGAACACGATATTCTCTGCCATAAGTATATCATGGAATGGCTTAACATCTTCATTGCTGTTCTCGATTGAAACACCATCACCGAAACCAACACATTTAACCTTGTGATCACGGAACCATTCAGCAACCTCTGCATTAATAAGAAGTCTGTGATCCTTCTCTGTATTAGTGTCTGGTGTAAATGGCTGCATCTTATATGAAGAATCAAGGATTACGATATCGCCCTCCTTAATCTTACCAGCTGTTGCTCTGTCGAGGTCTGCTGATGTGATATGTGTATAAGGAGCAACTGTATCCTTAAAATCAATGTAGATTGCTCTTCCCATAAATGTTGTAAGTGGGAGCTCTGCAACACTTGGCCAGTTATCATCATGATGATAAGGGCACTCACAATGTGTTCCTAAATGGCTTGTAAGATCCATGATTGTATGGAAATCAGGGATTGGACCACCTGTGTTAAAACGATACATATGGCATCTTCTTGTCTCTGTTGCTGGATCAAGCAGCTTAGTTAAATCAACGATTCTTAAATTTCCCATCTGGTAAACATTGTTCATAATTAATTCCTCCGTTTTTAATTTAATAAGATTAAGTTTTAGGGTTGACATCTTTGAAGTTTGTTATTTTTTTGTCTTACCTTGTATACCCAGTATACCGGTATATCGGTATACTGTCAATATGTAACTTATGTCTTAGCGTCACAAAAATTCTTGTCGATTTTTGTGCACTTTTGACAAAACTCATTATTTCCTTGACCTCTCACTAAACTTGTACTAACATTAAATGAGTTTTTATTATAAAGAAACGGAGCTGATACATATGAAAACGAAGAGTTTACTCCAGCAGCAGGCCTATGATTTCATCAAAGAGAAGATTCTTTCTGGTGAATTAGCACCCGATACACTCTATTCCGAGACTAAGCTATCTTCTGAAGTCGGTATATCAAGAACCCCTATGAGAGAAGCATTACAGTGCCTAAGCCAGGATGGATATATAACAATCATTCCAAGCAAGGGCTTCCAGATACGCCAGCTTACAGAAAAGGATATGATAGAGAGTATTCAGGTAAGATGTGCCATAGAAGGCTTCTGCACTTCCACAATCGCATCAGAGATTAATACACCAAAAGCCCAGGCACTTATTGATTCTCTTGAAAAAATATTAGCTAATATGCGTAACTGCAATATGAGGGCTGAACACAGCCATGAAGCCTTAGAGCAGTTCATTGATTACGACCACGAATTTCACCTCAAGCTTGTTGAATATATGGGAAATGTTGAATTTGAAGATATGTATCAGCGTTTAATGTATATGATAAGACTGACATCTAATACTGCCTTATCAAAAAAAGGAAGAATCCAGGGAACATTTGATGAACATGAGAAATACTATAAAGCCCTCAAGGAAGGCAAAAGCCATGAGGCATACAGTATACTGATTAACCATCTGCTCATGCCAATCAAGATTCGTGAGGAGTCAGAAGAATAGATTTTACAATATTATTAAAAATGGGAGCCTTAACTCAACAAGTTAAAGCTCCCATTAATTATTTAACTTATAGGTCGTCAATTATTTGTCCTATAGGTTCATTCTGGCGGAATGTTATCTCGCCTGTAGCCGCATCCATAGCATCTACAATTGCAAGTGATTCAAGCTGGAAGCCAAGATTACGTATGACTCTTCCGCCCTGCTGGAAGCCCTTCTCTATTGCTATACCGATACCTTCAACTGTACCGCCAGCCTGTCCTACTATAGATATAAGTCCCTGAAGCGCACAGCCGTTAGCAAGGAAATCATCTATAATAAGTACATGGTCATCTGGACCTATAAACTTCTTAGATACCAAAACCTGATTCTTGCACTTGTGTGTGAATGACTCAACTTCTGCTGAATACACGTCACCATCGATATTAACGCTCTTTGATTTCTTGGCAAATACAACTGGAACATCAAAACATTCTGCCACGATACAGGCAATTCCAATACCAGAAGCTTCAATTGTGACAATCTTATTGATATTCTTGCCTGCGAAACGCTTCTTGAATTCCTCTCCCATCTGTCTGAACAGTCTCACGTCCATCTGGTGATTCAAAAAGCTGTCAACCTTTAAGATATTGCCCTCTTTGACAATACCGTCTTTCGTAATCTTTTCTTCAAGAAAATTCATACTATAAAATCCCTTTCATAATGATTTGTCGTAGATATATGACGATATTCTATCATCATCATAGCATAAGGTCAATTAATAAAGTTTTAATTGACACAAGTATGATTTCGGACTATACTCTGTAAGTATGATTTCGGACTTGCATGAGAATATTGCAATATAAAATTATGCTTAAGCACTTGATTTAGGGACAGATTTTATCGATTTTCAAACACATTTATCAGTATAAAGGAGATTATTTATTATATGAGAAGTGAATACCTGCCAGCATTTGCCAGCTCTGAATTTATTGAATACAACCGGTTATACCGTGAATTTAACAATATCTACCACGATATTGCATCCAAACTTAATATGTCTGACAGTGCATTTGAAATTCTGTATTCTATATGCGACCTGGGTGATGGCTGTCTTCAGAAAGATATATGCACAGTGACATTTCTTCCGAAGCAGACAGTCAACTCATCAATAGACAGGCTTATTGATAAAGGTTTTATCACACTTACACGCGGAAAAGGGCGCAATATGCATATTCATCTTACACCAGACGGGCGAAAGCTTATTGAGGACACGATATACCCTGTCATGCGTATTGAAAATGATGCTTTCAGCGTTTTGGACAAAGATGAGATTAAACAGCTTCTTACGTTACATAATAAATATATCACAGCCCTGCACTCTGGCATGGCGAAGCTTACAGATAATCATAACAAGGAGGATTTATGATTCAGTTATCAGAACATTTTACCTATAATAAATTATTGAGGTTCGTATTCCCATCAATAGTGATGATGATATTTACATCCATATACAGCGTTGTCGATGGACTCTTCGTATCAAATTTTGTTGGAAAGACTGCACTTGCGGCTATCAATCTTATTGTTCCCCTTCTTATGGGAATATCCGCACTCGGATTCATGATTGGTACAGGAGGCAGTGCTATTGTAGCCAAAACTCTTGGTGAAGGCAAGAAAGACAAGGCGAATGAATATTTCTCAATGCTTGTCTATGTCACAATTATCGGTGGAATCACATTTTCTGCTATTGGTTCAATATTCGTTCCTCAGATTGCCAAAGCTCTAGGTGCCTCTGGAGAACTGCTTGACCTCTGCGTTCTCTATTCAAGAATAACATTCATATCAATGCCGGCATTCATGCTGCAAAACGTATTCCAGAGTTTCTTCGTTGCAGCCCAGAAGCCTAAAATGGGACTTGTGGTTATAATTATTGCCGGTGTGACTAACATGGTTCTCGACTTTTTATTTATCGCAGTTCTTAGATGGGGACTAGCAGGAGCTGCCACAGCTACAGTATGTGGTGAGCTTCTTGGTGGTATAATACCACTTATTTATTTTTCAAGAAAGAATTCAAGTCTTTTACGACTTGGCAAGACACGTTTCAACGGACGTATACTTTTATATACATGCTCCAATGGTCTTTCAGAGCTTATGACTAACCTCTCAAGCTCTATAGTAAGCTCACTTTACAACATCCAGCTTATGAAGATTGCTGGTGAAAATGGTGTTGCAGCATATGGTTCAATCATGTATGTCAACTTCATATTTGCCGCTATTTTCTTTGGATATGCAATCGGAAGTGCACCTATTATCAGTTACCACTATGGTGCTGGCAATCATGATGAATTAAAGAATCTGTTCAAGAAGAGCCTCACTCTCATAAGTATATGGGGAGTTATGCTTGCTGTGATTGCACAGTTGCTTGCTGCACCACTTTCAAAGCTGTTTGTGGGCTATGATGCGGAATTATTTGAGATGACTGTTAACGGATTCAGAATATATTGTATTGTTTTCCTTATTAACGGATTTGATATATTTGGCTCATCATTCTTTACCGCTCTCAACAACGGTATTCTGTCAGCCACTATATCGTTCCTGCGAACACTGCTGTTCCAGGTTGGTGGCCTGCTCATCCTTCCTATATTCTTCGGAATCAACGGAATATGGAGTGCGGTAATTGTCGCCGAAATGCTGACACTTGTCATAACAATTACATTCTTCATAAAGTACAGGACAAGATACCACTACGCGTAAAGCCAGCCGGACTCTTTGTGCTAGTTAAACCTATTCAGAATTTTGAACTATTGGGGAGAGGTAATAAACCTTAAACTTTTTGGCTTTATTTAATAATTCCATTTAAAAAATCCAAAAATAGAGGGTTTACACTTCGCTAAACTTCACTTTTGGATTCACATGAAAAAAGATGCGGAAAAATCCATTTTCTTAACAAATCTTGGATTTTTCCGCATCTTTTATTCATCCTCAGCAAAATCTATATTTTCTGATCTTTATATTATGATGTTTTGGATTTTTTATACAAATTTCTCTAATTTCAGCCAAACACCCTGACATCATCATAATGGCATAACGTTATGCCTTCAAAATAAAATACCATAACACTATTATAATACCATCAGCATCCACCCGCTACTCAACCAGCTTCAATATCTCACTCTTAGGCTTCAAGCCTACTGATGTCTGCACAAGCTCACCATTCTTGAAAACAAGAAGTGTTGGTATGCTTGATACACCATATTTCATGGCAACCTCTGGGGCTTCATCTGCGTTAGACTTGCACACCTTGATGTTGTCATTCTCTCTTGCAATCTCATCAACAATAGGTCCCATCTGTCTGCATGGTCCACACCATGGTGCCCATATATCTACAAGAACTGTCTTGTCCGATTTGAGAACTTCCTGCTCAAAATTGCTCATAGTAATATCAATAACTTCCATAGTTCGTACCTCCATTCATTTGTACTTTTATTGTTAACAAATTTTTGTATATTTATGCTGTTGGGGTCAAAAGGTATTTTGCTACTTACATCATATAATAGTAATAATTCCCAGAGATTTCAAGAGCAGCAGGAATAAAAGAATTGGTGCAATCCATTTAATCATGACTTTATAGAGTGCCTTTCGTCCCATCTTAGTTCCTGTCTTTTCAACCTCATCAATTATAATATCAGGCTTGACAACCCATCCAATAAGAATACACGTGCTTATGGCAACTACTGGCATAAGGGCATTATTACTGATGTAATCCATAATATCGAGAATCTGTGCATGTGCACCATTCGGAAGTTTGATGTCAAAGTAAAGCTTATTATAGCCTAGACATACAATCACGGCTCCGACAAGTGCAACAATTCCTTCTATTACAGTTGCCTTAGTTCTTCCTACCTTAAATTCATCCATGAAGCTTGATACAACTGCTTCCATGACTGAAACTGCGCTTGTAAGTGCAGCGAATAAAACCATTGCGAAGAACATGCAGCCGATGACATTACCGGCAGTTCCCATTGATGCGAATACCTTAGGAAGTGATACGAACATAAGGCTTGGTCCTGATGCCTCCATTCCCTCTCTTCCCATGAATACGAATACAGATGGAATAATCATAACGCCTGCAAGAAATGCTACTGCTGTATCGAATATCTCAATCTGGTTGATTGAACGTCCAAGGTTAGCATCATCACTTACATATGAACCATACGCAACCATAATTCCCATTGCGACACTTAAACTGAAAAACAACTGTCCCATCGCATCCATAACAACAGTGAAGAACTGCTTAACCGTCATTCCGTCAAGGTCAGGAATAACATATGCTTTCAAGCCCTGAAGTCCTGTTCTTGTGACATTTGAAGCATCTGTATAAGATATTGTAAGTGAATATACAGATATTCCGATAACAAGAATTATAAGCAGCGGCATGATAATCTTAGATGACGACTCAATTCCCTTATTAACACCGAGGTATATTATAAATGCTACAACAAAAAGGAATATGAACATCATAACCACAGGCTCTGTCTCTTTAGTTATATATCCTGTGAAATATCCATCTGCTGCCGCCTCTGCGCCATGACCTGTAAGGTATACAAGAAAATACTTCAATACCCATCCACCTATAGTTACATAATATGGAAGAATCATTATAGGTACGAGGCACGCAATAATTCCGAGTGGCTTCCATTTTTCCTTAAGCTTTCCATACGCTGTAAGCGGACTCTGCTTTGTCTTACGTCCTATCGCAATCTCAGTTGTAAGGAGTGTGAATCCAAATGTAAGTGCAAGCACTATATACACAACAAGGAATAATCCACCGCCATCTTTAGCCGCCAGATACGGAAATCTCCATATATTACCTAAACCTACGGCACTTCCTGCCGCCGCAAGCACGAATCCTACTGAACCCTTAAACGCTTTTCTTTCATTCATCTGATAAAATCCTCATTTCTAATCTAAATACTACTTATATTCTACCCAACTAATCCCTGAATCAGAATTATTAATATAAGAATTGGCAGAATGAACTGGAAATATGTCTTAAGGCTCTTGGCAATCTTTAAACCTTTACCAGTGTTAGCTTCTTCAAGATATTTGTCATATCCCCAGCCCCATTTAGTTACGCAGAATAACAGATATATAAGCGAGCCGATTGGGAGAAGAAGATTACTTACAATAAAGTCCTCACTGTCAAGTACATCCCTTGCACCAATTATGTGAAGATTGCTCCACACATTGTAGCCTAATACGCATGGCATGCTTGCCACGAGAATTATGATGCAGTTGATAAGTGCTGATTTCTTTCTACTCCATCCAAACATATCCATGCCAAATGACATGATATTCTCAAACACAGCAATAACTGTTGAAAAGCTTGCAAATGTCATGAACAGGAAGAATAATGAACCCCATACACGTCCACCAGCCATGTTAACAAACACATTAGGAAGAGTTATAAATATAAGGCTTGGTCCCGCATCAACCTGCACGCCATAGCTGAAACATGCTGGGAACACGATAAGTCCAGCCATTATTGCAACAAATGTATCAAGCGCACATATACGCACGCCCTCTCCTGCAAGTGTCTGCTCTTTTCCCATATAGCTTCCGAATATCTCCATCGCAGCCACACCGAGGCTTAATGTAAAGAACGCCTGATTCATAGCGGCTGTTATGACATTTTTGATACCGACCTGACGCACTGTGTCCATATTAGGCACTAGATAAAACTTAATCCCCTCTCCTGCGCCGGAAAGTGTAAGACTGTGGACAGCAAGCACCACAATCAGAACAAGAAGCGCACTCATCATAATCTTGCTTATCTTCTCAAGACCGTTCTGCAATCCACGGCTGCACACAAAGAATCCAATCACAACTGTAAGAATCATCCAGAATGCCATCTGTAACGGATCTGAAAGTAATCCTGCAAATGCAGCTCCTGTCTGCTCCGCATTCATCCCAGCGACAAAATCGCCTTTAACAAACTTATAAAAATATGTAACCATCCAGCCAGAAACTGTTGTGTAATACATCATAAGCATATAGCAGCCAAATACAGCAACCCAGCCATGTATATGCCATTTGCTTCCCGGCTTTTCAATTGCCTTGTAACCTAATACAGCACTCTTACGGCTTGCGCGTCCGACCGCAAGCTCCATGGTAAGAACTGGAAGTCCCATTATGACAAGGAACAACAGATAGAATAACACGAACACTCCGCCGCCGTTCTGACCTGCCACATATGGAAATCTCCATACATTACCGATTCCGATTGCACATCCTGCACTTACTAATATGAAGCCAAGACGTGACTTAAAAGATTCACGACCCATAAATAAGTAACCCCTTTTTCATATTTTAAAATGCGGCAACC
Source organism: uncultured Eubacterium sp. (assembly GCA_900547255.1). Lineage (GTDB taxonomy): Bacteria > Bacillota > Clostridia > Lachnospirales > Lachnospiraceae > Lachnospira. Next base: position 208 of record URGC01000040.1, on the reverse strand, counting down.
TCTGAAAATTCTGGCTTAACTGCCAGTTTCGGATGCTGCCGCACAACATATGTGACTATATTAACATTTTTTATATCTTACCGCAACTTTTTCTCATCCAGAGGAAATTAAATGCCCCTGTAAGAACTGCCAGAATCATAATAACAAGCGTTATCACAATATACGCATATATCTCAAGATACAACGAATCCATTGCAAGCAAAACCAC
>URGC01000039.1 GCA_900547255.1 uncultured Eubacterium sp. | reverse complement strand
GTGACGGTGTCATCGAAGTATTATCTACCAACGGTGATACACATCTTGGTGGTGATGATTTCGATAACAAGATCACACAGTGGATGATTGATGAATTCAAGAAAGCAGAAGGTGTTGACTTATCAACTGATAAGATGGCACTTCAGAGATTAAAAGAAGCAGCAGAGAAGGCAAAGAAAGAGCTTTCTTCCGCAACAACAACCAATATCAACCTTCCGTTCATCACTGCAACTGCAGAGGGACCGAAGCACTTTGATATGAATCTTACAAGAGCAAAATTTGATGAACTGACACATGACCTTGTAGAGAGAACCGCAATTCCGGTTCAGAACGCAATGAGAGATGCAGGACTTACCAATGCAGACCTCGGTCAGGTACTCTTAGTTGGTGGTTCTACACGTATCCCGGCTGTACAGGATAAGGTAAGACAGATGACAGGCAAAGAGCCAAGCAAGTCCTTAAACCCGGATGAGTGTGTAGCAATCGGTGCATCTATCCAGGGTGGTAAGCTTGCTGGTGATTCCGGTGCAGGTGAGATTCTTCTTCTTGATGTTACTCCACTTTCTCTTTCAATCGAGACAATGGGTGGTATCGCAACAAGACTTATTGAGAGAAATACAACAATTCCTACAAAGAAGAGCCAGATATTCTCTACAGCCGCTGATAACCAGACAGCCGTTGATATCAACGTAGTACAGGGTGAGAGACAGTTTGCCAAGGATAACAAGTCACTCGGTCAGTTCAGACTTGATGGTATCCCACCAGCAAGAAGAGGTGTTCCACAGATTGAAGTTACATTTGATATTGATGCCAATGGTATTGTTAATGTATCAGCTAAGGATTTGGGAACAGGTAAGGAACAGCATATCACAATAACAGCAGGTTCTAACATGTCTGATGAAGATATCGATAAGGCTGTTAAGGAAGCTGCTGAATATGAGGCACAGGATAAGAAGCGTAAGGAAGCTATTGAAGTAAGAAATGATGCTGATTCAATGGTATTCCAGACACAGAAGGCTCTTGATGAAGCAGGTGATAAGCTTGATGCGGCTGATAAGTCAGCAGTTGAGGCAGATCTTAATGCACTCAAGTCACTTATTGATGGCAAGGAAGCAGAGAACCTTACAGATTCAGATGTTGATGCTATCAAGGCTGCTAAAGAAAAGCTTATGGAATCAGCTCAGAAGCTCTTTGCTAAGCTCTATGAGTCACAGGCAGGCGCAGGTGCTGCTGGCGCTGGTCCAGATATGGGTGCTGGCACAGGCCCTGATATGGGAGCAGGTGCTTCTAACAACGGAGCTTCATATGGTGATGATGTAGTTGATGGAGATTATAAGGAAGTATAATTGATAACTATTAAGGTTACATTACAATTAATACTTGATTATTATTCTAAATAATTTATAATAGAATAGCCGTGGTATTAACTGCACAGGGTAGTTCACTGCTCTGTGCAGTTATTGGCGATTATAACGGAGGTAAACAATGGCTGAAAAAAGGGATTATTACGAGGTATTAGGCGTGCCAAAGGATGCCGATGAAGCAGCGATTAAGAAGGCATACAGACAGCTTGCCAAGAAATATCATCCTGATATCAATCCGGGAGATAAAGATGCGGAAGCTAAGTTTAAGGAAGCATCAGAAGCATACGCAGTATTAAGTGATGCAGATAAGCGTCGCCAGTACGACCAGTTTGGTCATGCAGCATTTGACGGTTCTGGCGGTGGAGCTGGTGGATTTGACTTCAATAATATGGGAGATATATTCGGCAGCGATGTATTTGGAGATATATTTGGAGATTTATTTGGTGGCGGCAGAAGACGTAGTAGTAATGGACCTATGCGTGGAGCAGATGTGAGGGCAACGGTCAGAATTACATTTGCGGAATCTGTTACAGGAACATCTAAGAAACTTGATGTAACCCTTAAAGACCCATGTAAGACATGTAACGGAACTGGTGCAAAGCCAGGTACATCACCTGAGACATGCAGCAAATGTGGTGGTAAAGGTCAGGTTGTTTACACTCAGCAGTCACTTTTTGGAATGGTTCGTAACGTGCAGCCTTGTCCTGACTGTAAGGGAACTGGTAAGATTGTCAAGGAGAAATGTCCTGACTGCTATGGTACAGGTTATATATCAAGCAAAAAAACAATCGAAGTTACAATTCCTGCTGGCATAGATGACGGTCAGTGTGTTAGAATACAAGGTAAGGGTGAGCCGGGAACTAACGGCGGCCCAAGAGGTGATCTGCTCGTTGCAGTTATGATCAGCCAGGATCCTAATTTCCAGAGAGATGGGTACAATATATTCTCAGATGTCAGAATCAGCTATCCAACTGCTGTACTTGGTGGAGAAGTTAAGGTCAAGACAGTTGATGGTGAAGTTGTGTATGAGGTTAAACCAGGAACGGCTTCAGGTACAAGAGTACGTTTAAGGGGCAAAGGTATGCCTACAGTAAGAAATAAAGAAGTCAGAGGAGATCATTATATTACATTAATAGTTGATATTCCTGCTAAACTCAATGCTGAACAGAAGGAAGCCCTCATCAATTATGAGAAACTCCTGACAGGGGAAGAAGTTCCTCATAAGAAAAAAGGATTTTTTAAGTGATTAAACCGAATGAAAGGGAGATGTTATGAAGGATAATAACGAGAACAACATTGACGAGACATTAGACAATGTTAACAAGTCAACACAGGAAGTTGAAACAGACGCACTTGACAGTGATGGTATTACAGAGGAAGAAGTAGATGATACAGAAGGTTTAGATGATGCTGAATCATCTGATGATACAGAAGGTTTAGATGATGCTGAATCATCTGATGATACACATGTAACAAGATTCCCAGCTAACGATAATAAGAGCTTTGGCGATAAGCTTGCATCTTTAAGCAAGAAGCAGATAGGATGTATCGCTGTGTTAGCTGTAGTTATTATAGCAGTTATTGTAGCAATAATTGTTTTAGCGACATCTGGTAAGAAAAAGGGACCTGCTGTAAGTACAAAACCTTCAGCAACAGCAGTATCAAAAGCTACAGAAGCTACTTCAGAGCAGACAACAACAACTCCAGTTGTTAAGGCTGAGAAGGATGTATCTTTAGAAGAGTTACAGCAGACTAATGAAGATGTATATGCTTATATATATATCCCAGGAACAGAGATTGAGTATCCTATCCTTCAGTCTGAGAGCAAGGGCGAGAATTATTATCTTAACTATACAATTAATAATTATTACTCATGGACAGGTGCTATATATACACAGTTTACATACAATAAGAAGGATTTTTCAGATAAGAATACAGTTATATATGGTCATGCTGCTACACGTAACATTAACTCAGTTATGTTTACACAGCTTCACTATTATGAAGATGAGAACTTCTTAAAGGCTAATCCATATATATATATCTACCAGGGTGACAGACAGCTCAAGTATCAGATATTTGCAGCAGTTCACTTTACAGATGTATTAATTCCAGCAAAGTATGGTGTTAATGATGGTGCATCTTTAGTACAGTTTGTTAATGATGCCAAGACAACATATGGTGGAGTTATTGATGACAGTGTTACAATAGACCAGGATTCTAAGATTATTACATTGTCAACATGTACAATGGTGCCTAACTATGATGATAACAAGAGATTCCTTGTACTTGCCAAGCTTGTAGAGGATGCAATTGTACAGCGTTAAAATCATGAATTAAACAAAAGCAGAGAGTCAGGAAGATATATTCCTTACAAGGGAATTCTTTCTGGCTCTATTGTGATTTAAAAACAAATATGATTTATAATGAAATCAGAAACTAAAATCGGAGGCTAAGTTTATATGAATCTAAAAGAGAGAATGGAAGCTGTTAGTAAGCTTAATTTATCACAGTATGAGGTGTTGGATATACATGAATTAAGTGATATTAATTCTGTAGGTCTGCTTTGCAGACATAAGAAGAGCGGAGCAAGAGTAGTTGTTATATCTAATGATGATAACAATAAGGTATTCTCCATAGGATTTAAGACACCACCATATAATGATACAGGATTACAGCATATAATTGAACATTCTACTCTTTGTGGTTCACGCAAGTATCCGGTAAAAGACCCATTTGTTGAATTATGCAAAGGCTCACTTAACACATTCCTTAATGCCATGACATATCCGGATAAGACAGTTTATCCAGTAGCAAGCTGCAATGATGTTGATTTTAAAAATATAATGGATGTATATATGGATGCAGTTTTCTATCCTAATATGCATAACAATAAGAAAATCTTCATGCAGGAGGGATGGCATTACGAATTAGAGGATAAGGACAGCGATATCACATATAATGGTGTTGTATATAATGAGATGAAGGGCGTGTATTCATCACCAGATGATATATTATCGAGAATGACATTTGTATCATTATTCCCAGATACTGCCTACAGATATGAGTCTGGTGGAGAGCCGGACAGCATACCAGAGTTAACATATGAAGAGTTCAAGGAATATCATAAGAACTACTATCATCCAGTTAACAGTTATATATATATGTACGGAGATATAGATATAACAGAAAGACTTGATTATCTGGACAGGGAATACCTTAACAAGTTTGATTCGGATGAAGTAAATATTGATTCTGATATTGCATTACAGAATGCATTTGATTCTATGACAGATGAGACTCATTATTTTGCTGTTACAGATGATGAGCCGGTAGAAGATAATTCATATATATCATACAACAAGGTTGCAGGTGAGGCGACAGATGCCAAGCTCTATCTTGCCATGCAGATATTAGATTATGCACTTGTCACAGCGCCTGGCGCAAGACTTAAGCAGGCACTTGTTGACAAGGGAGTTTCTACAGATGTGTATTCTAATTATGAATCATCAGTCAGACAGCCAATATATTCAATAGTTGCCAAGAATTCAGAAGAGTCAAAGAAGCAGTTATTCCTTGATACAATTAATGAGGTACTTGAGAGCATCGTCAAAGATGGAATTGATATGCGTATGATTGACGCTGGTATTAATTACTATGAATTCAAGTATCGTGAAGCTGATTTTGGCTCTTATCCAAAGGGACTTATGTATTATCTTACAATGATGGATAGCTGGTTATATGATGAGAATAAGCCATTCATCCACCTTGAGGAGCTGGATATATTTGAACAGATTAAGAAAGAAAAGAATGAAGGATTGTTTGAGAATATAATTAAAACATACCTTCTTGATAACAATCATGGCTCTGTTATCACACTTGTTCCTAAGAGAGGACTTTTTGAGGAACAGGCTGCAAAGACAGCTAAGAAGCTTGCCGATTATAAGCTTAAGTTAAGTGACAAAGAGCTTGATGATATTATTAAATCAACTAAGGAATTAAAAGAATATCAGGATGAACCATCAAGTCAGGATGATTTGTTATCAATTCCTATGTTAAAACTTGATGATATCGAGAAATCAGCAGAAAAGCTGTATATAGACCCTAAGGATGTAGGTGGTGTGACAGTTGTGCATCATAACATGTTTACAAGTGGAATTGCTTATATCACTCTTGCATTTAACTGTAAACGTGTTCCAGAGGAGCTTATTCCTTATCTTGGATTACTCTCAACAACACTTGGACTTATGGATACAGAGCATTTCACATATCCAGAGCTGTCTAATGAGATTAATATCAACTGTGGTGGTATCAGTTCTGGTGCTTCATTGTACAGTGATGATAAAAAGCTTGATGAATACAGCATATATTACGAGATTAAGGGTAAGGCGCTATATGAGAAGATTCCATTCATGCTCGATATGATGAATGAGATGATGTTTAGTACTAAGTTTAATGAGTATAAGAGACTTGAGGAGATTATAAGACGTGTTAAATCAAGACTTGAAAGCTCTATGACAAGTTCAGGCCATATTGTATCTTACACATATGGTACAGCACAGTTCTCACCAACAGGATATTATTCTAACAAGATAAGTGGATATGACTATTATGAGTTCATAGATAATCTTGAAAAGAATTTTGCAGATGTCAAAGAGGAGATTGCTGCTAATCTTGCCAAATGTGTTAAATATATATTTGCAAAGGACAATCTTCTTGTGAGCTGTACAGCAGATGACAATGGCTTTGATAAATATTTCAAGAAGCCAATGGAGGAATTTGCAGGCAGATTAAATGTATCAGAGGAGCCGGTTGTTGTAAGAGAATTTAAGCCATCAAAGGTTAATAAGGCATTCACATCTTCATCACAGGTACAGTATGTTGCAAGATGTGGTAACTTTGTGGAGAAAGGCTATAAATATACAGGAGCACTCAGGGTTCTTAAAATAATATTCTCATATGAATATCTGTGGATTAATGTAAGAGTTAAGGGTGGAGCATATGGCTGTATGAGCGGATTCAGCAAGAATGGTGATACTTACATGGTATCATACAGAGACCCTAATCTTAGAAAGACTAATGAAATATTCGAGAATGCCGGTGATTATGTTGCTGACTTTGATGCATCTGACAGAGATATGCTCAAATATATAATAGGAACAATAGGACTTATTGATGTTCCTAAGAATCCGGCTGCCAAGGGCTCAAGGTCATTCAGTGCATATATATGTAATGCAACATATGAAGATTACCAGAAGAGCAGGGATGAGATTTTATCAGCAGATGTTGAGGCGATAAGAAGCCTTGCACCACTTATCAGGGATACAATAGATGAGAATTATCTGTGTGTTGTGGGTAATCAGACAGTTATTGAACAGGAAAAAGACATGTTTGATGCCATTGAACCTTTATTTAAATAGAGATAGGAGAACGTATGAATTTAGATGAAATGCTTGCTGCAAGTGGAATAACAGATGGTGCAGCTAATCAGGGTAATATTAAATCTGGTTTTGTAACTTTAATAGGAAGACCTAACGTGGGTAAGTCAACACTTATGAACAGAATTATAGGTCAGAAGATTGCCATAACATCTAACAAACCACAGACAACAAGAAACAGAATACAGACGGTATTCACAGATGAGCGTGGACAGATTGTGTTCGTAGATACACCGGGTATCCATAAGGCAAAGAACAAGCTGGGTGAATACATGGTTGGCGCAGCGGTAAAGACTCTGTCTGAGGTTGATGTAATATGCTGGCTTGTAGAGCCTACAACATTCATAGGTGCCGGTGAGGAGAGCATAATCGAGAGATTAAAGCAGGTTAATGTGCCTGTTATCCTTGTCATCAATAAGGTTGATATGATTAAGAAAGAAGAAATCCTTCCTGTTATTGAAAGGTACAGAAAAGAGATTGATTTTGCAGAGATAGTTCCTTTGTCAGCAAGAAATGGTGACAATGTGGACGACCTTGTTGAGACTATATTTAAGTATCTTCCATATGGACCTATGTTCTATGATGAGGACACAGTGACAGACCAGCCAATGAGACAGATTGTTGCTGAGCTTATAAGAGAAAAGGCACTTCATGCCCTGAACGAAGAGATTCCACACGGAATTGCAGTTGCGGTTGACAGCATGAAGAAGCGTAAGAACAAGAAGATATACGATATAACAGCGACAATAATATGCGAGAGGGATTCGCATAAAGGAATCATAATCGGCAAGGGCGGAGATATGCTAAAGAAGATAGGAACTAACGCCAGATATGAGATTGAGAAGCAGCTTGACTGCAAGGTAAATCTGCAATTGTGGGTCAAGGTTAAGAAAGAGTGGCGTGACAGCGATATTCTGTTGAAGAACTTTGGATATGATAAGAGAGACAATAAGTAGATAAAACTTCCCGCGCCTGCAGGCAGCAAGCCTGACACTGTGCCTACAGTTAGTCTGTTGCATTGCTGGTCCTTTGTGTCTAGTGGCTCTAAGGGCGGCACGACAAAGTTTATTAAAGCTATCTTGCTAAAAACGCGCTTCGCTTGAACGTTTAGCAGATAGCTTAACTTTTGTCTAACACCGCCCTAAGAGCCACACGACAGTCGTCATGCAAAGCAACAGACTAACTGTAGGCACAGTGTCGGGCTTGCTGCCTGCAGGCGCTGGAAGATTTTAATGTAATTTAGCTGAAGTGAGGGGAAGATGGGAGATTACACTGAGGTTACGGGGATGATTTTGTCGGCACTGCCGGTTGGGGAGTTCGATAGAAGAGTTGTTATTCTTACAAAAGAACGTGGCAAGATATCTGCATTTGCTAAAGGAGCGAGAAAACCTAACAGTGCCCTGACAGGTGTTACAAGACCATTCGTGTTCGGGAAGTTTCAGGTGTATGAGGGGAGAACTTCATATACGATTAAACAGGCTGATATAAGCAATTTCTTTGAGGATATTATAACTGACCTCGACTGTGTGTATTATGGATGTTATTTTGCGGAGCTGGCAGATTATTATTCAAGAGAGGGACTTGATGCATCTGATATGATTAATCTGTTGTACATGTCACTTAAAGCACTTGTCAATCCGCATATACCGAACCGCCTGGTCAGATACATATATGAGATAAGACTTGTGTTTATTAATGGTGAATGTCCTGATTTCTTTGATGAAAGCTGGAGCAGGATTAATCCGTCCACGCTTCATGCGTTACAGGTGATAGTGACATCACCGGTAGAAAAGCTGTATACATTCCTTCTGAGTGATGAATGTATGCGTGAGCTTGGTGGAATAGCGGCAGATGTGGTTCATAAGGCTGTGGACAAATATATTAAGTCGGAAGAGATGCTGGTGGAATAAGACTGGTAATTTAATATGGAGGCAGATTTGGGTAAGAATCTTAATAGTAAAACAGATAAGATAGACAAAACAGGCAGATGCCATAATAACCAGAAAAAGATTGCGTTGATTAATGATATAACAGGATTTGGAAGATGCTCGGTGGCAGTTGAGCTTCCTATAATATCAGCATTGAAGGTGCAGTGCTGTTTCGTTCCGACAGCGATATTGTCTAATCATACAGGCTTTGAGTCGTTTTATTTTGACGATTATACACCGAACATGCAGGCTTATATAGATGAATGGAAAAAGCTGGGATTATCATTTAATGGTATTGCGTCAGGATTTCTTGGCTCAGCAGAGCAGATTCATATAGTAAAGACATTTATAGAAGAGTTTGCAGATGAGGGTACTACTGTTATAGTAGACCCGGTTATGGGCGATTACGGAAAGATTTATTCGACATATACAGAAGAAATGTGCAGCCTTATGAAAGAGCTGGCAGGGCATGCTGATATTCTTACCCCTAATCTTACAGAGGCGTGCATTCTTACTGACATGCCATACCATAATGAATGGCATGAGAGAGAATTAAAAGAGCTGTCATGCAGGCTTATGGATATAGGACCGAAAAAGATAGTCATAACAGGAATACAGCAGGGGTCATATATAGCAAATTACTGTTGTGAGAAAGATAAAGAAAGCTTTTACGTTAAGACTATGAAAGTCGGGACACAGCGTTCAGGAACAGGAGATATATTTGCATCAATAATAGCTGCGGATGCAGTTAACGGAGTGGAGTTCAGGGATTCCGTAAAGAAAGCATCATCATTTATCAAGAAATGCATTTTAAAATCAATAGAATTAGATATACCACTGACAGACGGTGTATGTTTTGAAGAAGTTCTGCATACGCTCAAATAGATAAGAGAGGAGTTACTATAATGGAAAAGAAAATGGAGATTTTATATAAGGTTCATAATAATCTGTATGTCAACCTTACAAACAGGTGCCCTTACGCCTGTACATTCTGCTTAAGACAGAACATGGACAGAGTCGGGGAGTCAGATTCACTCTGGCTTCTGCATGAGCCATCAGCCAGAGAGGTTATAGATGAATTTGGCAAATGGGATATGAGTGAATTTGATGAAGTAGTATTCTGTGGGTTTGGTGAGCCTACAGAGGCATTTGATGTGTTAAAGGAAGTGGCTGCGTATATCAAAAAGACATATAACAAGCCAATCAGAATTAACACAAATGGAGCAGGAAGTCTTATCAACGGAAGAGATATAGCCCCTGAATTAAAGGGGTTAGTTGATACAGTCTCAATCAGCCTTAATAATCCAGATGCCAGAAGATATAACGAGCTTGTAAGGAGTAAATTTGGCGAAAAGTCATTTGATGCAATGATAGAATTTGCAAAAGAGTGTAAGAAATACGTTCCTGATGTTGTTATGTCGACAGTCGATACAACAATATCACATGAGGAAGAAGCAGAGTGCCAGAAAATATGCGACAGCATAGGTGCAACATACAGAATACGTCCTTGGGAAGATTAGGACTTGTCATATCATGCCAAATGATATAAAATTATTCTAGTTTTGCTTCATATCCAGTCATAGGAATGAAAGCATGAGGAGGATATTATAATGGAAAAGACAATGGACAAGATAGTAGCTCTTGCTAAGGCAAGAGGATTCGTATATCCAGGTTCTGAGATATATGGTGGATTAGCTAACACATGGGATTATGGTAACCTTGGTGTTGAGTTAAAGAACAATGTTAAGAAAGCATGGTGGCAGAAGTTCGTACAGGAAAGCCCATACAATGTAGGTGTTGACTGTGCAATTCTTATGAACCCACAGACTTGGGTAGCATCAGGTCATCTTGGTGGATTTTCTGATCCATTAATGGACTGCAAGGAATGTCATGAGAGATTCAGAGCAGATAAACTTATAGAAGACTGGGCAGACGAGAATTCATATGAACTTGAAGGCTCAGTTGATGGATGGACACAGGAGCAGATGAAGAATTTCATCGATGAGAAGAATATCTGCTGTCCAACATGTGGCAAGCACAACTTTACAGATATCAGACAGTTCAACCTTATGTTCAAGACATTCCAGGGTGTAACTGAGGATGCTAAGAATACAGTATATTTAAGACCAGAGACAGCTCAGGGTATATTCGTTAACTTCAAGAATGTACAGAGAACATCAAGAAAGAAAGTCCCATTCGGTATCGGACAGATTGGTAAGTCTTTCAGAAATGAGATTACACCTGGTAACTTTACATTCAGAACAAGAGAGTTCGAGCAGATGGAATTAGAGTTCTTCTGTAAGCCTGGTACAGACCTTGAGTGGTTTACTTATTGGAGACAGTATTGTATCGACTGGCTTAAGGCACTTGGTATCAAGGAAGACGAGATGAGAGCAAGAGACCATTCTCCAGAGGAGCTTTGCTTCTACTCTAAGGGAACAACAGATATCGAATTCTTATTCCCATTCGGATGGGGCGAGTTATGGGGTATCGCAGACAGAACAGATTATGACCTTACACAGCATCAGACAGTATCTGGTGAGGATATGTCATATTTTGATGATGAGTCAAAGGAAAAATATATTCCATATGTAATTGAGCCATCATTAGGTGCAGACAGAGTTACACTTGCATTCCTTTGTTCAGCATATGATGAGGAAGAGCTTGAGGGCGGCGATGTAAGAACAGTACTTCATTTCCATCCAGCACTTGCACCAGTTAAGATTGGTGTGCTTCCATTATCTAAGAAGCTTAACGAAGGCGCAGAGAAAGTATATGCAGAGCTTTCTAAGAAGTATAACTGCGAATTTGATGACAGAGGTAATATCGGTAAGAGATACAGAAGACAGGACGAGATTGGTACACCTTTCTGTGTAACATATGATTTTGATTCAGAAGAGGACGGAGCTGTTACAGTAAGAGACAGAGATACAATGGAGCAGGAGCGTGTCAAGATAGAAGATCTTAAGGCATACTTTGAGGAGAAGTTCACATTCTAAGAATCGATAGTTGTCAGAGTCATATTAATGATATGAGGTAGATTATGATATGTCCAAAGTGCGGTCAGGAGTATACGGGAGATTCATGTCCACGTTGCGAAGGACCTAAGATAATAGTTAATAATCAGGAATATCTACAACGGAAGATGGAATATGAAAAGAAGCAGGCTGAAGTTAAGTCTGCTTCTTCTTCTGATGCAGATAAAAATGTTACTACAGAAGAGAAGAAAAAGACATCAGGGGAAGAGGTAAAGCCTGATGAAGTGTTTAAAAAGATTGTAGACAGGGCAAAGCAGGAAGGCGGCAACGCAGGTAAAGCTATAAGCAGGGGCGCATCTAAGCATAAGAATCTAAGCATGAAGATGGCTAAGCGTATTCTTGTTGCTCTTGTGGCTGTCACAGCAGTGATTTTGTGTGCAGGCGTTGTTATCAAGGTTGTCAGAAGGAATAACCAGACATTGTATACAAGATACAATGGCAAGATATATAACGTATCAGGAATAGACAGTAAATATGTGTGCGATTATGACAAAGCATATTTTAAGATAGATGGCAAAGATTTCTATGTGCCGGATGAACCAGAGGATGTGGCAGGTAAGACAGTTCTTACAAGAATTGCATCTGATAATGGAAAGTATTATCTGAGTGAGGTATATGACGAAGACAGTAACAGATACACATTATATCTGTGGAATAATGATGTGAACTACAAGCTGTCTGAGAATTCCAATAAAAAGAGCATTATGTATCTTTCAGATGACGGCAATGTTGTATACAAAGAAAATGAGATGATTAATGATGTCGGCGGCATGGGAAAGACAAGCCTGTATGTAAGCCAGCTCACTAAGACAGACTCAGGATTTATACCGACAACAACACAGTTGTCAGAGCAGGTGCGCCAGTCATGCGTGTATTCTGACAGACAGCTTGTGATATATAATACAGAAGATGATGTGCTTTACAGCTTCTACTATGGAAAGAATAAAAAAGAGTCCGTGGTAGACACGGATGTAACAGCTATATACCCAATGACTGTATCAAAGAAAGGCTATTATTCATACAGAGCACCACAGCTTAACACAGATAAAGATGTGTCATCATTAGTCTACGTATCTGGGAATAAAGCCAGGCTGTATGACTGTCTTGATAAAAATGCTGTATCCAGCGCAATAGACGATACAACAAGTGTGACAGGCGAATATATAGTTACTGACAGCGGCGTGTATTCAATCAATTCTTCCAATGTAAGATATGCATCTTATAAGAACAAGCAGCTTGGAAAGTACAGTGAAGTTGTATCACTTGGCAATACTGCCAATATATTATATTTTGCAGATAAAGAGACGATAATTGCAGTTACAGCAGATGGAAATCTTTTGTCTGTGAATAAAGGAACAGCTAAGAATATAACGGATGATGTCTTAGAGGGAAGCCTAAGTGCTGTCAATAATACAGATACAGGCATAACTTATATCCGTAATAACGTACAGTATTATTATAATATATCATCATCCAAAGAGATGGTTATGTCAGAAGCTGCCGGTAATACATCGACATCTGATACATTGATGTACCGAAACAGATTGTACTACTATAACAGTGATGGCAGAATGTGTTCGTGCACCATGCGGGGCAGGGATGACAAGCTTATAGGTGATGTGGAGAAGTTCTGGCTGGGAAAATAAATGTATTGCATCAGGGGGATTTATGAATATAGCAATATGCGATGATGACAGTGAATTCAGAAGCGGGCTTAAAGAAAGCCTGTCTTTACTGTTAGATAAGACAGAAGGGGTAGAATATAATATTGATGAATACGAGTCAGGTGAGAGCTTTATAGAAGGCTGTGACGTGAGCAACTATGACTGCGTATTCTTAGACCTGTATATGGCAGAAGGTGCCATGACAGGATTTGATACAGCATCAAAGCTGGCACGCAAGAACAAGGATACGAAGATAATATTCCTGACATCTAATGCTGCACTTGTGTATGACAGCTTTGAGTATCAGCCATTTTATTTTATACGTAAAGATAATTATGTTGATGTGCTTCCAAGGGTAATTAAGAAGCTGAAAATGCTGCTTGACCAGAACGGGATATTCCTGCTTGGAACAAGAAGTGATAATGAGCGAATCTCGATCGGTACGATATGCTACATAACGAGTGATAAGCACGATATATCAATACAGACAACAAAGTATTGCTATGATATGCGAAAAACCATGTCAGAAGCTGAAAAAGAGCTCGAATCATATGGATTTGTCCGAATCCACAAGAAATATCTTGTCAACCTGCGATACGTCAAGAAGGTAAGCACAAGAGACGATACAGTTGTTATGTACAATGACGTTGTGCTGGATATGAGCAGAAGGAGCAAGGCAGATGTGCTGGAGAAGTACAGACAGTATCAGCGGAGCGTGAAAAATATATGATGAGATTATTGAGTGAAATAGATTTTATACTGTTTTATAACATTTTAGGCATACTTATTTTTCAAGTCGCACTGTTCAATATGACGATTGATGCTATTAATTATTTTCATAATAAGAATAATACTGTGCTTAATTATGATAAAAGAAGGTATATTACAGGTATCGTTATTACAGCTATATTATTATTGGCTGCTGGTTATGGTGCTGTCATATCAGAAGATAAACTGTGGATTCTTGTAATTCCAGATTTAATCATACTTAGTATATATGTGATAGCAACGGGCAGAATTAAGCTGACACAGAGCGCATTGCTGATTATTATATTGTGCTTTGTAAGTGTTTCATCTATATATTGTTCAATGCTTATAGCTGATTATCGGAAGATAATTAATTCTGGAATCATATGTCTTGTGGAGTGTATAGTAATTAACATTTTTATGAAGCTGGATGTACACAGGTTTACAGGCTATGAAACATTTGTATTGCTTTTGAATGCGGCTATATCTGTTGTAATAATACATTTTTTGATGGATGGTGATAATGAATTGTATCAATACTGCGGAATGCTGTGCGTTGCTGTTAACTGCTTTATGGTATTCAGAATGGTTTACAGGATAAAAGATTCACAGCAAAAGGAACGTGAACAGATAAAGACAATCAGTGATTTACAGTTGCAGAATCAGTATTTGAACAGTGTATACATTATGGATGAACACACAAGGAAGGTTCGCCATGACTTAAAGAATCATATGAATATTATGCGTACTTTATTAGAAGATGAGCAGGAAGGACGTGTGAAGACAATTGAATACATTAATCAATATGTAAAACAGACATCGCTTATGTATGAGACAGTAAAAACGGATAATAAGGTCGTAAATGCTGTTATCAATTCTAAATTATTATATTGTGCGGAAAATGGAATTAATACATCTGTATCAGTGTGTAAAGATGTCAGTAATCTATCAGATGTAGAAATCTGTACTGTACTGGGTAATTTATTAGACAATGCAATAGAGGCAGAGTTGAAGAATAATGAACACGAAAGAGAAATTCAATTAAATATTAACATGGAAGAAGATATGCTTAATATATTCGTAAAAAATAAGATAAAGGAATCAATTCTTGCAGCAAATCATGAATTGAAAACAACTAAAAAGGATGATAAGAATCATGGAATAGGCATGAAGAATATATATGATATAGTTACCAGACATAATGGCTATGTTGATATATATGAAGAGGCTGATTACATATGTTTTAACTTGCAAATTTAAAAAATTTACCACTTGTGCCAAAATTAATACCGCTTGTGCCACCCCCTCTTTTCAATATATGAAAGAGGGGGTATTCTTTTTAAGGAACAGATTTGCCAGATTCAAGAAAGGGGTATATCAATGTATATAAGAACAAAAAGAGTAGGTGACAAAATTGTTGCATTAGCGGCGTTTGCTATTTTATTAAGCATATCTGTAATTCCAGCATTAGCAAGCAATTGGGAAGATACAGCATATACGTTTAATTTTGAGAATAGTACATGGCAGACAACTGAAATGCGTGTTAAGGAAGATGACTCATATGTATATATGAATTGTCGGTATTCAGAGTATAGTGGTGACACATATAATGCGTATGTATGGGGATGGAATTCTGATACTAATACACGTTTTGAGACTGGAGGTCCATATTCGTTCTGGGAAGGAAAGATTAGAAAGATGACAAATTATGTATATGAGAATGATGGCGATTATGCATATATCAGAGCGGAATATAGTGGTAATCATAATACTGGTTATTTTAAGGGATTATGGAGTCCAGATAGCATCTAATACTAATTTATAAATATCTGACATATCTGTTCCATTTTTAATTATATGAATGAGGTGATGATAATATGAAAAAAATAATATGTATTATAATGATAGCGTGTATGGCTTCGTGTCTTGGCTGTAATAGACAAACTGTAACAGATGCTGAGAATATAGATAAAAGTCGAGCTGAATCAATTAGTAAAAACAAAAATGATGCTCCAACTACAGCAACAGAAGGTGCATTAGAACAGACTGTATGGGTGGCTGGTAAGAGTGCTGATATATCAGAGGCTGCAGAAGGACAGCTTATATCAGGTGGTGGATATGAGTTAACTGTATTAGAGTCATATAATTTAGGTAGTACTATTGCAAAATTAGATAGTATAACGGGGAATTCAGAATTTAAAAATAATATAATAAAGTTAAATCAAAGCTATAATGGTGAAGGAGAATATACTGGAAGACAGAAAAATGCATGTCATATAGCAATAAAAGTCAGGATTAAATGTACATATATAGAAAATGCAAGAAGAGAAGATAATGTGGTATGTTTCAATCCTAATCTTTATAATAAATCATCAGGAAGCGCTTATAATATGATAACAGGAACTGAGGGTGTTGCATATGACAAATATACAGGAAATGGTAAAGATGGTTTGTTATATACATTTGAAGAAGGAGAGGAGATAGAAACGTGGATGGTTGTACGTTATTCAGCAGCATTATCATCTAATGATGATATATATATGTATTCTGGATTTGTTAATCCTTATTCATTAGGAGATGGCTTTAATAATGTTAAAGACGGAGCATATATGATAAAACTTAATCTAAATACAAAATAGTAATACATGGAGGTGAGCTAGACTTGAGGGAATGTATCAAACTTGAATGGGAACGTGTTACCAAAAGTAAGTTATTTTATACAGCAATTATAATAGGAATTATTATTGCTGTCATGCAGATAATGGGAGAGGTATATCCCCGTTCAGTCAATGTGTTGAAATATTATAGTGGTAAAGATGGTGAACCATATTCATTATATATGTGGAGCATGTGCATGAATGTCAGTAGCTTGTATAAAGCTATATTAGTAACGATATTTCCAGTTTTAGCTATGATGCCTCATGCGTTGTCATATCATTTTGATATAAAATCAGGATATATAAAAAATCTGTATACCAGAACGGATAAGATAAATTATCTTGTTGCAAAATATATGGTTACATTTGTAAGTGGTGGTATGGTGATTGTGATACCATATATAGTTAATTTTGTAATAGCTGCATGCATGCTTCCTGCATTGAATCCTATACAAAATGGACAGTTTAATTCAGGAGGCGCGATGCTGCAAGGATTATATTATGGCAATCCATTGTTATACATAGTAGTGTATCTAATTATTAATTGGGTTTATGCAGGAGCATTTGCTACAATGACATTAGCTGCAACGTATTTTGTTGATAACATATTTTTGCTTAGTATGGTACCCTTTGTAATATGGTATGGAATGGGGATAATATCTCAATATACTGTAAAAGCATATAATGTCATGATTAATCCTATACGATTTGTTGATATAGCACAGGGATATATTGTACATCCTGTAAATGTTATAGGAACGTTTTTAGTGGTTACATTATTATCAGCGGTTATTTATTTTGTAATAGGAGTGAGGTCGGATGCAGTGTAATAAAAAAAAGCGTGTTGTTATTACCTCTGCAATAGGAGGATTAATAATAGTGTTATTGATTATAACATATCTTATATATGATATTAATAAAAGATTTCCTGAACCATCTATACAGACTTATGATTTTGAAACTCCAGCAGAGGAAAATGGACTTGTTATAACACCAATGGAATATAAAGTGCGTACATATGATGAGTATTATAATGTATATGGTGAAGATGGAGTGTATGCATCAGCAAAAATGTATAAGCCAGAAAGAACAAGAATTGTAACATTTACAATTCAATATGAAAATAAAACATCTGATAATATTACATATGAAACAGATAGTGTTCAGATGATGGGGGAGAAAAGTGGTGTTAATAATGGTGTTTTGCTAGAAGGTAATAAAAAAAATAAATCTACTATAGCACCGGGAGAAATACAGCAATATGAATTGTCAACATTAATATTAACTCCATCACTCATACAAAAAAAATGGATTAACAGGCTTGATGAAGAAACATTTTATCTTGTCTATAATTGGTATCCGTCGATTAAGAGATTGGAATTTTAAGGTGTCGTTATGATTAAAAGAATCTGTCTGATGTGTTTAATTGCAGTATATTACGTATTTATATTTTGCCTGAAACTTGATGCACATGGAATAAGCTATTGCTATAATGATGTGTATTGTTATGCACAGTATTATGGTGTTTCATTAATTTTATTTGTTGCAGGATTCTATATCATTAATATGATGAAATATGAATATAGAGATGCAGTTGTTATACTGGAAAATAATATGAAAAAGATGTGGATACACATAAGTGGTAAGCTGGCTTGTGAATCAGCATTTATAAGTATATATTCATTGATAGTATGTACTGTATATGCAGCGGTTAAGGGATATTCATATGGATGTAACTGGACAGATGAATATAGTGGTGCATGGCTTGTTATGCTAAAGTGTACAGAGATAAATATTGATACAATATTTGTACAGTTATTGTATTTAGTTATTGTATTTTCGGAAATATATGTATCTGGAATGCTTATTATGCTTATGTGGTGGTGGTTTAGAGTACCTATATATGGATATTGCATTACGCTTGTTGCGGTTACATTGGAATTATTTGGATATCTTGATAATGGTATCTATTTTGCAAAAATGTCATTGAATCCATCACATATGTATTTATATGGGTATAGCATTGTTAATAACATTGTTGTTCCGATATGTGCAATAGTTATAATGTGGATTATAGGATTCTTTGCATTTAGGAAAAAAGATATGATTCGAAAGGAGTCTGACATATGAGATTTATAGTTGCTTTTATCATAGGTGCAGTAACTTCTGAGATGTATTTTATGTGGTTTGAGAGTATGGTTGCAAGAGGTCATATTGATTCTCTTACGTCATATGGTGATGTATTGGTTTATTTTTTTAAAGGGATGAAGGAGTTTCATCCTGGTACAAATGCAGGTGAAACAATGTTTGAGGTACCAGTTGGTTATTTGCTAATTGGAATTGTTCTTGCAATTATTATCGGTGGACATACCGTTAAAGACCTTCATGGTTATGGAAAAAACAGGCTTGTAAGATATACAAGCAGAATGACATGGTGGATTAAAGCTTGTGTATGGAATATATGCACTGTCGTCAAGTATTATTTATCTCTTCATGCTGGAATATTAATTATATGTGTAGTACAGAAAAATCTGATAGATTTTTCTGGAAGGTATTCTATGTTTTATATTCATGAAAATATTGCAAAAGCAATTTGTTCAACGCAGATAACTGGTAATATGGATATGAATATGCTTCTAGTTATGATTATAATTTTGCCGTTAATCATGTGTATAGCTATTTCACTATTACAGATGATGCTTGAATTTCTAGTGATACCATCGGTAAGCTTTATTATAATTCTTGCAATATATATATCTTCAGCGTTTTATATGCGCTGGTACATGGTTGGTAATTATCTTATGGTATATAGGATGCAGCCTGTTAATGCAGATGGAGTAGGTCTTGAAGTTGGAATAATTGTTGCTGTTATAATTAGTGTTATATCAGTGGTGTTGGGATATATGAAATTTAAAAAACATGACATTGTATAGAATGCATTTGAATGATTGTTGAAGGAGGTTGTATGGAAAATATAATAGAAATCAAGGATTACTGTAAGAAACTGAAAGGCTCAGAGGTTCTTAAACATATCAATCTTACCTTTACAGGTGGTAATGTATATGGTCTAAAGGGAAAGAATGGCTCTGGTAAGACAATGCTTATGAGAGCGATATGTGGGCTTATATCACCTACAAGCGGAAGTGTTGTTATCAATGGTGAGACCCTTGGAAAGCAGATATCTTTTCCGAGAAGCGTGGGGGTGCTTATTGAGAATCCGGCATTTATACCAGGGTATACAGGATTAAAGAATCTGGAAGTGCTTGCAGATATCCAGAAGAAAATAGACAGGAAAAAGATATGTGAAACTCTTGAGAAAATCGGACTTGATTCTCAGGGATATTCCTGTCATAAGCTTAGGCATACCGCTGCTACGCTTATGTATCAGCAAGGCGGAGTTGATGTCAGAGTGCTTAAAGAGGTTCTCGGACACGAAAACCTCGGTACGACTGAGATTTATACACACCTGAGTTCGGAACAAATGAAAAATGCCGCTGACTCAAATCCGCTTGCAAAAATAAAACCTAAGAAAAAAGTTTAAAGAATTTTTACTATGCCGCCCACATCTGTGAGTGGCATATTTTTGCATAATATTTTAATTTCAATTTTATTTTTTAAACATAATTCTCTTATGGAAGAATAGCATGGATGCATTTCAGCGTTTCCGAAAAACACTACGGTATTATCAGAGATTTTTCCGCTTGC
>URGC01000038.1 GCA_900547255.1 uncultured Eubacterium sp. | reverse complement strand
CAACATTGTCTTTGTTAACCAATTCTGAGTCAACCCATTTGATGTTGACTTCAGCAGAGTTAGCAACACCACCATGCTTTAATGCTTCAACAACACTGATATATGCATCGTGTAACTGAGTATATTTGCCAACAAGGGCAATGTCGACCTTTCTTGTTGGGTTCTTCCATGCTGTACACATGTCTCTCCATTCCTTAAGGTCTGGTTCAGGACACTCAAGGTTAAGACATTCACATGCAACCTGTGCAAGATGTTCCTCTTCCATAGCAAGTGGAGCATCATAGAGAATATCAACGTCAAGATTCTGAAGTACGTGTGACTTAGGTACATTACAGAATAATGCAATTTTTTCTTTAAGACCTTTATCAAGTGGGTGCTCTGTACGGCACACAATGATATCTGGCTGGATACCCATTCCCTGAAGTTCCTTGACACTTGCCTGTGTAGGCTTAGTCTTCATCTCTCCAGAAGCTCTTAAATAAGGAATAAGTGTTACATGACAAAGAATAGCATTCTCATGTCCAACCTCATGCTGGAACTGTCTTATTGCCTCCAAGAATGGCTGGCTCTCGATATCACCAACAGTACCGCCAACTTCGATAATGGCAATCTTTACATCGTCAGAAGAGTAATCACGGTAAAATCTGCTCTTGATTTCATTAGTAATATGTGGAATTACCTGAACTGTACCTCCACCAAAATCTCCACGACGTTCTTTCTGAAGTACTGTCCAGTAAACTTTACCAGTAGTAACATTAGAATTCTTGTTAAGGCTTTCGTCAATGAATCTCTCATAGTGTCCAAGGTCAAGATCTGTCTCTGCACCATCATCAGTTACGAAAACTTCTCCGTGCTGAATTGGATTCATTGTTCCTGGGTCAATATTAATGTATGGGTCAAACTTCTGCATTGTAACCTTGAAACCACGGGCTTTAAGTAAGCGGCCTAAAGACGCTGCAGTGATTCCCTTTCCGAGTCCTGATACAACACCACCAGTGACGAATACGTATTTAACAGGCATAGCCTCCTCCGTTCTGCCGTTATTCGGCTCAAATTATAGTAATAGATAATTAAGTATAATTTAATAAAAATATCCGGTAGCAAAATATCACCACCGGCTCTATCAAATATATCTGTGAATTATTATACAACGAGTTGTGGTTTATTTCCACCTATTTTTAAAAAATAAATTATAAATCTTTTTTGAAAAATAATTTTTTTTTAATTGATTTATAGATGGTTACTCTATATAATAAACGAGTGATTTTTTATTTGACAGTTATTTAATAAGAAAGAAATAAGAAATTAGTGAAATTCATAACGCATTAAGCGTACCTGAATATAATCTGAGGAGATTAACTTAATGGGAAACGAAGAACGTAACACTAACAATAATAACCAGCAGAATGGTAATAATGGACAGAACCAGAATGGATATAATAATCCTAATGGATATGGACAAAGACCGGGTGCTGGATATAACGGACAGCCGGGACAGGGATATAATGGAAGACCTGGCAATGGTTATAATGGTCCGGGAGGATATGGCGGACCTGGCGGTTACAATGGACAGGGGGGTTATAACGGCTATAATGGATACAACCCACAGGGAGGTCCTAACGGATATAACAATAACCGTAATAACAATCGTGGTAATAATAACCAGAACAATAATAATAAGAAAAAGAACTACAATATGATAATTGGCATGTTGATTGTTCTTGTTGTGTCAGTTATAGGAATAACTCTTTTGAGAAGCCTTGTTAACAGTGCCAGATACAAAGAGATATCATACACTGAATTTATCAAGATGGTTGAAGATGGCAATGTTGCAGAGGTTGAGTTTGATTCCGACAAGCTTGTTATCAAGCCAATAGAAGGTTATGTTGAAGAGAGTGTGTGGGGAACTCCGGTAAGTTATACTTATTATACAGGATATGTAGGAGATGATGAACTGATTCAGGAGTTAAAGCAGCTCCCAGACATTAAGGTATCAGGACACATTCCAGATTCAAGTTCTTCTATAATAGAATTCCTTGTAGCATATGTTATTCCAATTCTTCTTATGTTTGCCATGTTTGGTTTCATATACAAGAAAATGGGAAGCGGCGGTGGAATCATGGGCGGCATGGGTGTCGGCAAGAACACAGCCAAGGTATATGTACAGAAAAAGACAGGTGTTACATTTAAGGACGTAGCAGGTCAGGATGAGGCTAAGGAGTCTCTCAAGGAGATTGTTGATTTCCTTCATAACCCTGATAAATATTCAAAGATTGGAGCCAAGCTTCCTAAGGGTGCACTTCTTGTAGGACCTCCGGGAACTGGTAAGACACTTCTTGCCAAGGCTGTTGCAGGAGAGGCTAATGTGCCATTCTTCTCGCTTGCAGGTTCTGATTTCGTAGAAATGTTCGTAGGTGTCGGTGCTTCAAGAGTAAGAGATTTGTTCAAGGAAGCCCAGAAACAGGCACCATGTATTATATTTATTGATGAGATTGATGCTATAGGTAAGAGCCGTGATTCAAGATATGGCGGTGGCAATGATGAGCGTGAGCAGACATTGAACCAGCTTCTTGCAGAGATGGATGGTTTTGATTCATCTAAGGGATTATTTATCCTTGCAGCTACTAATAGACCAGAAGTTCTTGATAAGGCACTTTTAAGACCAGGCCGTCTTGATAGAAGAATTATCGTTGATAAGCCAGATCTCAAGGGACGAGTTGATGTACTCAAGGTTCATTCTAAGGATGTCCTTATGGATGATACAGTAGATCTTGAAGAGATTGGTCTTGCAACAAGCGGTGCGGTTGGTTCAGACCTTGCCAATATGATTAACGAAGCTGCCATATCAGCAGTTAAGAATGGCAGAAGCGTTGTTACACAGAAAGACCTTTTTGAGGCAGTTGAGGTTGTTATTGCTGGTAAGGAGAAGAAAGACAGAATCCTCAGCAAGCAGGAGAAGAGAACAGTTGCATACCACGAAGTAGGTCATGCACTTATAACAGCTCTCAAGAAGGATGCAGAGCCAGTCCAGAAGATTACTATTGTCCCTAGAACAATGGGCTCTCTTGGTTATGTAATGCAGGTTCCAGAGGAAGAGAAGTATCTTATGTCTAAGGATGAGCTTATGGCAAGACTTGTCACACTCTTAGGTGGACGTGCGGCAGAGGAAGTTGTATTTGGTACAATTACAACAGGTGCTTCTAACGATATCGAGAAGGCAACTAAGATTGCAAGAGAGATGATTACACAGTATGGTATGTCTGAGGAATTTGGACTTATGAGCCTTGAGACTGTTGAGAGCAAGTATCTCGATGGCGGCGCAAGACTTAACTGTTCAGATGAGACAGCAGCCATGATTGATGAAGAAGTTAAGCAGCTTCTCAAGAAATGCTATGAAGAAGCTAAGCAGCTCCTTCTTGAGAACAGAGATGTTCTTGACGAGATTGCCAAGTATCTTTACGATAAAGAGACTATTACTGGTAAGGAGTTCATGAAGATATACAGAAGAGTCAAAGGACTTCCTGAACCAGTGGATACTTCTGATATGAGCAAGTCAGAAAAAGTTGCAGAGAGCGTAACATTTAATGAAGATGGAAGTTATTCTTCAACAGTTCACGGTCCTGTGGATGATTTCTGGGAAAAGCTTGATGAGAAGAAGAGAGAAGAAAAACAGCAGAAAGAAGCAGAACTTGAGGCGGCTGAAAATAATTCAGATAAGCCTGTGTCAGATGATAAAAAAACAGAAGATAATTCTTCTGAGGAGTAAGATAATAAGTTTGAGTCTGTTAGCAGGCATATGGAATAATTAATGGTTTCAGGGTATCTGTGATATAGACGAGACGGATTTAAATTTAAATGCAGGAATGTATATTTTACATTCCTGCATTATTTAGATTGCGTACATATATAGGCTGCGTTGTTTCTATTGTATCATAAAAGGCACAATTTTACAGTAATACATTCACAGCTACACATTTATAGCAAATTGTGCTAGGATATTATTAGTTGGAAATTCATGCTTTTGATGGTTGCAATGCATGAATTATTGAATTAAAGTTGTCGGATTGGGGATAATATGAATTTTACACATTTACATGTTCATACAGAATATTCACTGCTTGATGGTTCAAGTAAGATAAAAGAGCTGGTTGCGAGGGCTAAAGAGCTGGGTATGGACAGTCTTGCTATCACAGACCATGGTGTTATGTATGGCGTTATTAATTTCTACAGGGCTGCCAAAGATGCAGGAATTAAGCCGATTCTTGGATGCGAGGTGTATGTTGCGCCGGGTTCGAGATTTGATAAAGAGGTCGGAATGGGAGAGGACAAGTATTATCATCTTGTTCTGCTCGCAGAGAATAATAAAGGATATGACAACCTGATGAAAATTGTTTCGGCAGGTTTTATAGACGGATTCTATTATAAGCCAAGAGTTGATTATGAGATTCTTGAGAAATATTCAGAGGGAATCATAGCTTTAAGTGCGTGTCTTGCTGGAGAGGTGCAAAGATACCTTGCGCGTGGTATGTATGAGATGGCAGTTGAGGCTGCGAAAAGGTATGAGAATATATTTGGCAAAGGCAATTTCTTCCTTGAATTGCAGGATCATGGACTGCCAGACCAGAAATATGTCAATCCACAGCTTGTAAGAATGTCAAATGAGCTTGGAATTGACCTTGTATGTACGAACGATTCGCATTACATCAATGCGGAGGACTGGGAGGCGCACGACATACTTCTGTGCATCCAGACAGGCAAGAAGGTCAATGATGAGAATAGAATGCGCTATACTGGAGGTCAGTACTATCTTAAATCTCCAGAGGAGATGGCGGCACTTTTCCCATATGCGCCACAGGCACTTGAAAATACACATAAGATAGCAGAAAGATGTAATGTCGAGATTGAATTTGGAGTGACAAAGCTGCCTGAATTCAAGGTTCCAGAAGGTTATACTTCATGGACATATCTTAATTATCTGTGTTTTACAGGACTTAAAAAGCGTTATCCGGATGAGACGAAGGAGCTGGATATTGATGAACATATGGCGTATGCTGCAAGTATCGATGTTCCAGACAGAAAAGATGTTGTTATAACACCGGTAAAAGACCATAAAGATTTAGTCCAGAGACTTAATTATGAGCTTTCTGTCATTCATTCAATGGGATTCGTTGATTACTTCCTTATTGTGTGGGATTACGTTAACTATGCCAAAGTCAATAATCTTGCTGTAGGCCCCGGACGTGGTTCGGCTGCGGGAAGCCTTGTTTCGTACGCCCTCACAATAACAGATATAGACCCTATGAAATATGACCTGCTCTTTGAACGTTTCCTTAATCCAGAGCGAGTAACCATGCCCGATATTGACGTGGATTTCTGTGATGAAGGCCGTCAGATGGTTATAGATTACGTTATCAGCAAATATGGCAAGGATTGTGTGTCACAGATTATAACATTTGGAACAATGGCTGCAAGAGCGGTTATCAAAGATGTTGGACGAGTGCTTGATCTGCCATATGCCATGGTTGATAATATCGCCAAGATGGTTCCAAGAGAGCTTAACATAACTATAGATAAGGCATTGAAGGAAAATCCTGATTTAAGAGAGGCATATGAGTCAGACCCACAGATAAAGAATCTGATTGATATGAGTAAGAAGCTGGAAGGACTTCCAAGACATGCATCTATACATGCATCAGGTGTCCTTATCAGTGGTAAGCCTGTAGGTGAGTATGTTCCACTTTCAGTCGGAGCTGATGGTGAGATTGTTGCCCAGTTTGAGAAGGACACACTTGAAGAGCTGGGACTTCTTAAAATGGATTTCCTCGGACTTAGAACAGAGACGGTTATAAGCGATGCTGAGACACTTGCAAAGAAATTAAATCCAGATTTCACAATCAATAATATAAGATATGATGACCCTAAAGTGTATGAGCTTATAAGCTCTGGTAAATGTGATGGTATATTCCAGCTTGAGAGTGCAGGAATGAAGAACTTCATGAAGGAGCTTAAACCTACATGCCTGGATGACCTGATAGCCGGAATTTCTCTGTACAGACCGGGTCCAATGGATTATATACCACAGTATATAGAGGGTAAGAATAACAAAGATAATATTGTATATGACTGCCCACAGCTTGAGTCTATTTTAAAACCAACATACGGAGTTATAGTTTATCAGGAACAGGTTATGCAGATAGTGCGTGACCTTGCCGGATATTCACTTGGAAGAAGTGACCTTGTAAGACGTGCTATGGCTAAGAAAAAGCTCAAAGTCATGGAGAAGGAGAGACAAAATTTCATATACGGCAATGAGGAAGAAGGAGTGCCTGGCTGTATCAAGAATGGCGTTTCTGCGGAAGCTGGTAATGTCATATTTGATAAAATGATAAGCTTTGCGGCATATGCATTTAATAAGTCGCATGCGGCTGGATATGCTGTTGTGTCATATCAGACGGCTTATTTAAAGCAGTATTATCCGGTTGAATATATGTGTGCCCTCCTTACGTCTGTTACAGACAATACTTCCAAGGTGGAGGGATATATATACGCGTGCCGCCAGATGGGAATCAGCATATTGTCACCAGATGTCAACAAATCAGACATGGGATTCACTAACGAGAATGGTGCGATAAGATTTGGCTTATCGGCTGTTAAATCACTTGGAAGACCTACAATCGAGGCTATAATTAATGACCGTAAGCTAAGTGGGGATTTCAAGTCGATACAGGATATTACAGCGAGACTTCACAAAGAGCTTAACAAGAGAACACTGGAAAATCTCATTAAAGCAGGGGCATTTGACTCATTTGAAGCTAACAGAAGACAGATGATGAGTGTCTATGCACAGATTCTTGACAATGCGGACAGACAGGGAAAGGATTCAATCTCAGGTCAGATGTCGTTATTTGATATTGTCGATGATAGTGCCAAAGAAGATTTTGAGATAAAGCTTCCTGATCTTGACGAGTATAATAAAGAAGAAAAGTTGGAATACGAAAAAGAAGTACTTGGCGTATATGTAACAGGACATCCTCTTGATGAATATATGGGAATGTGGAAAAAGCATGTGTCTGCCAATGCACTCGATTTTGAGATTGACCCGGAACTTGGAGAGACCAAGGCGGCAGATAATTCCAAGCAGACAATCGGTGGAATGATTATGAATAAGAAGGTCATGACAACCAAGAGAGGCGAGCTTATGGCATTCTTAACGATTGAGGATATGTTTGGAACGATAGAGGTTGTCGTATTTCCTAAGAGTTACAATGAAAACAGGCATGCGATTGAGCAGACTGATAAGGTGTTCATAACAGGACGCGTCCAGGCAAATGTTGATGAGAATGGCAAGCTTATATGTGAAAAAATTACTCCATTTTCAGAAGTGCCAAGAACGCTTTGGATAAGGATGCCAGACGAGCAGACATATCATAATGGAGAAAAAGAACTTACAGATATGTTAAAAGACCTTGATGGAAAGGACAGTGTTATCATATACTGTGAAAAAGAAAAGAGCAGGCTCAGATGGCCGGCAAGCAGGAATATAAGCATTAATTCACAGCTTATAGATGACCTTCGCAAAAAGTATGGCAATAAGAATGTAGAGACAACATAATGTTTATTGCATTTTTGTTTTTTTTGAGGTACAATATAGACGATTTTAGATTGAAATATATAAGCTTATAGAGTCTTTAAAAGACAGGGAGGAGTAGTTATGGCAAAAGAGATTAAAACAATTGGTGTACTAACAAGTGGTGGTGACGCACCGGGAATGAATGCAGCGATAAGGGCTGTGGTCAGAACTGCTCTGAATAAAGGAATGAAGGTTAAAGGTATACAGAAGGGATACAATGGTCTTATCAATGATGAAGTTATTGATATGGATAAGAGAAGCGTATCAGATATTATCTCAAGAGGTGGTACTATTCTGTATACAGCAAGATGTATGGAATTCATGACACCAGAGGGACAGAAGCAGGCAGCAGAGGTATGTAAGAAGCACAAGATTGACGGAATCGTTGTAATCGGTGGTGATGGCTCATTCAGAGGTGCACAGAAGCTTGCAGAGAATGGTGTTAACACAATCGGACTTCCAGGAACAATCGACCTTGATATAGCATGTACAGATTATACAATTGGATTTGATACAGCGGTTAATACAGCAATGGAAGCTATTGACAAGATAAGAGATACATCTACATCACATGAGAGATGTTCAATTATCGAGGTTATGGGACGTAATGCAGGATATATAGCATTATGGTGTGGTATTGCCAATGGTGCAGAGGATATTCTTCTTCCAGAAAGATATGATAATGATGAGCAGACAATTATCAACCATATCATAGAAGGACGTAAGAAGGGCAAGAAGCATCATCTTATTATCAATGCCGAGGGAATAGGTCATTCTACAGGTATGGCAAGAAGAATCGAAGCTGCTACAGGTATAGAGACAAGAGCAACTATCCTTGGATATATGCAGCGTGGTGGTTCTCCAACATGTAAGGACAGAATGTATGCATCAGTTATGGGCGCATACGCTGTAGACCTTTTAGGAGAAGGCAAGAGCAACCGTGTAGTTGCATATAAAGATGGCAAGTTTGTAGATTATGATATTGATGAAGCATTAGCAATGAAGAAGGATATTAGCGAATACGAGTTTAATATCAGCACATTGCTTTCTAGGTAATATATGATAACAAGTACAGGTAGTTCACAGGTAAAGCATGTTATATCGCTTTTATCCAAGGCAAAGGCAAGAAGAGAAGATAAAGAATACGTTGTTGAGGGCATAAGAATGGTATCAGAGGTACCTTCTGATGCCCTTGTTAAAGTGTATATGTCTGAGACTTTCGCAGGCAATAATGGTAATGCATATGGCGATAAGGCAGAGATTGTAAGTGATAATGTATACAATCATATGTCTGATACCAAGACACCTCAGGGGATTATGGCAGTTGTCAGAATGAGGGAATATACATTATCAGATATAGTGTCAGTTAAGGAAAATGGAGCACCATTGATACTCTGCGTTGAGAATCTACAGGACCCGGGTAATCTGGGGACAATCATAAGAATGGGAGAAGCGGCTGGAGCGAGCGGAGTTATAATAAGCTCTAATTCAGTTGATGTATACAATCCCAAGGTAATACGTTCTACAATGGGCTCGATATTCAGGGTTCCATATCTTATAACAGATAATCTGTTAGAAACCATAGAAGAATTAAAAAATAATGGAATTAAAGTGTATGCAGCGCATCTTGATGGAAAAGGTGCGTATACAGATATGGATTATACTGGTGGAACAGCATTTATGATAGGCAATGAAGGCAATGGACTTACAGATGAAGCGGCTGCCAAAGCAGACTGTTTTGTTAAGATACCAATGTCAGGAAAAGTTGAATCGCTGAATGCCGCAATTGCTTGTACTGTGCTGGCTTTCGAGGCTGCAAGGCAGAGAAGATAAACAATATTTTTTTACAATTTATGGGGAAAATTTGACAAAAATATTAAACTTTGTTACAATGCTATCGTAACAAATGTAACATTTATGTAACATTTGGTGAATATTATAGTAATATAATATCGAGAAAGGAATTTTCTATGAGGCATATTCGTAGCAAAGTTTTTTTGTATCTTGGTGTTATGATGGTGGCATTTTTCATGCCTCTCATGCCAGTGGTACGAAAAGCAGTTACTACCGTAAAGATGACTGAGGTTGCAGAACTTGTTACAAGGGAAGCAACATATTCTGAGAATACAGCAGATATTGTATTATCAGGAGCACAGGAAGAGAAGATTACAGGTATATATACAGGACTGGCGGTAGGCATTGTTGATGATTATCTTAATGTCTATACTGAACCAGACGAAAGTTCTGAAGTTGCAGGAAAGTTATTCACAGATAATATCGCAGAGGTTGTTGAGAGCGGTTCTGAATGGACGAGACTTGTGTCAGGTGACCTTGAAGGTTATGTAAGCACACCTTACCTTTGCTTTGATGATGAGGCAGAGGCAATCGGCGGGGATATGACAGCGACAGTTATGTCAGATGTTGCGTATGTATACGCAGGCCCAGATAAGTCAGAAGTGACATACACACTTGAGAATGGTAAGGAACTTCCAGCCGTAGGTAAATGCGGTGACTATATGATAGTTTCTACAGATAATGGAGAAGGATATGTTATAGATGCTGATATGGCACTTAACTATAACCTTCCATTTGGTAAGACTGTAGAGGAGATTGCAGCAGAGGAAGCGGCAGCAGCAGAAGCCGCAAGAAAGGCAGAGGAAGCCAAGGCTGCCAAGATAGCAGCAGCTATGCAGAACATTGATGTATCTTACAATCCTACGATGAATGTATCAGAGCAGGAAGTATGGATATTAGCCTGTGTTGTGGACTGGGAAGCAGCATGGGAGTCATATGAAGGCAAGCTTGCTGTAGCCAATGTAGTCCTTAACAGAATCAGGAATACAAGATATCCTAACAGCATAGCAGGTGTTGTATATGCAAGAGCACAGTTCTCAGGGGTATCCGATGGAGCTGGCGGTCCAAGCAGCGCATTTCAGGCAAGACTTAATGCAGGCCCAAGGAATCAGGAATGTCTTAAAGCAGCTATGGATGCATTGTCTGGAACTAATAATGTAGGCAGTTACACAGCGTTCCGTCCATCATACAGCGTGGCATTAGAGACATTATCAAGCTTTACAATAATTGGAAGCCATGTATTCTACTAAATTGAAAGTGATAAACTATTGTAAATAGCAGACAGCAAGCCGGGGTGTTCATATATGACGCTCCGGCTTGCTGTTTTACTTGCAAAAAATAAGTGTTTGCGATAGAATTATTTTTATATGGGTAACTTTTAAGAATTAAAATGCCAGACATGAGAAAGGTGGATAAGAATATGGATTTAAAGGGAAGAGATTTTTTAACTCTGAAGGATTTTACTCCAGAGGAGATATTATTTATGATAGATTTAGCTGCAGAGCTTAAAGATAAGAAGCATAAGGGAATTGTTGAGCAGCCACTTATCGGTAAGAATGTAGCACTTATATTTGAGAAGACAAGCACAAGAACAAGATGTTCATTTGAAGTTGCTGCACATGACCTTGGAATGGGAACAACATATCTTGACCCAACAGGCTCACAGATTGGCAAGAAAGAGAGCATCGCAGATACAGCAAGAGTTCTTGCAGGAATGTATGATGGAATCGAATACAGAGGTTTTGAGCAGTCAATAGTTGAAGACCTTGCCAAATATTCTAAAGTGCCAGTATGGAACGGACTTACTAACGAGTATCACCCAACACAGATGTTAGCAGATATGCTTACTGTAAGAGAGTGTCTTGGCAGATTAAAGGGTGTTAAGTTTGTATACATGGGTGATGCAAGATATAACATGGGTAATTCACTTATGATTGTGTGTGCTAAGCTTGGACTTCATTACACAGCATGTACATCAAAAGAATATTTCCCAGCGGCAGACCTTGTAGCACAGTGTGAAGAGTGGGCTAAGGAGAGCGGCGGTTCAGTTACACTTTCTGAGAATGTTAAGGAAGCAACTAAAGACGCTGACGTTATATATACAGATGTATGGGTATCTATGGGCGAGCCAGATGAGGTGTGGGCTGAGAGAATTAAAGCTCTTTCTCCATATCAGGTTAACAGCGATGTTATGAAAAATGCTTCTAAGAATGCAATATTCATGCACTGCCTTCCAGCTTTCCATGACCTTAAGACTAAGATTGGTTCACAGATTCATGAGAAATATGGTCTCACAGAGATGGAAGTAACAGACGAAGTATTCGAGTCAGAGCAGTCAGTTGTTTTCCAGGAAGCAGAGAACAGAATGCATACAATTAAAGCAGTTATGGCAGCAACACTTGGAGCATACAAGTAGGAAGAGGTTTAGATGTATTATACAACAACTGGATCATACAGAAGAGCTAAGATGATAATAGACTATGCTAATATAGTATTATGTGTATTTGTGGCAGTTATGGCAGTTATTATACTGTTTTTAAGAAGCAGCAGTGGAATACTGTTTCCGATAACATTCTTTGCTGGTGGAACAGTTAATCTGCTGTCAGGAATCAAGAAGCTGATGAACCAGAGCAGGGCGGCGGCGATAGTTCTTATTGTGGCAGCAGTAGTGATATACATATTAGCAATTATGTGCCTTGGAGTAGTACGCTGATGGATATTAAGACAAATATATTAAAAATATTAAGAAATGCGGATGGATATACCTCTGGACAGAGCCTGTGTGAGACACTCGGTGTGTCAAGGACAGCAGTCTGGAAATATGTCAATCAGTTAAAAGAAGAAGGCTATGAATTTGATGCGGTGTCCAATAAAGGATACCGCATTGTTAAGTACCCGGATATTGTAACTAAGGAAGAGATAGAAAGCCAGTTACAGGATGGGCTGACTGTAAAAAAGGTTGTTTATTATGATGAGACTGACTCGACTAATACAAGAGCAAAGCTTGCAGCAGAGGCTGGTGAGGAGTCAGGTACATTGTTTGTAACTGAATGTCAGACAGGTGGTAAAGGAAGACGAGGCAGAAGCTGGATATCCCCAGCAGGAAGCGGAATCTGGATGAGTCTTCTTCTGCGCCCTGACATCAAGCCATATGATGCATCAATGCTTACGATAGTTGTGGCTATGGCTACAGCCATGGCGATTGCAGAGGTTGTAAAGAAAGACACTGATTCTGATGTAGAGTGCATGATAAAATGGCCTAACGACATAGTGCTTGGCAACCGCAAGATATGCGGAATCCTTACAGAGATGAGTGCAGAGCTTGAGCGGATTAATTATGTTGTTGTGGGAATTGGAATTAACGTCAATACAACAGATTTTGATGAGTCAATCAAAGACACAGCATCATCTATATATGTGCAGACTGATGACCATGTTAAGAGAAGTGACATAATAGCTGCATTTGCAAGACATTTTACAGGATATTATGAGGAGTTTGTAAAGACCTGTGATTTGTCAGGACTTATGGATGACTATAACCAGTGCCTTATCAATGCTGGAAGAGAAGTAAGAATTATAGAAAGAGACAGTGAATACACGGCAGAGGCAGTCGGAATTGACGAGGAAGGAAGGCTTATCGTCAGAAAGTCTGACGGAACAATGGAGAAAATTGTTGCCGGTGAAGTTTCAGTGAGAGGATTGTACGGATATGTTTGATGATGAAGAGGTAATATTATGTGCATCAAGCGCATATGATAAGAAATTCTATCTTAATGAAGAGTTTAGCAAGCTTCCAGATGAGATTAAGGATGACCTAAAAATAATGTGTGTCTTGTTCACAGAGGAAGTTGGCGGGATATTAAAGCTTGTATTTGATGAGGATGGAACACTGATGTTCCGTACAGAGGCAGATGAGGGTGACCTTCTGTATGATGATATAGCATGTGGAATGCTTATCAAGAAGCTTCAGTATGAGAAGCGAGAGCTGCTTGAGTCTGTAGAGATGTTTTACAAAGTATTTTTTATGGGAATTGAGTAGCTGGCGATGAAGATAGGAAATGTAGAGATTAAGGGCAATGTTGCACTGGCTCCCATGGCTGGGGTTACAGACCTTCCATTCAGACTCCTGTGCAAGGAGAATGGCTGCGGTTATCTGTATACAGAGATGGTGAGTGCCAAGGCGATATTATATAATAATAAGAATACAGAAGCACTTCTTAATGTGACAGAGGGTGAGAATCCTATAGCTGTCCAGTTATTTGGCTCAGACCCGCAGATTATGGCTGATATGGCAAAAAGGCTTGAGGAGAGACCATTTGATGTGATTGATGTCAATATGGGCTGTCCAGTTCCCAAGGTTGTCAATAACGGAGAGGGTTCAGCACTTATGAAAGACCCCGTGCTGGTCGGCAGAATCGTAGAGACTATGGCAAATGCAATTAATAAGCCAGTCACTGTTAAAATCAGGGCGGGATTTAACCCGCAGAGTATCAATGCACCGGAGATTGCAAGAATAGTCCAGGAGTCAGGCGGCGCGGCAGTAGCTGTTCATGGAAGGACAAGGGAGCAGTACTATTCAGGCAAGGCAGACTGGGATGTCATAGCGAGAGTCAAAGCGAATGTGTCAATTCCGGTTATCGGCAATGGAGATATACTTACAGGGCAGGATGCGGTTGATATGATGAAGCAGACTGGGTGTGACGGCGTAATGATAGGAAGAGGAGCAAGAGGCAACCCATGGATATTCAACCAGATTAATGAGTATCTAAGCTCTGGCAAGGAGATGGTTCCGCCAGATATCACAGAAATCCGTGATATGATTTTAAGGCATGCAAGGATGCTTGTTGAGGTAAAAGGCGAGTATACAGGAATGCGTGAGATGAGAAAGCATTTTGCGTGGTATACAGCAGGAATGAAGCATGCATCGGGACTTCGCAATGAAGTTAACCACGTTGAGCATATGGAGCAGCTTGAAGCTTTATGCGAGGCATTGACAGAAAGGTGCGACTAGTATATAATATTTTGACTAGTGTTATTTATAGGATAGGTATAAATGTACAGATATGGTGCATTTATGCGGGGGTCTGTATTGGTGCACACCTGATGCAGATTGATACAGGAAGTAATATTGTGTTGCAGAAATGAGGAGTAATATGGCAGAGAAGCAGTTTCTTACTAAGAGAGGTTATGACGAAAGAGTTGCATTACTTGAGAACCTTAAGGTTGTCAGAAGAAAGGAAGTAGCTCAGAAGCTTAAAGAAGCAAGAGAGCAGGGTGACCTTTCAGAGAATGCTGAGTATGATGCAGCTAAAGATGAGCAGAGAGATATCGAGGCGCAGATTGCTGAACTCGAAGAAATCTTAAAAAATGCAGAGATTATCCAGGATGATGCTTCAGGCAAGAAGGATAACGGCAAGGTTAAGATGGAGAGTACTGTCAAGCTTCATGATATAGAGTATGATGAGGATATCGAGTATGTAATCGTTGGTTCATCAGAGGCAGACAGCCTTAACAATAAGATTTCTAACGAGTCACCACTTGGTGCTGCACTTATCGGCAAGAAGGTTGGCGATATCGTTAAGGTAGAAGCTCCAGTTGGAGAGATTGAATATAAGATTATTGAAGTTAATAACTAATTTAAGGAGTTTTTAAAGTGGCAGAGAATAATACACAGAATGCACAGGCAGCTAACGGCAAGAATGCACAGCAGCCTGATGTTAATGAGCAGATAAGAAACCGTCAGGAGAAGCTTAAGGCTTTACAGGAAGCCGGCAAGGATCCATTCCAGATAACTAAGTATGATGTAACACATCACACAGACGAAATCAGAGCTTTATATGAGGCTCATGAGAAAGAGCTTCTTGGAGACAGACCAGCAGTTAATGTAGACGGTCTGGATGAGCAGCAGGCAAGAGAAGCTGTAACAGCTGATTATAATGAGAGAAGAGCAATCATGGATGCTTCTCCTATCAATGTAAGCTTTGCTGGACGTATGATGTTCAAGAGAGTAATGGGAAAGGCATCTTTCTGTAATATTGCTGATCTTAAGGGAAGAATACAGGCATATATTTCAAAAGATGCTATTGGCGAAGAGGCATATGCAGACTTTAAGAAATCAGATATCGGTGATATCTTCGGTATCAAGGGATTCATATTCAGAACTAAGACAGGTGAGATATCAGTTCATGCTGAGCAGATTACACTTCTTTCTAAGAGCTTACAGGTTCTTCCTGAGAAGTTCCATGGAATCACAGATACTGATATGAGATACCGTCAGAGATATGTTGATTTAATCATGAATCCAGAGGTCAAGGATACATTTGTAAAGAGATCTATGATTATCAAGGAGATAAGAAAGTTCCTTGATGGCAGAGGGTTCATGGAAGTTGAGACTCCAACACTTGTATCTAATGCAGGTGGTGCTGCTGCAAGACCATTTGAGACTCATTACAATGCACTTGATGAGGATGTCAAACTTCGTATTTCGTTAGAGCTTTATCTTAAGAGACTTATTGTTGGTGGTCTTGAGAGAGTCTATGAAATAGGACGAGTATATCGTAATGAAGGTGTAGATACGAGACACAATCCAGAGTTCACACTTATGGAGCTCTATCAGGCATATACAGATTATGAAGGAATGATGGAACTTACAGAGAGTATGTTCAGACATCTTGCTGAGACTGTATGTGGTACAACTAAGATTACTTATAATGGAATTGAGATTGACCTTGGCAAGCCATTCAGAAGACTTACTATGAATGATGCAATCAAGGAATATGCGGGCATTGATTTTGACACAGTTAAGACTGATGAGGAAGCTAAGGCTCTTGCTAAGGAGAGGGGAATTGAGTTCGAGGAGCGTCATACTAAGGGCGACATCATCAACCTTTTCTTCGAAGAGTACTGTGAGGAGAAGTTAATCCAGCCTACATTTATCATGGATCATCCACTTGCTATCTCTCCACTTACTAAGAAGAAGCCATCAGACCCTGAGAAGGTTGAGCGTTTCGAGCTTTTCATCAACACATGGGAGATGTGTAACGCTTACTCAGAGCTTAATGACCCAATCGACCAGAGAGAGCGTTTCATACAGCAGGATAAGAATGCAGAGAATGGTGATGAGGAAGCACAGCATACAGATGAGGACTTCCTTAATGCACTTGCAGTCGGCATGCCTCCAACAGGTGGTATCGGATACGGTATCGACCGCCTTGTCATGCTTCTTACAGATTCAGCAGCCATCAGAGACGTTTTATTGTTCCCGACGATGAAGTCATTGGATAAAAAAGACCAATAAAATCAAGGGTTTGCGGACTTCCAACTTGTATGGTACGACAGGAGTACGACAAAATAACCTATCTTAAAGGGTTAAAACAAACGATTTTAAATTAAAATCGAGTCAGTTCAAGTTCATATTTTGTACTATAAGGACATTTTTCTAAAAGAAATTTTAGAGGAATGTCCTTTTTTGTTATGGTCAACGGAACAAAATAAGAAAATGGAGGAAGTCAGTATGAACAGTACAGCGTTAGGAGCAGAAAAAGAAAATATTAACTTTATTAGTGAAGCACATGAGAAATTCTACTATGAAAAAATTCAGAAAGTTAGAGAAGCAGATGTATATCACAAGGCACTTTGCTATTGCATTGGAATGAACGAAGATACACGAAGAAATGTGGATAGAATTTATAATTTCAAGACTGGATGTGTAAAACCGGAGTGCCTGCATGAAGGCTGGCAGACCAGTGGAAGTGCAAAGGTTGTCAGAATGGCATTTAATCTGTATTGCAATGGTACACCGAGCGTGGATGATGAACAGGACACAGAGGAGCAGGTGGATGAGTGCCGGAGATATTCAGTAGAGGATTTGTTCTGCTGTTGCTATGCACCATATTTCTGGCAGGCAATACAGATTCGCTATCCGGAGTATGCCACATACAATAAAAATTTGTATGCAATGTTTGGAGGAAATGATTGATGTTAAAGATTCGGTTGATGGGAACAAAAAATGATATTACATGGTTCAAAAAAATCATGCAGAGACACCCAAAGGTAGAGGTTCTGGAAATGTCAGACCTCTATCCCAACAAGGGAACAGATAAATATTACAGATCGTATGTAGAAGTAAAAAAGAGCAATGTAAAAGAATAATAGTAGAATTTGGAGGAATTTCATCATGTGTAAAGTTATAGTAATCGGAAACCAGAAAGGTGGAGTTGGAAAGACCACCACAACAAGTAATCTAGGTATTGGACTTGCAAAAAAGGGGAAAAAGGTGCTTCTGATAGATGCGGATGCACAGGGAAGCCTGACAGCAAGTTTAGGCTTTCAGGAGCCGGATAAACTGGATGTATCTCTTGCAACCATTATGGCGAATATCATCAATGAAGAAGATATGGAGCCGGATTATGGCATCCTAAAGCACGACGAGGGTGTAGACCTTATGCCCGGCAATATAGAGTTGTCGGGATTGGAAGTATCACTGGTAAATGTCATGAGCAGGGAGCTTGTGCTTCGGACTTATATAGAACAGCAGAAAGAAAGGTATGATTACATTCTGATTGATTGTATGCCTTCCCTTGGCATGATTACCATAAATGCCTTTGCAAGTGCCGACAGCATCCTTATTCCGGTGCAGGCAGCATATCTGCCGGTAAAAGGTCTGGAACAGCTTATAAAGACCATAGGAAAGGTAAAAAGGCAGATCAATCCAAAATTGGAGATTGAAGGTATTCTGCTTACTATGGTTGATAACAGAACGAATTATGCAAAAGACATCAGTGCATTGGTTGTGGAGAATTATGGTAGCAAGGTAAGAATATTTGAAAACAGTATTCCGATGTCGGTAAGAGCTGCGGAGATTTCTGCTGAAGGTGTCAGCATTTATGAGCATGATCCAAATGGAAAAGTAGCGAGTGCCTATCAGTCATTGACAGAGGAGGTGCTTGCAGATGAATAAAACAGGAAGTGCCGCAAAGGTAAAACTGAACAGCTTCGATGATTTATTCGGAGATGGACAGCCACAGGCAGGAATAGAGCAGGTACAGGAAATTGCATTATCAGAACTGCATGAGTTCAAAGGTCACCCATTTAAGGTACTGGACGATGAAAAGATGCAGGAGACGGTGGAGAGTGTCAGAGAGCATGGCGTGCTGATGCCGGGTATTGCAAGACCAAGAGCTGAGGGCGGCTATGAAATTATTGCAGGACATCGCAGGAGACATGCGTGTGAACTGGTAGGACTTGAAACAATGCCGATGTTTATCCGTAATTATACGGATGATGAAGCCACGATTATTATGGTGGACAGCAATATCCAAAGAGAAGATATTCTTCCAAGCGAAAAAGCAAAGGCATACCGCATGAAATATGATGCTATGAAGCATCAGGGAAGCAGAACAGGCGGACTTACTTTGGAAGAACTTGGAGAAGCCGCAGGAGAAAGTGCAAAAACAGTTCAAAGATATATATGGATTTCACGCTTATCGGAACCATTGCTTGATATGGTTGATGCAGGGAAAATAGGCATTATGCAGGCTGTTGACCTTTCATTTTTATCCGAGGATGCACAGCAATGGGTATTGGTTGCCATACAGGACACCAATGCTGTCATAACCAAACAGCAGAGTGCCATGCTGAAGGAAAGTGACAAAAAAGGAGAGTTGACCTTTCCAATGGTGCGTATGCTTCTGGAGAAAGAAAAGCCAGTAGAGCGTAAGGTTGTTATAAAAACGGAACGCATTAACAGTTATTTTCCGGATACATACAGCACAGATGATATAGAAAAAATAATATTTCAGCTATTAGATAACTGGAAAAATACGCAGTAGGAAGGAGGAGACGAGAATGGGAGAAATTTTGCAGCTAGATTATTATTACGGAATAGAAGCGGAACAGTTCTCATTCTATCGTGTTCCACGCCTGCTGATAAAGGACGAGAGATTTAAGAAGCTGTCCAGTGATGCTAAATTGTTGTATGGACTTATGCTTGATCGTATGTCGCTGTCTATGAAGAATGAATGGTTTGACGATGAAAATCGTGCATACATCATTTATACCATAGACAGCATTATGGAGGATTTGGGATGCGCTAAGGAAAAAGCTGTTAAGGTATTGGCAGAGCTTGATTCTGTAAAAGGAATTGGTCTGGTAGAAAAGGTTCGCAGAGGACTTGGAAAACCGGATATAATTTATGTGAAAAATTTTGCTTCTATTACTGAACAGATGGACGAAAAAGAGCCAGCAAATGCTGATAAAATCACAGAAGTCGGAAAATCGAACTTCAAGAAGTCAGAAAATCGAACTTCTGGAAGTCAGAAAATCAAACTTCAAGAAGTCAGAAAATCGAACTTTCGGAAGTCAGAAAATCAAACCTCTGGAAGTTCGGAAATCAAACCTCAAGAAGTCGGAGAATCGAACCCTAATTATACTAACTATAATCAGACTTATATGAATCAGACTAATTATAACCAGACTGAGTTGAGTTATACCAATCCAATCAATCAATCTGTGACAGAAAAGCCACAAGCTGATGTGATGGATGCGATGGATGATGCACAGTCTTACATAGAACTGATTAAAGAGAATATCAGTTATGATCATCACATGAAGTATGATGGCTATGGGGAAAAGGAACTTTATGACGAATTGTTTGGGATAATCTGTGAAGTGGTATGCGTAAAAAGAAAATCAATCCGGGTTGCAGGAGAGGACTATCCGTATGAACTCGTAAAATCTAGATTTTTGAAACTGAATAGCAGTCATCTTGAGTATGTGATTGGTTGCATGAAAGAGACAATAACGAAGATAACCAATATCAAGTCGTATATGATAACAGCGCTTTATAATGCACCAGCCACGATAAATCATTTCTATCAGCAGGAAGTGCAGCATGATATGTATGGAGGAGGATGGCATGAAAAGGGTATTGTTTAAGGTGATTTTGCCGATGGCATTTATTGTGATCTGGTTGGATATGTGTTACTGGATATGTCTGGGAGAAAACGGTATGAACTGGTTTCAGTTCTGGATTATGGGTGGCTTTCCCTTCGGCATACAAAGGATGCTTGTATTGCTTATACCTCGTAATTTTGGAATAGCCGGGAGCATAGGAGTGT
>URGC01000037.1 GCA_900547255.1 uncultured Eubacterium sp. | reverse complement strand
CGATATTAAAAGAAAGGAAACGTGTGATAATTAACTTCCTAATTATCATACAAGGAATATATGGCACAATATGAAGTTAAGATGGTTAACAAGCCAGTAGATTGTGTTGTTGAAGTTCCAGGTTCTAAAAGTATAACTAACAGAGCATTATTAATGGCGGCACTTTCCGATGGGGAGTGCCGCCTTGATGGTGTTTTGTTCAGTGATGATTCAAGACATTTCCTTGACTGCCTTAAGAGCCTTGGATACAAAGTGACAATCAATGAGTCTGATAAATATGTTGTGATTGCTGGAACAACAGGTGTTATTCCGGCAAAGACGGGAACAATCAATGTTGGCAGTGCGGGAACTGCGGCGAGATTTCTGACAGCAATGCTTGGTTTATCAGATGGAAAATATACTATAGATGCGTCAGACCAGATGAAGAAAAGACCTATGAAGCCATTATTTGAGGCGCTGGAGTCTATGGGTGCGCAGTTTAAATATCTTGAAAACGAAGGATTTCTGCCTGTCGAGGTCACAGGAGCTTCGTATGGTGGAAATGTGCCAGCGCATGACGTTGACATTGACATAAGCAGAAGCACACAGTTTTTAAGTGCCCTGATGATGGTTGCGCCAGTTCTTTCAGGCGGATTGGATATCCATATAACAAGTGAAAAGACGGATGGTTCGTATATAAGAATTACTGCAAAGATGATGGAGCAGTTCGGATGCCATGTAGTGCATGATGGCGCATTGTATACAATCGGCGCAGATGAGAAATATTCATCAAGAACGTACCAGATTGAACCGGATGTATCGGCAGCTTGCTATTTCTATGCGGCAGCAGCGATTACGGGCGGAACTGCGGTTGTTAAAAATGTACATCTTGATTCTATGCAGGGAGATATTAAGTTTATCAGGCTGCTCGAAGATATGGGATGCACAGTGGATGATACACAGGCTGGAATTAAGGTGACTGGATGTAAGGATGGAGTGTATGACGGCATTGAGCTTGATATGAATGATTTCTCAGACCAGTCAATGACACTTGCGGTTGTTGCTGCATTTGCGCAGACACCTACATATATTAAGAATATCGGGCATATAAGATTGCAGGAATCTGACAGACTTCATGGAATTGCAGCCGAGCTTGCAAAGCTTGGTGGAGATGTCGTGGAGGAGGAGAGTGCAATCCGCATTAATCCGGTGACTCTGCATGGGGGAGTTGTGAGCACTTATGATGACCATAGGATGGCGATGGCTTTTGCACTTATAGGATTGAAGGTTCCGGGAATAATAATTGATGACTATGAGTGTTGCAGGAAGACATTTGAGAATTATTTTCAGGTG
The DNA here is from genome assembly GCA_900547255.1 of uncultured Eubacterium sp. Lineage (GTDB taxonomy): Bacteria > Bacillota > Clostridia > Lachnospirales > Lachnospiraceae > Lachnospira. The sequence continues at coordinate 19,470 of URGC01000037.1, read as the reverse complement.
TTGGAAGAGGTGTATAGATAGGTTTGTATGGTGCGGCAGTTTCAGCCTGGCTCCCCCCTGTGCGCTGTGAGACTGCTGTATAGCTGTGTAAAACTCACGGGGTCTACGTGTCTAGCTGCTCTAAGCTGGCACGACAAAGCTTATTTAATCAGAATGCTAAAAACGCGCTTCGCTTGGACGGTTTAGCATTCTGATTAGCTTTTGTCTAACACCAGCTAAGAGCAGCACGACACATCCGACAGGTGAGTTTTACACAGCTACACAGCAGCCTCACAGCGCACAGGGGGGAGCCAGGCTGAAAGCTGGTACTTTCGGGTGAAAGGAAGTGGAGGGGCGTATGCGCACATGGTGCGGCATTATGTTTATTTAGGATATTAATTTTGTAAAATGGGGTTGACAAGGATAGTATAATTAAAATAGAGTGTGAGGCGTGGAGTTTGATATGGACTCCATGCTTTTGTTAGCATAAAAATAAGGAGGATATTATTCGAATGACTAAAGTAGATATTATATCAGGATTTTTAGGAGCAGGTAAAACAACTCTTATTAGTAAATTATTAAAAGAAGCTTTAAAGGACGAGCAGGTTGTTCTTATAGAGAATGAATTTGGTGAGATTGGTATTGATGGTGGATTCCTGAAGGATTCTGGGGTTGAGATACGTGAGATGAACTCTGGCTGTATCTGTTGTTCACTTGTTGGTGACTTTGGTACATCTTTAAAGGAAGTTGTAGACAAGTATCATCCAGACAGAATTATTATTGAGCCTTCAGGTGTTGGTAAGCTTTCAGATGTTATCAAGGCTGTTAAGGACCTTCATATTGAGAATGAGATTAAGTTAAACAGTGCATCTACTGTTGCAGATGCATCTAAGGTTAAGGTTTATATGAAGAACTTTGGTGAGTTCTTTAATAACCAGATTGAGCATGCAGGAACAATCATTTTAAGCAGAACTCAGAATATCAGCGATGATAAGCTTAACAAGGCTATTGAAATGATAAGAGAGCACAATAAGGATGCACATATTATCACAACAGCATGGGATCTTATCGATGGTGCGCAGATTCTTGCGGCTATGGAGAATGTTACTAATCTTGAGCTTGAAATGTTAGCAGAGCAGGCTGAGAAGACTCATGAGGCACATGAACATGAGCATCATCATCACCATGATGGCGAGTGCTGCTGTGGACATGACCATGATGAGCACGATCATGACCATGACGAACATGAGCATCACCATCACGACCATGATGGCGAGTGTTGCTGTGGACACGACCATGACCATGACGAGCATGAGCATCACCATCACGACCATGATGGCGAGTGTTGCTGTGGACATGACCACCACCATGATCATGAGGGACATCATCATGCTGATGAAGTATTTACAAGCTGGGGTGTCGAGACACCTAACAAGTATGATAAGAATCAGTTAGAAGAAATCCTTAAGAAGCTTGCTGGACTTAACGAGTATGGTACTATCCTTCGTTCTAAGGGAATGCTTCCTTGTACAGATGGAACATGGATGTATTTTGACCTTGTACCAGGTGAGTATGAGATTCGTGAGGGCAAGCCAGATTATACAGGTAGAATCTGTGTTATAGGTTCTGACCTTGAAGAAGATGATCTTAAGGAACTTTTTGAGGTTTAATCAGATATAGGAAGGAATTGACGAGATGGCACAGGATGAAGAATACCAGATCCCAATATTTTTAATTAATGGACAGTTAGACAGTGGAAAGACAAGATTCATCACTGAGACAATTGAGATGGGTCAGTTTGACGAGGCAGAGCATAAGCTTCTTATCGTATGCGAAGAGGGTGAAGAAGAGTATGACGAGCAGATGTTAAAGGACAAGAAGATTGATATGGTTGTCCTTGAAAAGGAAGATCTGACAGAAGAAAAGCTTAATGAGCTTGATAAGAAGTACGACCCATGGCTTGTTATCATTGAGTATAATGGAATGTGGGCACCAGAAGACCTTCTTGGAACAGCTAAGCCTAGAGGATGGCAGATATACCAGTCTATCACGTTATTTGATGCAACAACATTTGGCAATCAGTGGAATAATATGAAGTCAATACTTGCTGAGTCTGTAAAATATGCTGATATGGCGATATTTAACAGATGTAAGACAAGTATGGACCTCGGAAGCTACAGAAGAAGCATGAGAGCGTTAAATCCTGCACTTCAGATTGTATTTGAAGATGAGAAGGGTGAGATGGTTTCGATTGCTGAGCAGCTCCCATATGACATTAATGCAGATGTCATCGAGGTTGATGATGGCGATTATGGAATATGGTACATGGATGTATCAGAAAGACCAGAGGTATATACAGGCAAGACAGTAAGATTCAAGGGACAGGTTCTTAAGAATAAGTACTTTAAGGATAAGAATTTCGTGCCGGGCAGAAAGGTTATGACATGCTGTGCAGAGGATACACAGTTTATAGGTTATATCAGTTTCTATGACAAGATAAGCTCACTTGAGAATAAGCAGTGGGTTACAGTCACAGCGCAGATTAAGTATGAGTTCCAGATGGCTTATAAGAAGAAGGGACCAGTACTTTATGTCTCTGAGGCAGTTCCAGCAGAAGCACCAGCAGAAGAGATGGTTTACTTCTAGAATATATTAGAATTAGAATGCAGGCTTTGCAGTTGTACTGTGGAGCCTGTTATTTGATGTGTGAGGAAATGTATGATACAGGATATTGAACCATATATATTAGACAATCAGTACAGGAATGAACATCCAAAAGATAACGATATAATATTTTTCTTTGAAGGAAGCTCTCTGCTTGGCAGGGAGGATAGTAAGACAGATACAATCTCATATCCTACATATAAGGAATTTGTGATGGGATACAGCAAAGAGCCAGACAAATTCGTTGTGGACGATTTTGAATTTATATATCTTCTATCAATTAAGGATAAGGAGCAGGATTCTGCAAATGTTGATGAGTGCAGATATTTTCTTGCTATGCCGGTTAACAGTCATGAGAAAGGAAGCTTCTTAGGAGAGATGGCAGATTCTGCGGTACATGACGAGTATAAGAGCCACTGGGAAGGGTATGAGTTTATAGGTGTCAACAGATTCAGAATTGCAAAGCCTAAGCAGACAGCGTATGCTTCGATAACAGCATTTCATCTGTATGGATGGTACCGTGATAACAGATTCTGTGGAAGATGTGGAAGTGTTATGCATCATGGCGACAGAGAGAGAATGATGTTCTGCCCTAATTGTAAAAATGCTGTATATCCTAAGATTTGTCCGGCAGTTATAGTAGCCGTGACTGACAAAGATAAGATACTGCTAACCAAGTACGCAGGACGAGCTTATAAGAATTATGCGCTTGTTGCTGGATTTACAGAGATTGGTGAGACAGTTGAGCAGACGGTAATCAGAGAGGTTAAAGAGGAAGTAGGGCTTGATGTCAGGAATTTAAGGTATTACAAAAGCCAGCCATGGGGATTATCTGGTTCGCTTCTGTATGGATATTACTGTGAAGTGGATGGAGATACTTCAATCATATTGCAGGAAGAAGAGCTGTCTGTCGGCAAATGGGTGAGCGCAGACGAGCTTGACGTTGAGGATGATGGAATCAGTCTTACAAGAGAGATGATTGCTAAATTTGCAAGAGAACATAGAAATAATCATATACAATAATAAGGAGGTTTTTCCATTGGAAGAACTGGTAAACAGTAAACTCGAAAGGATCTCGTTAACTGTTTATACAACAAAGAGAAATGGGTTACAGCTTACTATTTTAATAAGCTGTAACCCATTATTTGATTAGTATTATTCTACCATGTCTTAAAACTTATATTCATATCGACATTGCCGCTTATTCCATCGACCTGTCCAGAGCTTGTGTACTGCCACATTGAAATCTCATATGGGATATATGGAGTGTCAGCATACATGGCATACCATTTCTCATAATCTTCAAGTCTTTCCATATCAAGTCGGCCTGCGAAATATCTGCCGTTAGCGTATATCATAGGTGTGTAGCCGGCAGCCTTGATTCTGTCACAGAAAGCGATAACTACATCAGTGAGCTGTTCGTTAGTGAGTGTCTCCTGACGGGCACCGCTGCCAGACGCATCCTCTACGTCAAGACATATAGGATAAGTTACATTGTATGGCTTTAAGCAGTTGATAACGAAATCAGCTTCTTCCTCGGCTTCTTCCTTAGTTAATGCCTGAGTATAGAAATAAGCACCGATATTGATGTCTTTAGCAAGAGCATTACGTGCATAGTTATCAAAATTAGAATCCTGAGTGATAGTTCCGCTCTCATATCCGCGGTATCCACATCTTATAATGGCGTATTCAACACCGCTGTTCTTAACCTTGCTCCAGTCAATTGTTCCCTGATACTTAGATACATCAATACCCTTGTGGGATGTGATTTTTCCATCGTTATAAGTTATCTCGCCTGTATCAGCATCTTTGATGAAACAGTTATTGTTAAGAGAGTTCATCTTAAGATTGTAATCAATAGGAGAGAAATAGTAGTGTCCATTGATTGTATAAATGTAGCTGTCAGGATAGAGTTGTCTTAATATGGCATTGATGCCTGTGCCACCCTCAAGACGTTCTTTTATGTTGTCGACAAGAGCATTTTCTCCCTGTTCATAAGAATTCTCTTTAATCCCTGTAATCTGGGCTGGTGTGTAGAATCGTGAACCACGGTTTTTCCATGCCTTCCACATACCAAATCTGAAGAACATGAAACTTCCAACGAGTACAACTACAAGCAGAATAACCGCCAGAATCATAATTATTGAAAGCAGCGTTCTTGTTCGTTTCTTGCTGTTCATTATAGCGTGACCTCCATAGAATATTGTAAAATAAAAAATATTGTGTTATTCTTTAATACGTTAAACATATACTATCATATCAGATTTATCAAGAAAGATAAATAATTAATAGTATTGTTTTTAATAACACGCATTTAAAAATGCAGAAATGAGGACTAATAATGAAGAAGTATTTGGCAGAATTCATCGGAACTTTCGTGCTTACATTCGTAGCATGCGGTGCTGCATCATTTACAGCAGGATATCAGGGATTACTTGGTATTGTCGGAATTGCACTTGTATTTGGCATGACAGTTACAGCTATGGCATATTCAATAGGTAATATATCTGGATGTCACATTAACCCAGCCGTTTCTCTTGGCGTATTCGTATCAGGTAAAATGGGACTTGCAGATTTATGTGGATATATCGCAGCACAGGTATTAGGTGGAATTGCAGCAGCATTTGCACTTCTTGGAATCTCTAAGACATTTAATGCAGATATTCTTTCACAGTACCAGTCATATGGATACAATCTCACAGGTCTTGGAACTAATGGGTATGGCGAATTAGGTGGATTCTTACAGATTAATATGTGGGGTGCGCTTATAGTAGAGATTATTCTTTCATTTATATTTGTAATAACAGTATTAGGCGTTACATCTAAGAAAGAGTACAGCAGTGTAGCTGGTATCGTTATCGGTATTGCGCTCACAGCAGTTCATCTTTTTGGTATTCCTTTCACAGGAACAGGCGTTAACCCGGCAAGAAGCTTTGGACCAGCTATTGTAAGAGCTGTGACAGGCGATATCACACCACTCACACAGGTATGGGTATTCGTTGCAGGACCACTTGCAGGCGGACTTCTTGCAGCGGTTGTATACATGTTCTTAACATCTGAGAAGAAGGCTAAGGCTGCCGCAGAGACTGAGACTGTTATCGCAGATGATTCCGAGATTGTTACTGTGGAAGATGCTGTGGCTGAAAGCTCAACAGAAGCATAATTAAAAAATTTTAATAAAATATAACTTTTTATCAATCCCCCTTGTATATGTTGTTGAAGGTAACTTCTAATACATTAACATAGTAATAAGATTAATGTCAGATTAATATTAAATCCAGTTGTGGAGATATGTAAATGCATATTGAATCACAACTGGATTTTTTGATTTGTTATATTTTTAAATAAAAAGTATTGACATAGTATAAATATAGTGATAATATACATATACAACCAACACACGCAAACTAAATAACTGGAGTTTGATATTACTGGATACTTGACTCGTATTGTCTGGCTTGTTCTAACAGATATTTATATCTTTTCTGGACAGAATTAAGCTGGTATATATAGCAGTCTATCAGGTCAGGGTCAGTTGCGTTATCCAGATTAGAATACGCAACACTTAGAGCATCCTGAGTCATTCTTAATTCATCTTTAAGATATTTCTGGTTATAAGTAACCGGAACAGATTTCTTTTTTAATAATCCCATATTTACCTCATTTCCATACATATTTACAGTTACTAATATCTGGATTATTGACAGTTTATTAGTATATATGCAGCGAAATGTAAAATTATTGCAATTTGATAAGATTTCACAGGGAGGAGTGGCTATAAGTGATTGTTGATGTGTTAAAGGGGTTAGACGTTACAGCATGGGCGAGGGCGGTGGTTCTGCTTGTTATACTTTGCTGTGCAGTTGTGGATGATATAAGAAGATTCCGGATATCTAATAAGATTATAATGCCGGGGGTTATTCTGGCGTGTATGATTGCGGTTGTTGATTGCGTTGTTAACGGTAACATGAATATGATTATTGATGTGTGTGCGGGAGGTGGTATAGGATTTGCAGCGGCGCTGGCTGTGTACATAATGTATGGTATAGGAGCTGGTGATGTAAAGTTGTTTATGGTATGTGGGATGTTGACTGGTTATGGGTATGTGTGTGGAATGTTGGTCATAAGTCTTATCGCAGGGGTGATTATAGGAGTTATTGAAATAATTGCAAGGTGTGGAAAGGTTGTTGATGTTAAAGGATGGAATCTGCATGCGACACATTTTTCCATTGGAATATTTATTGGGAATGTATTCGTGATGGCAGAAAGGTTATTTATGTGAAGGGGGAATTATATTAGTTGAAGACATGTGTTATCTATGATGAGGAGGCTTCATATGGCAGGAGACTGTTCAGTGGACTGTTAAAGAAAGCCCAGTCACAGTTTAATGTAATGCTGTTTACCGGGGCACAGGAGCTGAAAAAATATCTGAAAGAGACAGTCCCTGATGTTGTGCTTGTATGTGAGAACAGTATGAATGACTGGCTCTCAGGCGCTTATAAGGGAAAGATTATTGTTCTTACAGAGGAGGCGTTGATTAACGAGGACTGCGAATTTAATGGACAGGCATGCCGCAGTATATACAGATATCAGTCTCTTGATAAGATTTACAGTGAGATAATTATTAAGGGTGATTTAAAGCGCAGTACTCACCTTAAAACAATGGAGATTATAGGTATTTATTCACCGGTAAATGTGATGGCGAGACAGTCATTTGCATTATGTATGGCAAAGGTTATGTCCGAAAAATACAAAGTGTTATATATCAATCTTGAGGAGTTTTCAGGATTATCGGGGATTCTTGTATCAGATAATCAATATACATTGTCGGATGCGGTATATTTTTACAGACAAAGCGGGGTATCTGCAAGAGATAAGATTGAGCAGACAATCAAAAGCGTGTCAGGCGTTGATTATATACCGCCGGTAGTGTGCAGCGAAGATATTTCCAATGTTGGAGCAGACGAGATGGCAGACTTTATAGAAAAGCTTGGGGAGATGTTTGGATATGAGGCTGTCATTGTGGACATATCTTCGGCACTGCGTCAGCCGTGGAGACTGCTTGAATCATGCAAGGTTGTGTATACGCCGGTAAGGAATGACTATATATCAGTTAACAGAATGGCTGATTTTGAGAACTATTATGCCAACACTGGAATGGGACATGTGCTTGACAGGATATCGAAGGTAGAGCTGCCAGAGAGCGGTGATGATATGGGGGAAGGATTCTTGGAGAGGATTACATACAGCAGCATGTACCGGTATGTCAGGTCGATGATTGGATGTGATGACAGGGGTGATGCGGATTAGTTATGGTTAATAATAATGATGTTGAGCTGGTTGTGGCGATAAAGAATATGGTTTATGAGCGTATCGATACATCGGTTGATATTGATAATGATGAGCTTCTGGAAGTTATAGAGAATTGCATCATTGAAAAAAGCCGCAGTATGATGATTTCTGTTGATAGAAGACAAAGACTTGGAGCAGCAGTATTTAATGCAATGCGGCGTCTGGATATATTGTCAGACATACTGGAAGATGATTCAGTGACGGAGATTATGATTAATGGAACAGAGAATATATTTATTGAAAGAAACGGACATATAGAAAAGCTCGATAAGATGTTTGAAAGTGAACAGAAGCTTTCGGATATAGCCCAGAAGATAGCTGCACTATCTAACAAGATTGTCAATGCCTCTGTTCCTATAGTTGATACGAGGCTCAGTGATGGCTCGCGAGTCAGTATAGTACTGCCGCCAATAGCACTTAACGGACCAGTCATAACTATAAGAAAATTCTTTGAGATTCCGCTTACGATAGAGAAGCTGATTGAGATTGGCTCGATAACAGAAGAGGCAGCAGATTTCTTAGAGAAAGCAGTTAAGGCAAAGTACAATCTATTTATCTCAGGCGCAACAGGAAGTGGTAAAACAACATTTCTTAATGTGCTGTCTAATTTTATTCCCAAAGATGAAAGAGTTATAACAATTGAAGATTCAGCAGAGTTACAGTTGAAAAATGTAGACAATCTTGTGCGGCTTGAAGCAAGAAATGCCAATGTAGAAGGAAAGAATGCAGTGAGCATAAGAGATTTAATAAGGGCAAGCCTGCGAATGCGTCCTGACAGAATTATAGTTGGCGAAGTGCGTGGCGAGGAGACTCTTGATATGATTCAGGCCATGAGTACCGGACATGATGGAAGTCTTTCCACCGGACATGGCAACAGTCCTTCTGATATGATGGCAAGATTGGAGACAATGGTGCTTATGGGAATGGATATGCCAGTGTCAGCAGTGAGACAGCAGATATCGGCAGCCATAGATATTATCGTGCATCTGGGGAGGCTTCGTGATAAGACAAGGAGGGTGTTGAAGATAGTTGAAATCAAAGGTCTTAGTAAAGGAGAAATCGCATACAACACATTGTATGAATTCAAAGAAACCGGCGAGAAAGACGGCAGGGTTGAAGGTGGACTTGTCAAGGTTTCAGCCGGACTTATCAATCTTGAGAAAATGCAGCGCGCGGGATATTAGTATCTGGTCTGCTAAAGGTGCTACAGCCATATTGATAATAAGCTTTCTGTTCTACGATACGTTGTGGGGAATGCTGTTTTTGTCTCCTTATATATTATTATACTGTAAGAATAAGGCTGGGGAAAAGATTAACAGGGAAAGGAGGAGACTGGTAACGCAGTTTAAGGATGGAATGGTTGCTGTGTCATTTTCTTTAAATGCGGGTTATTCAATTGAAAATTCATTCCGTGAATCTGTGAAAGAACTTATTGCTTTATATGGGGAGAATTCTTCAATAGTAAGATGCTTTAAGGAGATTGTCAGGAGAATTGGCAACAATGAAAATATTGAACTGGCACTTAATGAATTTGCGGGGAAAACACAGATAGAAGATATCATGTATTTCTCAGATGTCTTCAGCTATGCCAAGCGCAGTGGCGGTGACCTTATATCAATTATAAAGAATACAGCAAATACGATAAGGGACAAGATTGAAGTCGATTCGCAGATACAGACAGCACTCAGCGGAAAAAGAATGGAGGCGTCGGTTATGTCTGTTATGCCATTTGGAATTATAGCGTATCTAAGAGTAACATCGCCAGAATTCATGGAGCCATTGTATCACAATGCTCTTGGCATAGTATTCATGAGTGTGTGTCTTGGAGTTGTAGCCATAATGAACAGGGTTACCAGAAAAATCATTGATATTGAAGTGTAGTGATACTAAGAAAAAAGTGTTTGTTATAGCGGTTATAACTATTGTGACAGCGGCATTGTATGCATATCTGTATTGCATGGATACATCAATTACGAACGAGGATACTAAACGTCCGGATATTAATTCAATAGAAAGAATTGTACCTGTTAAAGTGAGTGATTCTGATGGGAATGACTTTAATATGGATATTGTCATACAGCCTCTGCAATATGGGGAGAATAATATAGAGCAGGCTTTTGATGAGGCGGAGAAGGTACTTGATAATATTGTGCCAGGAGAGAATGACTCGTTAGACAGTGTGGATAAAAAATTGAATTTTCCGGACACAATTGAAGGGTATCCATTTTCCCTGCAATGGTTGTTTGATGATTATGAGCTTATTAATTATGACGGAAGCATTAATAACATGAATATGCAGGCTGGAGAAAAGAAGAATATTGATATAAGCTGTGTAATCAAGTATGAGGGCTGGATAAGGCAGAAGGACTATCATGTCACAGTATGTGCGCCTGACCTTAATGATAGTGAGACTAAAAAACAGTGGATAAAAGATAAGATTGAGACTTCGCTGGTGGATAATCCGACAGAGGATAATGTGAAGCTTCCGGATAATATCAGTGGGGAACAGATATCATATCAGAAGAGAACGGAGTGGAATAATGTTTTTATTATTGTGCTGCTTGGAGTTGCTGCTGTGTGTGCAGTGTATGCTGGTGAGAAGAAAAAGACGGAGGATGCGGCGAAGAAAAGGGCGGAGGAGCTGAAGAGGGATTATTCGGAGATGATTCACAAGCTTGCACTTTTAATGGGAGCCGGAATGACTGTGAGAATGGCATGGAGCCATATTGTGAATGAATATAAAGAGCGGCTCGCACAGAAAAAGGTTTCAAAGAAGTATGTGTATGAGGAGATGGCGTATACGTTATACCAGATGAATTCCGGTGTATCAGAGATTAATGCATATGGAGAATTTGGAACAAGATGTGACACCAAAGAGTATCTTAAATTCAGTTCACTGGTTGTACAGAATCTAAAGAAGGGTTCGAGGGAACTTGTGAATCTTCTTGAGCTGGAAGCAATTGACGCATTTGAGGACAGAAAGAATCTGGCAAGGAAATATGGGGAGGAAGCTGGAACCAAGATGTTGTTTCCGATGGTTATGATGCTTGTTGTGGTTATGGGAATCATTATGTTTCCTGCAATTATGACATTTTCAATGTAAAAAAACAGATATGAAGAATTAAGGAGGACAAATGTATGAAGAATAGAATGTTTAATTTTATGAAGGATGAGAGTGGTATGGGAGTTGTGGAAATCGTGCTTATAATAATAGTTCTTGTCGGACTGGTTATCCTGTTTAAATCCAAGATAACCGCGCTTGTTAATACACTTCTTTCAAAGATGAGCAGCCAGGCGAAGCAGATATGATGAGATTAAAGGCGCAGATAACAGTGTATGCCGCATTATCACTGGGACTGGTGTTATCTTTTATATGCATATGTATACAGTCTGTTAAACTTATTGTGGCTGATACAGAGGTTAATATGGCGGCAAGGATATCAACAGAATCTGTGTTTGCAGGGTATAATAACAAGCTTCTTGGGGAGTTCGGAATATTTGCATTGAGCGAGAATCAATGTAGTGACAGCAAGCTTGATTATTATGCAAAGAGCAATGTTGCCAATGCTGCAGTTAAATCTTTTGTCGACTATAAGAAAAGCTTTATATCTCAAAGACAGTATATGACAGACAATGGTGGATATGGACTGGAAAAACAGGTAGAAGAGTATATGAGAGCAGGCGGCTATGCCCAGATTGTAAAAGATTTTCTGGATGTCGATGCAGAGACTAAGAAGGCGGAAAAGATAGGGGATGTGACATCTAAGGTTGAGATTGTCAATGATAAGATATATGAACTGGATCAGACGGATAAAAAGCTTGTGCGTGTTATAAGAAGTATTGATGAGGTATCACCGGGACTTATAGCTGATATCCAGGAGGACATTAATCTGTATCAGTTATGCATAAAAGAAGATGACAGCTATGGGGCGCAGGATTGTGCAGAAGCATATGAGAGAAATTACAATGCATTATTGTCACAGGTAAGGGATGTGATGGAAAAATGTATTCAGGCAAAAGAGCTGATTGGTGAATATGATGAGTGTGATAAACAGGCAGATAATCTTATTGCTGACTGCCGAAGTACGGTTGAGTCGGGAGCTGCACAATTGCAGGAGCTCACAGGCATTATACGCAATGATATAGATGATATTGCAATGCAGAAGGACATTGACAGGGAAAAGCTATGCAATAAGGAAAGAATAAAACCTATATTGGAAAATAATATTGCGGTATGTGAAAGGATAATCCAGCAGTTGGACGGCATGGGAACTTTGTCTCTATATTCTTCAGATGGATTGTATTCAGGATATGTATCAATACAGAGCATGATTTCTGAGATAGATATAGCGGGCTTGTCGTTGGAGTGTGCAGATGTGGATATAGATACGAAAGGAGAGGGAACAGGTGCATTAAAGAAGATAAGACAAGTCATAGATGATGGAATATCAGGTATTGTGCTTAATGGAATGGATATAAAGCGTGGAAAATTCAGGCACAGCGGACTTGCGACAGAGTATACGAATAATCAGAATAAATCAGATGCCGAAACGGGATTTAATGGTGTGGCAGGTGCTGTGGTTGATTCTGCGCTGTTTAACGCATATATATTCGACAGATTTCCATCGTATACAGATGTACATAACAGTGATGAAAGCAATGACTGGAGTGAGCTTGCTTATGTCGTTGAGTATATTCTTGCTGGTAATGATAATGATGTCAGCAATCTTAATGAGGTTATTCTGAAATTGTCGGCATTAAGGGAGGCAGCTAATTTTACACATATAATTATGAATTCAGGGAAGCGCAATGAGTCACTGGCGTTAGCGGCAACATTAGTTGGAGCCAGTGGTAATGCTGCGGCTGTAAAGGCGGCACAGTATGTAATTATGGGCGTGTGGTCTTATGGAGAGAGCATTGTTGATGTGAGAAGACTGCTTAAAGGTGATAAGTTAAACGTTATAAAAGATAATTCAGACTGGCAGTTATCACTTGAGAATCTTTTAAAGATGAACTTTGATGCTGCAAATATTTCGGGAAAGTCGGACGGTGAAAAAGGTGGCGGCTTATCTTATGAGGATTATCTTGGAATGTTACTGCTTATGATGAACCGGACAACCAGAAATTACAGAGTTATGCAGGCTATGGAGTTGAGGCTCATTGCTCTTGGACAGGGGGATTTTAGAATGAAAAAACATATATATGAGGCGGAATGTAATGTTATGGCTGTTATAAATATGGAGGGCCGGGTAAATCGTGTTGTTAACAGGACTCAGAAATATAGTTATGCGGTTTAAAAGATGCATAGATATGCAGTTTAAAATGTTCAGGCAGCCTGTAAGAGCATCTGCAACATTGGAAGCTGCTCTGGTGATACCGCTTTATGTCTACGCTGTTCTTGCTGTTATGTATGTTATAAGGCTTGTCAATGTGTATATTGATGTAGACAGGGCACTGTATAATTCTGCAAGAGAACTGGCTGGATATGCATATGAATATAATGAAAATGGTAATCTTGGAATGCTTAAAGCACAGTTGTATACCAGCTTCATATCCGATATAGGTATGTTTTATGGCAAAGATAATTATATTGTCGGTGGAACGATGGGGATTAATCTTTCATCGTCACATGTATGCGATGATGGAAGCCAGATTGATATACGGGCTGGATATGTGGTAAAGAATCCGTTTGATATATTTGGAATAGGGCTTATTCATGTAGAACAGGGAGTTACGGCGGAGGCATGGCTTGGAGAGGATGCAGGAAGACAGTGGAGCGGTTCGTCTGGTTCTGGCAGGGATGGCGATGATGAGTCAAGAAAAGTCTATATCACGCCATGGGGACGAGTGTATCATACAGATTCTGGATGCAGCGCAATTGATCTGAGCATAGAAGAGGTGAGTTCATCTGAGGTTGATGGAATGAGGAATGCAGATGGCGGTAAATATTATCCATGTGAAGGCTGTGGTGGAAATCCAGACGGAACAGTCTATATAACAGATTATGGTGACAGATATCATACAGACATTAATTGTTCAGGATTAAAAAGAACAGTTGATGAGATTGATATCAGAGATGTTGGCGACAGAGCTGAGTGTAAAAGATGTGGAGGAAGTCATAGTTAGATGAGAGGTATTGGCATAGATAATATCGTGGCAGCTAATATAATAATGGTTATTGTGCTTGCGTTTCTTTCTTATGAGGATTACAGATACCGGTCAATAAGTGCTGTAAGGCTGGTGATAATAATGGTTCTGGCTGTTTTATACAGATGCTTTAATCCTGAGATGGATATTTACAATATATGTGCAGGGATTAGCGTTCTGGCAGGGATGCTTATATTTTGCAGAATTACAGGCAATATTGGGGCAGCAGATATAGTTGTTATTGCATTTTTAGGAATGATGAGGGGGACTATGTTTGCAATTGCTTCAATGATGGCAGCTTTCATTATATTGTTGATGGCAGCTTCGCTGCGAATGCTTGTAAAGCATATTAATTGGAAAAGAGAAGTTCCGTTTATTCCGTATCTTGGTGTTGGTGTCCTGGGGGTGATGTTGTGCGTTTAAGAGCATCGTTTACAGTGGAAAATTCTTATATAATCCCACTATTTACACTCATTATAGTTGTGATGGTTATATTGGGAATGGATATTCATGATGATCTTATATTAAAAGCTGTATGTTTCCAGGGCGGGATGAGGATAGAACAGGAAAAACTGGATGGAGCAGATAAGTCAGCGTGTGTGGCGGATGTTGTGGAGTATGTCAATGCGAAAGCTATAAGAAAGTCATTGGGTGCAGCGGATGTAAACAGCATGATAGAGAAGGTAAAGCCTGAAGATAACAGTCCAAGAGAATTTATAAGGAGGAGGTGTAGATTTGATAAGGTATGAGCAGGAGAATGACAGCATATATATGGTTATTGATTCTGGAAGTAAGATGCTATCGCCAGATTATGATATAAAAATGCTTGAGAATAATAATATAAGTTCATTGCTGACTGTCAGCATGAGGTGTGTAGACAATCAGTATTCTTATTATTATGATGTGACGTCAAAACAGCAGTTCAGTAAAATATATGAATATAAGAAACTGTCGAGAAGTAATGTTGAAAATATTCTGATAAGTCTTGAAAAGCTGGTAAATGAGATTAATGAGTATATGCTTGATCTGGACCGGGTTATTCTGAAGATAGAGTGCATATATGTTGATATGTCGAAGGACAGGCTGTTATTTGCATATGGAGCTGATGGGGCATCTGAGGAAAATAAAGGGTTCAGACAAGGTGTGAAAAGGTTATTTGATTATATAATAGAGCATTTTGACCATGGGGTTAAAGATGCAGATATTATGTATGTGTATAACATATATCAGAGAATTGCGCAGGGAGATTATAATGCATCAGATTTTAAAGAGTTGATTGAGTATGAGGCGGATGTCAGAGAAGAATCATATAAAGCTGTATCACAGGATATTGGAATTGATAAAAAGGACAATATTCTTGAGTTTATTCCTGAACAACAGGTAGAAGATGAAGAGGAAGTCCAGAACACGACAGCACATGTTGCTATTATGATTTTAAAATCTGTAATGGGTTTTGCTGTTGTGATTGCGGCTGGAAGAATGTTTGCACCATCATATGTTCCAATCCCGGTTTCAGATGTGGCGGCTTTCATTATTATGCTTGTTGGAGCTTGTGGACTGGTGCTTCTTAATAAAATTCCACTTGATATGTTCAGTGTGGTAAAAAATAAAAAGGAGATGGAGCCATATACATATACGTCGGATACGAATAAAAATCAGGATGTACCTGATTATGAGAAGACGGAGCCTGAAAGAAATATCATATATAAGGACAATAACAATGAATATGAAAATGTCAAATATAATGAAAAGAATGATAAGGCTGATAATAATTCGACAATTCTTCTGTCGGATTATATAAAAAGGAATGCCAACCGTGGGATTTGTCTTAGATATAGAGCGGATAATGGTGCTGTAAGCAATGATACGGATAAAGATATTGTTGTGAAGAAATTCCCATGGATTATAGGAAGCATGGAAAAACAATGTGATACAGTTGTGGATAGCTGTCTGATAAGTCATCTTCATGCATGTATTATAAAGGTTGATGATGAGTATTATATTGAAGATATGAATTCTACGAATGGAACATATGTCAATGGAGAGCGTCTGATTATGAATTCAAAGCGGAAACTATCGGCAGGAGACACTGTAACGCTTGCAGCAACTTCCTATGTGGTTGAAATGAGTTAGCTTTTATGATATATTTCATTGCATAGGAAATTTATCCTGCATTGAAAGGAATATAGCTGATGAAGATTAATATATATTATGGTGGGAGAGGCGTTGTAGACGATCCTGCAATATTTGTTCTTGAGAAAATCCAGGAAGTTTTAAGTGAACTTAATGTTACGGTTGAAAGATATAATCTGTATGAGCAGAGAACACAGATTACAGCATTATCGCAGACAGTAACGGAGGCAGACGGAATAATTCTTGCTACAACAGTAGAGTGGCTTGGAATGGGCGGTTATATGCAGATGTTTCTTGATTCCTGCTGGTTATATGCAGATAAGAGCAAGATTAATAATGTGTATATGTTTCCAGTTGTTATGTCAAAGACATATGGTGAACGAGAGGTGTCACTTTCATTAATCAATTCATGGGAAATGATTGGCGGTAAGAATGGCAATGGAATCAGTGCATATGTTGATGATACTACAGAATTTGAATTTAATGAGAAGTATATAGAGATGATTGAGAAGAAGACAGAGGATATGTATAGGACAATATCCCAGAAGAGAATATGTCTTCCATCAAGCAGCCAGACTATCAAGAATAATGTCATGAAGGATGTGGTTAAATTTACGCCACAGGAGAGTGAACAGCTTTCAAAGTATGCATCTGATGATACATTTGTTAAGACACAGAAACAGGATATTGAATCACTTGCCTCGATATACAAAGAGATGCTTACTGAACAGGAGCAGGGTGGAGATAACTATTATATTAATATATTTAAAGATAACTTTAAGACAGGTGTAGGTTTTACAGGAACATACATGATTATTATCAGTGATAAGGATAAGAATATCACGATGAATGTAGATGGTGACAATCTTGACGTTGAGTTTGGCGAGAATAAGTCGGCCGATGTTATAGCTAAGCTGAGCAAGGATATATTTGAGGATATTGTATCTGGCCGTGTTACATTTCATAGAGCATTCATGACTGGTGATATGACCGCAAAGGGTAATTTCAGAAGTCTTAGAATGCTCGATGAATTATTTGCTTTTCAGGGCTAGAACAAGTGACACATTGGTTATGTTGTTGTCACATCCGATTGAAAGATATCCATCATGTCTGGCACACACAATATTAGCAATGTATAATCCGCATCCTGCATGATTGCTTTTAGTGGTAAAGAATGCCTGTGCAAGCTGTTCGTATGGATAATTATCAGTCAGCATGCCATAGTTTGATACGGATATTGTAAGATGACAGTCATCAGATGAAAAAGATACATCAATATCCTTAGGGAGTGAGCTGTCATTAGCTTCATAGGCATTAATTATAAGCTGATAAATGGCAGCGGCTATATGGTCAGCATCGCCATAGATGGATAATTGAGGGTTGGCTATTGACAGGTTGATGCGGCTTGTTATATCTGGATAAGCACATTCATCCAGAGTTTCGGATACTAATTTCATAACAGAGTCAATATTAACAGTGTCTTTCTGAGGGAAATGGCAGTATCTGCATATAGATGACTGTTTCATAAAGCTGCATAGCTGATTAATTGATATGCCAAGATTTCTCCAGAATTTGAAGTCATGTGTTTCTGGATATTTAGTGTCAATGTACTGGTAGGTGCTTCCTATAGTCGCAGCATAATTCATAATCTCATGTGAAGCTGTGCTTAAATCTTTGTAATGGCTTTCGTAGTCTTCGCTGAATGGTATATGGATTGATTCTGGCATTAGTATTTTAAAATCCTTTCAAATATTGATGATATATTGTTGATAATACGTTTTATTTAGGCTATTATATGAAAAGTATATACTTGCTTGCTGCAAGTGTAAATACTAGTTTTTTAGACAAATAATTACAAAATATTACAATTAAGCAGTGGAGGGTTATTATGGTAAAAGACGATTGCATATTCTGCAAGCTGGCTAACGGAATAATTCCGACTAATTCTCTTTATGAGGATGATGAGTTGAAAGTTATATTCGATGCCAGTCCAGCATCAAAAGGACATGTTCTTATTATTCCTAAACAGCATTTTGATAATGTGTATTCACTTGATGATGATACAGCAGCTCATATTTTTCAGACTGCGGTTAAAGTATCAGGTGCACTCAAGGATGGCTTAGGTCTTGAGGGACTTAATATCGTACAGAACAATGGTGAGATTGCAGGTCAGACTGTATTCCATTTCCATATGCATATTATTCCTAGATACAAGAATGATACAGTTAACGTAGGCTGGAAGCCAGGTGAAGCTGACGAGGCAGCAGTTAATGAGGTAAAGGCATTAGTTGAGCCTAAATTAAAATAAAATTATCAGAATGAACAGGGAGGATTTATGATCGAATTAAGCAAAGGCGGTGCTTATCTTGTAGATGGCAGCGTTATTATTGAAGAAGAAGCAGCTAATGCTGGGGAGTTATTAGCAAAGACAGGTGTTGCGCCATCAAAGGAAGAAGCATCTAAGAATACTATTGCATATAGTATACTTGAAAGCCATAATACATCCGGCAATATGGACAAGCTTAAGATTAAGTTTGATAAGATGACTTCACATGATATTACATTCGTAGGTATTATACAGACAGCGAGAGCATCAGGACTTGAGAAGTTCCCAATACCATATGTACTTACTAACTGCCATAACAGTTTATGTGCTGTAGGTGGAACAATTAATGAAGATGACCATATGTTTGGTCTTACTTGTGCCAAGAAATATGGCGGAATATATGTACCACCTCATCAGGCAGTTATTCATCAGTTTGCAAGAGAGATGCTGGCTGAAGGCGGCAAGATGATTCTTGGTTCTGACAGCCATACAAGATATGGTGCACTCGGTACAATGGCAATGGGAGAAGGTGGCCCAGAGCTTGTTAAGCAGCTTCTTAATAAGACTTATGATATTAACATGCCAGGTGTTGTGGCAATCTATCTTACAGGTGAACCGGCTAAGGGTGTTGGTCCTCAGGATGTGGCACTCGCTATAATTGGTGAAGTGTTCGGCAATGGTTTTGTTAAGAATAAAGTAATGGAATTTGTCGGACCAGGTGTTGCTAATCTGAGTGCGGATTTCAGAATTGGTATTGATGTTATGACAACAGAGACAACATGTCTTTCATCAATATGGCAGACAGATGATAAGATTAAGGAATTCTATGATATTCACGGAAGAAGTGAGAGTTACAAGGAACTTAATCC
>URGC01000036.1 GCA_900547255.1 uncultured Eubacterium sp. | reverse complement strand
TTTCGGTTTTGTGCATATAAAAACCCCTTTTAATGAGGTAATGCACAATGTATTATTGCAAAAGATAAAGTCTATTGATTTTGAATGGACGCTGGTATATAATATTTTTGTTTGTTTTTAAACCGCATAAACACTACGGTTTGATAACTTTTTAACTAATAATTATATTAAGAAGAAAAGGATGGATGAACTCATGGGAAAATGTGAATTACTCTATGAAGGAAAAGTAAGAGAAGTATATGATTGCGATGACAAGCTTGTTATGGTTGCTACAGACCGTATTTCAGTATTTGATATCATCTTGAAGAACAAGATAACAGATAAGGGTGCAGTACTTACTCAGATGTCTAAGTTCTGGTTTGATATGACTAAAGACATCATTCCTAATCATATGATTTCTGTTGACGTTAATGATATGCCTGAGTTTTTCCACAAGGATGAATATACAGGTAATAGTATGATGTGCAAGAAGCTTAGAATGCTCCCAATAGAGTGCATCGTAAGAGGATATATCACAGGAAGCGGCTGGGCAAGCTATCAGAAGAATGGTACAGTATGCGGTATCAAGCTTCCAGAGGGATTAAAGGAGTCAGACAAGCTTCCTGAACCTATCTACACACCAAGTACTAAGGCTGAGATTGGTGATCATGATGAGAATATCTCATATGAGAAGAGCATTGAAGTATTAGAGAAGAAGTATCCAGGTCATGGTGAAGAGTATGCTACTAAGATTAAGGATGCAACAATCGCTCTTTACAAGAAATGTGCTGAGTACGCATTAAGCAAGGGAATTATCATCGCTGATACTAAGTTTGAGTTCGGTCTTGATGAGAATGACAACATTCTTATTGCAGATGAGATGCTCACACCAGACAGCTCAAGATTCTGGCCATTAGAGGGATACGAGCCAGGTCATGGACAGCCTTCATTTGATAAGCAGTTCGCAAGAGACTGGTATAAGGCTAACCCAGATAATGACAATCTTTTACCAGATGAGATAGTTGAGAAGACTATTGCTAAGTACAAGGAAGCATACCAGCTTATTACAGGCAAGCCATTTGTAAGAAAGTAATATTACTTGGAGGGTTAGATGATTAACAATCAGGTTAATGATAATTATTATGATGAGGACAGCCTTCATGAAGAATGTGGCGTGTTCGGAGCATATGATTTTGATGGCGGCGATGTAGCTTCCACAATATATTATGGTTTATTTGCACTGCAGCACCGCGGACAGGAGAGCTGCGGTATTGCAGTCAGTGATACAGAAGGCCCTAAGGGAAAAGTCCTTTCATACAAGGATATGGGACTTGTTAATGAGGTGTTCAATTCAGAGAACCTTGAGAAGTTAAAGGGTAATATCGGTGTTGGACATGTGCGTTATTCCACAGCTGGAAGCAGTGTCAGAGAAAATGCACAGCCACTTGTACTTAACTATGTCAAGGGAACACTTGGCATGGCTCACAATGGTAATCTTCTCAATGCGGTTGAGTTAAGAGATGAGTTATCATATACAGGTGCTATTTTCCAGACAACAATTGATTCTGAGGTTATAGCTTATCTTATAGCAAGAGAGCGTCTTAATGTCGGAACTGTTGAAGAGGCTGTAAGAAATGCTATGGGCAAGATTAAGGGTGCGTATTCCCTTATCGTCATGAGTCCTAGAAAGCTTATTGGCGCAAGAGACCCATTTGGATTCAAGCCACTCTGTATCGGTAAGAGAGATAATACATATTTCCTTTCATCAGAGACATGCGCACTTGATACAGTTGGCGCAGAATTTGTAAGAGATGTTCTTCCTGGCGAGATAGTTACTATCACTAAGGATGGCATCGCATCAGATAAATCTATGTGTCAGAAGAATACAGCCAGATGTATATTTGAGTATATATATTTTGCGAGACCAGACAGCAAGATAGATGGCATGGGCGTATATGAATCAAGAGTTAATGCCGGAAGAATTCTGGCTAAGACTCATCCAGTGGAAGCTGATCTTGTAGTTGGAGTGCCAGAATCAGGTAATCCGGCAGCACTTGGTTATTCACTGGAGTCAGGTATTCCATATGGCAATGCATTTATTAAAAATAACTATGTTGGACGTACTTTCATAAAGCCAAAGCAGGAGCAGAGAGAGAGCAGTGTAAGAGTTAAGCTTAATGTCCTCAAAGAAGCTGTTGCGGGCAAGAGAGTTATTATGATTGATGATTCAATCGTAAGAGGAACAACAAGTAAGAGAATTGTCAATCTTTTAAAGGAGGCAGGAGCTAAGGAGGTTCATGTAAGAATCAGTTCACCAGCGTTCCTTCATCCATGTTATTTCGGTACAGATATTCCATCTGAGGATCAGCTTATTGCATCAGGCAAGACAGTTGAAGAGATTGCACAGTATATCGGAGCAGATTCATTAGGATACCTTGAGGTTGACAGATTAAGTGAGATGATATGCGGACAGACAGGATTCTGTGATGCCTGTTTCACAGGCAATTATCCGATTGAACCACCTACTATCGATATAAGAGGCGAGATGGGTTAATTAACATTTATACTTAGACGGGTGTCGGAACCAGCTTCTGGCACTCATATCATTTATTATGAAAGGCGGATTATTCAATGAACGACAGATATCAGACACCTTTGGCAGAAAGATATGCCAGCAAAGAGATGCAGTATATATTCTCACCAGATATGAAGTTTAAGACATGGAGAAAGCTCTGGATAGCACTTGCTGAGACAGAGAAGGAGTTAGGTCTTGATATTACTGATGAGCAGATAGCGGAGCTTAAGGCTAATCAGGATAATATCAACTATGAAGATGCCAAGAAACGTGAGAAGGAAGTAAGACATGATGTTATGTCACATGTGTACGCATATGGTCTTCAGTGCCCTAAGGCTAAGGGAATTATCCATCTTGGCGCTACATCATGCTATGTAGGTGATAACACAGATATTATCATTATGACAGAGGGACTTAAGCTTGTTCATAAGAAGCTTGTCAATGTTATTAATGAGCTTTCAAAATTTGCTGACAAGTATAAGGATCTTCCTACACTTGCATTTACACATTTTCAGCCAGCACAGCCAACAACTGTTGGTAAGCGTGCTACATTATGGCTCAACGAGCTTGTTATCGACCTTGAGGATCTTGAGTATGTTATCTCAACTATGAAGCTTCTCGGATGCAAGGGAACAACTGGTACACAGGCTTCATTCCTTGAGCTGTTCAATGGCGACCATGACACAATCAGAAAGATTGATCCTATGATTGCAAAGAAGATGGGATTTAAGGAATGTGTTCCTGTATCAGGACAGACATATTCAAGAAAGACAGATACAAGAGTTGTCAATGTACTCGCAGGTATTGCTGCAAGTGCACACAAGTTCTCTAACGATATAAGACTTTTACAGCATCTTAAGGAAGTTGAAGAGCCATTTGAAAAGTCACAGATTGGTTCATCAGCTATGGCTTACAAGAGAAATCCAATGAGAAGCGAGAGAATGGCTTCACTTGCAGATTATGTATTATGTGATGCCTTAAATCCTGCAATCGTATCTTCTACACAGTGGTTTGAGAGAACACTTGATGACTCAGCTAACAAGAGACTTTCAATTCCAGAAGCTTTCCTTGCGGTAGATGGTATTCTTGACCTTTACCTCAACGTAGTTGATGGATTAGTAGTATATGACAAGGTTATCACTAAGAGACTTATGTCAGAGCTTCCATTCATGGCTACAGAGAATATCATGATGGATGCGGTTAAGGCTGGTGGAGACAGACAGGAGCTTCATGAGAGAATCAGAGAGCTTTCTATGGAAGCTGGCAAGAGAGTTAAGCAGGAAGGTCTTGATAATAACCTTCTTGAGCTTATTGCCGCTGACCCAATGTTCAATGTTACACTTGATGACCTCAAGAAGACTCTTGACCCATCTAAGTATGTTGGACGTTCTAAGGAGCAGGTTGAGGAATACCTTTCAGAGGTTATCCATCCAATCCTTGATGTCAACGCTTCTGAGCTTGGTCTTACAGCAGAGATTAACGTGTAAAATGTGACGACTGGGATATTGATGTGTAAGATATATTGACGTCTGAACTATAAATATATAAATTTGATACCAGCGTGTTGTTAATCATAAATCTAAGTGATGTGTTGTCATTATAGGGGTATGAGGTATGGCATGCTGGTGTTTTTTTGCGTGGGGCGGCTGGTTATGTTTGGGTCGCTGGTGTGAGAGGTACTATTTTTGTGAGAGGAGCTGCTGCTTATGTATGGAATGACAGCTTTTGCACAGAAATGATGTTGAACTTAGTAAATACAAGGGAAATTGCATATATGTCTTGTAAAATTGGACAAAAACACGACAAAAACGAGTGCGGCGAGGCAATATACGTATTTGTAGGCATATCTATTATATATGATATGCATAACACAAGATTATTATGCAAAAAATAATAAAAAAATTTGAAAATATGCTTGACATATTGCGCAATATGGTTATATAATAGTCAAGCAGTTGCGACAAAGCGTTGCAACGATGGGATCTTAGCTCAGCTGGGAGAGCATCTGCCTTACAAGCAGAGGGTCACAGGTTCGAGCCCTGTAGGTCCCACTCATATACATATGTATATGAAAGTGGCAGGAATACCTGTTATATTATTTGTGGCGAGATAGCTCAGTTGGCTAGAGCACACGGTTCATACCCGTGGTGTCGTGGGTTCAAATCCCTCTCTCGCTACTTTTTTATGCTTATTTGTGGGGCTAATTGTATCAACTATTGTGGAATATGATTTTGCATTCAAGTATATTTTAAATATATGAAAATTTATATGCGGAGATGGATTTTGGATTTATATGTAATAATTTTCTGAAAAATCCAAATTTGCATGTTTATTACTTCGTTAAACTAACAAATTTTCTTTATATATTAAAAGTTGCGGAAAAATCCAAAATTCTTGAGAATCATGGATTTTTTCACAACTTTTATTTGTATTTAGCCAAAATTATATTTTATAGTGCAGATTCTATATACAAATTGGCTTAATTATGCAAAAATAATTTAATTAAGCCAATTAAGCCAATTAAGCCAATTAAGCCAATTAAGCCAATTAAGCCAATTAAGGAAAGGGAGCAGCTTATGTACACTAAAAATCAGTTGAAAGAGCAGTTAAAGAATATGGGACTTGCCGGCAATGAGACAATCCTTGTACACTCATCAATGAAGTCCATAGGGGCAGTTGATGGTGGAGCAGATACAGTGCTTGATGCGCTGATTGAATATTTTGAGGATGGGCTGCTGCTTTTTCCAACTCATACATGGAAAAATGTCAATGCAGACAATCCAGTATTTGATTATAGAACAACACCATCATGCGTGGGACTTCTCACTAATATGTTTATGAAAAGAGAGGGAGTTATACGTTCCCTTCATCCAACACACAGCATGGCTGGAATCGGGCGAGAGGCTGCTTCATACCTTGAAGGCGAGGAGAATAACAATACACCATGTACACCGGGAGGCTGTTACGATAAGCTTAAAGACTGCGGAGGTAAAATACTTCTTATTGGCGTTGGACATGCAAGAAATACCTATATACATAGCGTGGAGGAAGTGCTTAACGTACCAAACCGCATTTCAGACAAGCCTATGCATTTAAAAACGATCCTGAGAGATGGAAGCGTGAAAGATGTATATATGAGAAAGCATTATAATCCAGACCAGCCGCATATATCAGAAGATTTTGTGAAGCTTGACCAGGCATTTTATGATTGCAATGCGGCTGTAAAGACAAGCTTCGGGGATGCAGAGTGCATACTGTGCGATGCAAAAAGGATATTTGAGATAGTCCGCTTTGTGCTGGCAAAAGAACCTGAATGTATCGTCAAAAATCCATATATTGATAAATCAAGCTGGGAAGCGTTAATGTAAATACAGCCGGCAACGTGTAGATATTCATTTAATTGTACTAATGTAAATAATATATGGATTTTTTGTGCAAAATGAATTATACTTTAATGAATAATGGCTAAATTGTAATTATGATTTGTGCGTGCACTATGGCACAGAAATGAGGATATATATGAGAGTTGGAATGGGATATGATGTTCACAAACTTGTAGAGGGAAGAAAGCTTATCATTGGTGGGGTTGAGATTCCATATGAGAAGGGACTTCTTGGACATTCAGATGCAGATGTACTTGTGCATGCGATAATGGATGCATTGCTTGGTGCAGCAGCTCTTGGTGACATTGGACAGCATTTTCCAGATACAGATGAGAAGTATAAGGGTGCGGACAGCATAATGCTCTTAAAAGAAGTAGGAAAAATGCTTGATAAGGAAAACTTCATAATAGAGAATATTGATGCTACGATTATAGCGCAGAGACCTAAGATGGCTCCTCATATTATGTCAATGAGAGAGAATATTGCAGGTGCATTAGGCATACAATTAAATCAAGTAAATGTTAAGGCTACAACTGAGGAAGGACTTGGATTCACAGGAAGCGGAGAAGGTATATCTTCTCAGGCAATATGTTCAATCTCTTCAGTAGCTAATTATATATATGGTGAGGCGGATATGAAGAACTGTTGCCCTGGCTGTGGAGGATGTCAGACAGATAAGCAGAATTAATAAGGGAGCAGTCATGAAATATATAGATTTTGTTAAACAGCAGATAGCTGTTATTAAGGAGAGAGACCCGGCTATTAAGACTAACAGGGAGGTTTTTCTCTATCCAAGCTTTAAGGCTATGTTAAGATACAGAAAGGCTCATAAGCTGTATCTTGAAGGAAAGTATTACAAGGCACGTAAGATATCACAGAAGACAGCCAGACAGACCGGAATAGAGATTCATCCGGGAGCACAGATCGGCGAGGGATTCTTTATAGATCACGGACATGGTGTTGTTATCGGTGAGACAGCCATTGTCGGCAATAATGTCACACTCTATCAGGGAGTTACACTTGGTGGAACTGGTAAAGAGCAGGGAAAGCGTCATCCTACAGTTGGCAACAATGTTATGATTGGAGCAGGTGCAAAGGTGCTTGGTTCAGTATACATAGGAAACAACTGCAAGATAGGAGCAGGCTCTGTAGTTTTAAGTGATGTTCCAGACAATGCAACAGTTGTAGGTGTACCGGGAAGAATTGTTGTTCTTAATGATAAGAGAGTTGATATTGACTTAGATCAGGTTCATCTTCCGGATCCAGTTCAGTGCGATATAGATGAATTAAAGGGCGAGAACATATTCTTAAAAGACAGGGTTGAGACACTTGAAGCAGAGTTATCCCGTCTGGAATGTGTTAATAACACATCTAAAAAGAACAGTTAATGAGAATGTCGATACAAACAGGAGGATATGACGGTGAAGATATATAATACACTTTCAAGAAAAAAAGAAGAATTTGTCCCATTAGAAGAGAATAAAGTTAAAATGTATGTCTGCGGACCTACAGTTTACAATCTTATCCATATAGGTAATGCCAGACCAATGATATGCTTCGATACAGTAAGAAGATATCTTGAGTACAAAGGATATGAAGTTAACTATGTATCTAATTTCACAGATGTAGACGACAAGATTATCAAAAAGGCTATAGAAGAAGGCGTTACAGCAGAAGAAATCTCAAAGAGATATATCGCAGAGTGCAAGAAGGATATGGAAGGCATGAATATCAAGCCAGCTACTACACATCCACTTGCAACACAGGAAATTCCTGGCATGATAGATATGATTCAGACTCTTATTGACAAGGGTTATGCCTACGAGAAGAATGGCACAGTATATTATAGAACAAGAAAGTTTGAAGGATACGGCAAGCTTTCTAAGAAGAATATAGATGACCTTGAAGCAGGACATAGAGACGAGGCGCATCAGCTTAAGGTTTCAGGTCAGGACGAGAAGGAAGACCCACTTGACTTCGTATTGTGGAAGCCTAAGAAGGACGGGGAGCCTTTCTGGGAGTCACCATGGAGCAATGGACGTCCAGGCTGGCATATTGAATGCTCAGTTATGTCTAAGAAATATCTTGCCGATGAGATAGATATACATGCAGGTGGAGAGGATTTAATATTCCCTCACCATGAGAACGAGATAGCGCAGTCAGAAGCTGCCAATGGAGTTCCATTTGCAAAATACTGGATGCACAATGCATTTCTTAATATTGACAATAAGAAAATGTCAAAATCACTTGGCAATTTCTTTACAGTAAGAGAGATTTCAGAAAAATACGACCTTATGGTGCTCAGATTCTTCATGCTGAGCGCACATTACCGCAATCCTATCAATTTCAGCCGTGACCTTATGGAAGCAGCTAAGAACAGCCTTGACAGAATTGTAACAGCAGTTGATAATCTCAAGCATTTATCAGCCAACGGAAAAGCTGGCTCAATGAGCGCAGATGAGGCTGCATTGATTGACAAGACTAAGGAATTTTACGACAAATTTGAGACAGCTATGGATGATGACTTTAACACAGCAGATGCGATATCAGCATTATTTGAGCTTGTTAAATATGCCAACTCTAACAGCAGTGCGGATAATACAGTAGAATATCTTGAAGCCATGAAGAAGAAGATTACAGATATGGCAGATATATTAGGCCTTGTTGTTGAGAAGAAAGAGGAAATGCTTGATTCAGACATAGATGCTCTTATTGCAGAGAGACAGCAGGCAAGAAAAGACAAGAATTTTGCCAGAGCTGACGAGATAAGAGATGAGCTTCTTGCCAAGGGAATCATACTTGAGGATACAAGAGAAGGAGTAAGATGGAAGAGAGCTTAAATGTCGGTCTTACAGATGCTATTATAGAAGGGCTTGATTTGAAAAAAGCTAATCCAAAGCAGTTATCTCCGCTTGTATTGGCGTATATAGGCGACTGTGTGTATGATTTAATTATTAAGACATATCTTCTTGACAGGAAAGGCAATATGCCTGTTAATAAGCTTAATAAGATGGCGAGTGGACTTGTCAAGGCACAGACACAATCGGAGCTTATCGGAATTATTGAGGATAAGCTGACAGACGCGGAAGAGGCTGTGTATAAGAGAGGACGTAATGCCAAGTCATATACTTCAGCTAAAAATGCAACTATTGGAGATTACAGAAGGGCAACTGGATTTGAGGCACTGATTGGATATCTGTATCTTAATGATGAGTATTCAAGAATGGTGGAGCTTGTTAAGATTGCACTTCAGGGCTTTGGAGAGATGTAGTAGGAGTTACAATAATGAGATATACAGAATTTACTATTGAAGGACGTAATGCGGTTTTAGAGGCATTCCGTTCAGGTAAAACGATAGATAAGCTGTTCATACTGGATGGTTGTCAGGATGGTTCAGTTAACAGCATAGTAAGAGAGGCAAAGAAAACAGATACAATTATCAATTTTATAGACAAAGAGCGTCTTGACCGCCTTTCTAAGACTGGACACCATCAGGGAGTTGTAGCGCAGGCAGCAGCATATGAATATGCCGAGGTTGAGGATATACTCGAAGCCGCAAGAAGTAAGGGAGAAGATCCATTTATATTCATATTGGATGAGATAGAGGACCCTCACAATCTTGGCGCAATCATAAGAACAGCCAACCTTGTCGGCGCACATGGAGTTATCATACCTAAGAGACGCGCAGTAGGTCTTACTGCTACAGTGGCAAAGACATCAGCAGGTGCGATTAATTACACTCCAGTTGCCAAGGTTACCAATATATCCAAGACTATAGAGGAACTGAAAAAAGAAGGCTTGTGGTTTGTGTGCGCCGATATGGATGGCGATACAATGTATGACTGCAATCTCACAGGGCCTATCGGACTTGTTATCGGTAACGAGGGAAGCGGCGTAAGCCGTCTTGTCAGGGAGAAATGCGATTTTACAGCATCTATTCCAATGAAGGGTGATATAGATTCCCTTAATGCCTCTGTTGCGGCAGGTGTGCTTGCATACGAGATATTAAGACAGAGATTAAAAAAATAAGAATATCAGTAAATAAGCTGGGCGCAGAACATTTCTGCATCCAGCATTAAGATATGTGTTAAATGTGGCTGTATGATTGGCAGAGGTGTATTCATGAATTATGAGAAGTGCAGTGATGAAACTCTTATAGATATGTACAGGGTTGGCAATGAAACTGCAATCGAAACATTGTTTGACAGGTATAAAAATCTGGTACGCAAGAAAGCCAAGGCGATGTATATAGCTGGTGGTGATAGTGATGACCTCATTCAGGAGGGCATGATTGGGCTGTACAAGGCTGCCAGAGGGTATGATGAGAGCAAGGGGACGTTCTGTTCATTTGCAAGTCTGTGTATAGACAGGCAGATAATGACAGCGGTGACGGCTTCCAACAGAGAGAAGAATGTTCCGCTCAATAACTATGTGTCATTTGAAATGCCAGCGTACAATGATGACGACAATGAAAATGTCATGAAGCTTGCAGACGTGATAACGCCCGCCGCTGACCAGAATCCTGAATTTATATTTATAGATAATGAATATACAAGGACATTTGAAGAAAAACTCCAGAAGGAGCTCAGCAGCCTTGAAAAAGAGGTGCTTCATTATCATATGGAAGGAAAGGATTACAGACAGATAGCACAGATACTTGATAAACCTGCAAAGTCGATAGATAATGCGCTGCAGAGAATCAAGGCAAAAGCAAATAAAATAAGATAAAGAAACTTCTCACATGCCAACAGTATGGCTGTGAGAAGTTTTTTATTGTTAAGGCGTTAGTGTTGAAGTTGTTAAATACGTGGGAAGAGGTGTTTTTAACATTTTAAAAGTATAGACAAAAATTATTTACATGTGTCTTGTCAGTTGTAAACTCTTGTAGTATACTGTAGCACAATACAAATATAATTTGATTGGAGTATACAGATGTCAATTACAAGCGATATTATGAAATTGAAAAAAGAGAAGAATGCAGTTATCCTTGCTCATTACTATGTTGATGAGGATGTGCAGGAGGTTGCGGATTATGTCGGGGATTCATTTTATCTTAGCAAGGTAGCGACTAAGGTTGACCAGGATATTATTGTGTTTGCAGGGGTTGAGTTTATGGGTGAGAGTGCCAAGATACTTAATCCGGGGAAGAAGGTGCTCATGCCGGAGCCGGGTGCAGACTGTCCTATGGCGCATATGGCGACTAAGGAAGAGATATTAAAGTTAAGAGAGCAGTATGATGACCTTGCAGTTGTCTGTTACATCAATTCAACAGCAGAATTAAAGACATACTCAGACGTATGTGTTACATCATCTAATGCAGTAAGGATTGTTAAGAATCTTCCTAATAAGAATATTTTCTTCATACCAGACAGGAATCTTGGAAGCTTTGTGGCTAAGCAGGTTCCAGAGAAGAATATCATACTTAATAATGGATTCTGTCCAAGACATGTTGCAATAACTAAGGATATGGTTATAGAGGCTAAGAAGAATCATCCAGATGCTAAATTTGCAGCGCATCCAGAGTGTACAGCAGATGTGTTAGAGATGGCAGATTATGTTGGAAGTACATCGGGTATCATTGATTATGTAGTTGACACTGATTGTGATGAATTCATTATTGGAACAGTTGATGGCGTATTTGGCGAGATTAAGAAAAAAGCTCCTGATAAGAAGCTGTATACATTAAAGCCGGATCAGGTATGCGTTAATATGAAAATGGTAACTCTTGATAAAGTCCTTGATGTGCTTGAGGAAGAGAAGAACGAAGTGTTTGTGGAAGAAGAGCTTGCCAGAAAGGCAATGAAGCCATTAACAAGAATGTTAGAGCTTGCAAAGTAGTCACAGCGTGACTGTAACAGATTGGAGATAAATATGGCAGATAATAAATTGATAAAAACGGACATATTGATAGCAGGAACAGGATGTTCAGGATTATACATGGCGATGAATCTTCCGTCAGACAAGAATATTCTTATGATTACAAAGTCTGACTGTGAGAGCAGTGATTCATATCTTGCGCAGGGTGGAATGTGCATGTTAAAGAGTGAAGATGACTACGACAGTTATTTTGAGGATACTCTTAAAGCTGGACATTATGAGAATGACAAAAAGTCAGTCGAGATAATGATACGTTCATCAGCAGAGGTTGTGGACGACCTCGTAAAATGCGGTGCAAGATTTAAAAGACAGGAAGATGGAAGTCTTGCTTACACAAGAGAGGGGGCACATTCTGCGAACAGAATCATATTCCATGAGGATGTCACAGGCAAAGAGATAACAAGCCATCTTTTAGAGAAGGTTAAGACACTTCCTAATGTTAAGATTGTTGAGTATACAAGGCTGCTTGATATCATAAGTAAAGATAACAGATGTCTTGGCGCAGTTATAAGAGATAATGATGGCAATATCATTAAGGTAGAGGCTGCCGATGTTGTTCTTGCTACAGGCGGTATAGGCGGTCTGTACAGACATTCAACGAATTTCAGGCATCTTACAGGTGATGCAGTTGCGATTGCAATCAAGCATGAGGTAGAGCTTAAAGATATCAACTATGTGCAGATACATCCAACAACATTTTTCTCTAAGAAGCAGGAGGACAGAAGCTTTCTTATATCAGAATCAGTAAGAGGCGAGGGAGCCAAGCTTTATGACAAGAATGGCAACAGATTTGTCAATGAACTGCTTCCAAGAGATCTGTTGACAGAAGAGATTCGCAAGCAGATGAAGAAGGATGGCACAGAGTTTGTGTGGGAAGATTTGAGAACAATTCCAGAAGACGAACTTAAGTCACATTTTCCTAACATCGTACAGCATTGCCTTGATATGGGTTATGACCCAACAAAAGAGTGTATTCCAGTCGTTCCAGCCCAGCATTATTTTATGGGCGGAATCAAGGTTAACCATGACAGTAAAACAAGTATGAACGAATTATATGCAGTTGGGGAGACAGCTTGTAATGGGGTTCATGGAAGAAACAGACTGGCGAGCAATTCGCTTCTTGAAAGCCTTGTATTTGCAAAGAGAGCGGCACAGGATATAACAGCTCATGCGCCTCATAATATGTCAGAGGATGAGAGAAAATATTTTGATGCATTTGATGTGACAAGATATAATGATGAGGATGCGATTGATAAGGAATATGCAGAACTTGTCAATAACAAGATAAAAGAAGCTGACAGGGCGTATGAGGAGAGCCAGAAATACGCATAACTGCGTGATATGCAGTGTCAGATAATAATAGTTTACTAATTGGATTGGAGATTTGATATGTTTGATAAAGTTACTATGAAGTTAAATGTTGACCCGCTTATTCTCGGGGCACTTAAAGAGGATATAACAAGCGAGGATGTGTCTACTAACAGTGTTATGCAGGAACCAAAGCTTGGTGAGGTTGAGCTGATATGTAAGGAAGATGGAATTATCTGTGGTTTACAGGTGTTTGCAAGAACATTTGAACTGCTTGATGAAGATACACAGATAACATTTTTTGCAAAAGATGGTGACGAGGTTAAAAAGGGTCAGAAGATGGCAGTTGTAAGAGGCGACATAAGGGTGCTTCTTTGCGGAGAGAGGACAGCTCTTAATTATTTACAGAGAATGAGCGGAATTGCCACATATACTAATGGCGTTTCAAAGCTCCTTACAGGAACTAAGACTAAGCTTCTTGACACAAGAAAGACATCACCTAATAACAGGATATTTGAAAAATATGCTGTAAGAGTTGGCGGTGGCAATAATCACAGATATAACCTGACAGACGGTGTGCTTTTAAAGGATAACCACATCGGGGCAGCAGGCGGCGTTAAGCAGGCTGTCACAATGGCTAAGGAATATGCGCCATTTGTAAGAAAGATTGAGGTTGAGGTTGAAAATCTTGATATGGTAAGGGATGCTGTTGAGGCGGGAGCAGATATCATAATGCTTGATAACATGAGCCATGAGGACATGCAGGAGGCTATGAAGATAATAGCTGGCAAGGCACAGGTCGAAGTATCTGGAAATGTTACTAAAGATAATATTGCCAAAATAACTGATCTTGGTGTAGACTTTGTATCAAGTGGAGCACTTACACATTCAGCACCTATAATGGATATTTCGCTTAAAAATCTTCATCCAGTTGAGTAGCGTGTATGTGAACATTTAGTATGCAAATATATGATGGGGAGATGCAGTCATGAATGGCGATGAGAGAAGAAAGCAGATAATCGACATACTTAAACATTCATCAAGCCCGGTTGCGGGAACGCAGCTCGCGCAGATTCTTGATGTAAGCCGTCAGGTCATTGTGCAGGATATAGCACTTATCCGCGCAAAGGATGTGGATATATTCTCTACTAACCGTGGGTATGTTATTAATGACAAGCAGGAGTACAGCCGTATACTCAAGGTATTTCATGAGGATGATGAGGTTGAGACAGAGCTTGAAGCTATAGTTGACCTTGGCGGATGGATAAGGGATGTATTCGTATATCACAAGGTGTATGGTGTTATAAGGGCTGATATGAATATCCATTCAAGAAGGGATATTAAGAAATATATGGAAGAGATTGCGAGTGGCAAGAGCAGTCTTCTTAAAAATGTCACATCCGGGTATCATTATCACACTGTGGTTGCGGAAGATGAGCAGACACTTGACCTTATTCAGGAGGAACTTGGCAGGCTTGGATTCCTGGCAAAGCTTCAGGAGTATGAGCCGGTTGATTTCTGGCATAAAGCGAATGCTTGACAATATTTTACTTATAATATATATTATGAGAGTGCCGATTATCTTGGCACTCTTATTATTTTACATGCTACTATAGCTCAGGAGGTAGAGCGCAACATTGGTAATGTTGAGGTCACGGGTTCAACTCCCGTTAGTAGCTTATTAAAAATCCGCATGGTTAAGCCATGCGGATTTTTTCGATTCATACATTATTTAATATCAATGTTTCCTACATCAGTTGTTATTGTGACAGATTTTTCTGCGTTGGCGGATGATATATTACAGTTGTTTCTGTAGGTTGTGCCTAGATAATTAATTTTGCCAATATCAGAAGCGATATTTATATCACATGCGTTAATTCCGTCTATATCAGACATGTTAATATTACCAACGTCAGATGTTATCTTTAATTTGTCAAATGTGATGCCGCTTATATCAATATTGCCGACATCTGTGCTGATAGCCATATTAGAGAAGTTGACATTGTTAATTTTGATGTTGCCGACATCAGAAGTTATATTAGCTGAATTGAGAGTTGTTCCAGATGGAACAGTCAGCTTCATCTTGCATTTAAAATTCTGGTGGAGTCCGAAAATATTAATATTCCTGAATCCGCCCTGTGTGATATTAAGCGTGTCATTGGTTACAGAGATAGATGGTGTCAGTTTTTTAGTACATTCAAGAGAGTAGCTGAAATTGTCACCGGATACAACGGTTATGTCAATTACATCTGTATCAATAACTATATTTTTAAACGAATCAAGAGTTATATTACTGTCACTGTATGATTCATTACTCGTGTCCGAATTGTTCAAAAATTCGTATCTGCCTGAAGTTACATTCTGGATAAATCCGCCAAAACCGAAGATTACATGAAAACATGTTCCGACTATGATACATGCAATCGTGATAATGCTTATGACGGTAAGATATATAGATTTTTTCATAAGGATTCCTTTCTGATATTATTTATGTCCCCAAAGATTTTCTATAAGTGCGTTGATAACGGCTGCAACAGGCCATATAATCCATGTGATATTCCATGCAAATGTAAGAAAGCTTATGCAGAGGTAGATGCATGTTATAGTTGGCCAGTATACAGACATAATAGTGTTAAGAGTTTTGTTATCGTACTGATATGCTGTCTTCTGCGCATAGAAGTAGTTGCCGCTGACAGTTTTGTTGTCGTTGAGCGACAGAAGTCTTTTGTATGTGCCCATATTGAGCGAGCTGTTAACAATAAGGAATACACCTATTGCAACAAATATGAATAATAACGCACCTGAAAGGCAGTCCGCAAAATCACTATTAGTTGTTGATGGAAGAGCATCGATAATAATAACTGGAGTTACACTTATTATACACAGAGCTACACCGATAACTAGTGATACAGAGTATGCCTGTTTGTATGCTGTGTGGCGTTCGTTAATATAACCAGTTGTTGCCATGTCTGTTATATATGGTTCATATTTCAAGAAATTCCATCTGCTTACAGAGATATTAGAATAGATAATCATGGCAACTCCGACAGCGACAGATACAAACATAAGGCACACGCTCACAGCTTCTAAAGCATCTGTGTATAGTGGGGATACGCTGTATAATCCATCTCCGAATATAGGGAAGCATATTGATAATATACACAGCATAACTCCCAGAGAGAGAAAACATGCACGGTGGCTGTAAGAACTTATATAATCCTTTGCCATATCGATGTTAAAAAGCTTCTTCTCAATGTCTGGCTTTTTACCGACTACGTTGTCGATGCCCAAGTCCTTGGCAATCTCGTCAAGGTTGCCGAATTCCGATATTACAATGCCTACAGCCTCATTTTCAGTCTTGCCCTCGGCTTTTAATTCAGTGTATTTGTCCTCCATCATCTGCCATAATTCATCTTTGGCTCTGTAGACCTCAGGAGTGTTAGGCAGAGACATGAACATGCTTTCAAGATAATTTCTAATTGTTTCCATAATGTTCCTCCCTGATTTGCACATTATCTGACAAATCATTTTTAATAAATTTTTCAACGACTTCCTTTGTTATAAGCCATTCATTACATTTTTCGTGATAATAATCAATTCCTGCCGGTGTAATCTGATAGTAGGTTCTGCGCTTTCCGCTTGAATTGTTATCATCATAGAATGATGTTACATATCCATTTTTTTCCATTCGTGTAAATGCTGAATAAAGAGTTGTCTCCTTGATGACATATTTTTCATTAGACAATTCCTTGATTCTTTTGGATATCTCATAACCATAGGATGGCTTATCAAGCAGGAGATACAGAATCATCGTGTCGTTGTATCCACGTATGACATCACTGCTGATACCGCTCATATAATCCTCCTTAAATTAAATATTTAATTACTACGTCTGACATAATACGACTGTCGTACTACGACTGACGTAGTAAATGTATCACACATATATATATCTGTCAACATATAAAAATTATGGCATCAAAAAAGCCCGGCTTATAAGCCGGGTGTGTGTGTGAGTATATCTGTATTTGTGTCTAATAAATTCTGCATTAAATAACTAGCTGATTAAAAATCGACCTGATTAACTGTGCCAGCCGTTCCGTTCTCATGAAGAAACATTCCTGAGGAACGAACCATGGCAATTGGTTTACCAGTGTCTTGTTCCTTGACTGTGAAATCAGCCTTGGAACTGCCAAGATAGATTGCGCCTACGTCCGCATCTTTTAAAGACATCAGGACATCCTCGCCCTTCTCGTTCTTGACCCATACCTTGAGTTTGGAATATATCTCGTCAGCCTCATCAATCCATCCGTTGTGGTCGGAATCATACTCGGCAAGTTCTTTAAAACCATTGCCAGTCTTGGCTCCGAACATTTCGCTTCCGTCATTGATAATGCCATCGCCGTTCTTGTCGAATACAAGGTATCCGCTTTCGGCTCCGAGCTGTGCGATATTTTCCTTAGTTCCGTCACAGTTTAAATCAAAGTAGAATGACTGGTCTGTGATGTCGACAGTGCTGTTCTTTAAGTTGATTACAAGTGGGTCAGTGAGCACATATGGATAAGAAACAGTCGATTCAATTCCAACTGCCTCCATATAACTTCTCGACATTGTGAAATCAACACCAAAAGATACCTGTCTGCCATCAGCAGTAATAGCTGTACCAGAACCTGAGAATGTAGTGGATTCGGATTCTTCGAAAAAGTAAGTTGAAGTATTCTTTACTGTAAATCTTGAATTCCACAGGCTTCCACTCGATACATCAAGTCCGCCGTCACTAGTCAGGCTACTTTGTGACGTGCCATTGTACATTGAAAATATACCTTTACGGAGCTGCTCAATCAGTCTTAAAAGTGACATAAAGACTGTTGAGGTGTAATTGTTCTGGAGTCCGGTAATGTCTGTCATTTTATCAGCGGTGGTAGTGCCGCCAATAGAATTATCATCTGACTTACCATTAGCATCCATTAGTCTGCCATTCCTTGAATATGTAAACATATCATCTGGAAATGAGTCGTCATCATTACGTCTGGAATAGTCGTATGAACTGCTTCCAGAATTGTAATAATCCTGCTTGCTGTAGTAGCTTTGTGCAAATGTAGACATTGAGACAGATGCTTTGCCTCCCCAGTAGACAGTTCTTGTGTCGCGTTGTCCTTCAGTACGTGAATACTGTCGTGACGATGCAAGGTTTACGTTGCTGCTTTGAATAATCATAGATTAACCACCCTTCATATTATTTCCGCAATGAACACAACAGCAATAGCTTAAACCATTGTTAATATCGGGAAAAGGTGCATATTACTTAATCATTTACAGAAAAAATACTTTTATAAAACTGTTTTGCAAAAGTAATTGATAAAGCAAAAAATGTTATGTATAATCTGATTTAAGATATAAATGAAGACTGCGCCATGTGGTGTGCAGACGGAGTAGGAGGATTATATGTGGGTTGCAGATTTAGGTAATGGTAAATACAGAAATCCGGTTCTTTATGCGGATTATTCAGACCCTGATGCGATAAGGGTAGGGGACGATTATTATATGGTTGCATCAAGCTTTAGCAATGCGCCGGGTCTTCCATTACTACATTCCAAGGATCTTGTTAACTGGAAGGTTGTTAATTACTGCGTAGATAGGATTCCAGAGTTCAGATACAGAAATCCTATTCACGGATGTGGTGTGTGGGCACCATCAATAAGATATCATGAGGGAACATATTATGTATGCTTCCCTATGCCAGATGAAGGCATATATATGACAACAGCAACTGACCCACTCGGTAAATGGAGTGAGCCGATTAATATAAGACCGGGTGCCGGCTGGA
This sequence comes from uncultured Eubacterium sp., assembly GCA_900547255.1. GTDB lineage: Bacteria > Bacillota > Clostridia > Lachnospirales > Lachnospiraceae > Lachnospira. Next base: position 2,807 of record URGC01000036.1, on the reverse strand, counting down.
TTGACCCATGTCCATTCTGGGATGATGATGGAAGAGCATACCTTGTTGCAGGTGTTGCCAAGAGCCGTATCGGATATAAGAGTGTTCTTCACATGGTTGAGATGAAGCCGGATGGAACAGGACTTATCGGCGAAGAGGTCAAGATATTTGATGGTAATGAGAATGACCAGGTGACAATAGAAGGCCCTAAGATGTACAAACGTAATGGCTGGTATTATGTATTCGCACCAGCAGGCGGCGTTAAGACAGGATGGCAGACGGTTCTGCGTTCTAAGAATCCATTTGGGCCATATGAGTACAGAGTTGTCATGCGTCAGGGCGATTCACCAGTTAACGGCCCTCATCAGGGTGCATGGGTTGACACTGTTACAGGTCAGGACTGGTTCTTGCATTTTCAGGATGTCTATGCAGCAGGAAGAATAACACATCTTCAGCCAATGCACTGGGAGGATGACTGGCCAGTTATCGGCGTTAACAAGCCGGGCAATATATATGGCGAGCCTGTCATGGAGTATGACAAGCCAGATGTAGGCGCAAATTATCCAGTATGCGAGCCTGATACATCGGATGATTTCACAGGAAAGAATTTATCGCTCCAGTGGCAGTGGAATGCTAATTATGATAAAGACTGGTATGAGCTTACTGGTAATGCGTTGAAATTAAATGCAGTGGCAGCAGTTCCGGAAAGACCTATCGGTGACACAAGGAATATTCTTCTTCAGAAGTGGCCAGCACCACATTTCAGCTGTGTTACTAAATTGAATATTTCGGACATGAATGAGGGCGATGTGGCTGGATATATTTCACTCGGAATGCAGTATTGTGCTGTGACATTTGAGAAAAATGCAGATGGCATTAAGACATATCATGTGACAGGTGCACAGAATTTTGACTGCGATACCCCATACACAGATGAAGTTAAAAATGAGGTGAAGGACTTCACAATCGGAACATCAGGCGAGGTGTATGTAAAATACACTGTAACGCAGACTGGTACAGTAGACCATTATGAGCTCGGACTTCCGGTTAAGAATGCGCCAGTTGAGGAGGTTACTATTGAGATAAGCGCAGATGGCGTGAAATATTCAAATTCAATAACAATTGAGGCAAAGGCTGGAAGATGGGTCGGTATCAAGAACGGAATGTTCATACGCCACGACAGCACTGTTAAGGCAGATGCGGGCAGCATGAGAGTTGAGTATGTGAAGTATACTGAATAAAATTTCTTAGAAGTTTATTAACAAATATCGTTTTTACCTAGTGCGTTTGAAACTTAAATCGAGCGAACACATTATAAATATTGACAACGTCCGGTATCTGTGATATTATTTGTAAAATCTATATTGCATAAAGAGGAAAAGTAATGGCATTATCATACAAAAAGTTATTTAAATTGTTGATAGATAAAGACATGAAAAAGAAAGAATTATGTGAAAAAGCTTGCATAAGTTCCACATCAATAACAAAGCTTAGAAAAAACCAGAATGTTAACACTGAGATTATTGATAAAATATGCAAAGCATTAGATTGCAGAGTAGAAGATATAATGGAATATATTCCTGAAAATATTACGGACGAGGTAAAATGACATGAATGACAGCCTTATTAATAGGATGAAAGAAGAATCATTTAGTTTAGTTAGCATAGATTTATTTTCAGGACCTGGAGGACTGTGTACAGGATTTAAATGGGCTGGAATTTTACCATTGATAGCAGTGGAATGGACAGATACTACAGTCGAAACATATTCTTTAAGTCATAATGCAGAAATTTTTGAATTGAAAGATTATTTACAAGATGGACAAGCAGATTTGGATTATTTGAACAAATTTAAGAATGAAAGTACTAGAACATTATTAATTCACGGCGATATTAATCTTGTAAGCAGTCAGTTGATTAAAGAATTATTATATTGTAGGTATGGCATTGATTCTGAGAGTGAAACTATTGATGTTGTTTCTGGTGGTGCACCATGTGAAAGTTTCAGTATGGCAGGAACACGAACTGAGGGTGATGAAAGAGATGACTTGTTTAGTAATATTATCAGAATCTCAAAGACTGTTAATACGAAGATGATATTGTTTGAGAATGTCAAGGGGATGTTTTCAAAGGCGCGCAATGGGAAAAAAGGGGCAATTTTTAAAGATATATGTGATAAATTTGAAGAAAAAGGTAATGCCCCATCATATCATCTGGTTTCAAGAAAACAAGAAGATATATTGCTGCGAGCATGTGATTATGGTGTACCGCAGGTGCGGGAAAGATTATTTCTCATAGCAATAAGGGACGATTTAAATGGTATAAAATTTTCATACCCAGAGAAAAAATATGGACCTGATAGAAAGTATCCATATGTGACAGTTGGAGATGCTATATCAGATCTGGAACAGGTTGATATGGGAATGGAGAGTACATCTTATAAACCATTGAATAAATATAACAATGAAAATCAGAAAAGATATGTAGAAATAATGAGAGGAGAATATAAAGACAACGAAGTACATGCTAAAACGCCAAAATATTTAATAGAACGAAATATATTTTCTGAAACATCAATTAGTTGTCACAGGGGACCGGGACACATTAAAAGAAAGCAGGAATTGCTTGCTCTTATTCCTGAAAGAGGTTCAATGAAAAGCGCTTATGAGCAGATGAAGCAGGATGGTACAATTGATAAATATAGACATTTATTTCCTAAATCAATATATGCGAGCAGAAATAGAAGGCTTATTGATGATATGCCTAGTTTTACAGTGACTTCACATTGTTTAGATGAAATGCTGCACCCATATTTGAATAGAGCAATT
>URGC01000035.1 GCA_900547255.1 uncultured Eubacterium sp. | reverse complement strand
TAAAAGGTATCGAACGTGGCCGTCATTTCTGCCAGAATGATGCGCATTTGTTCGTAACACCAGAGCAGATTAAGGATGAATTTACAAAGGTTGTAGATTTGATTTTCAGCACATACAAGGATTTCAACATCACAGATTACAGATGTGTTCTTTCTCTTAGAGACCCAGAAGATACACATAAGTATCATCAGGATGATGAGATGTGGAATAAGGCTGAGAACGCATTAAGAACAGTTCTTAATGACCTTGGTATCGAGTACACAGAGGAAATCGGTGAGGCAGCATTCTATGGTCCTAAGCTTGATGTTAATGTTAAGCCAGCCGTTGGTAATGAATATACACTTTCAACATGCCAGTTAGACTTCTGTTTACCAGCTAAGTTTAACCTTTCATATATTGATAAGGATGGCGAGAAGAAGACTCCAGTAGTTCTTCACAGAGCTATTCTTGGTTCTCTTGACAGATTCATGGCTTATATCTTAGAGGAGACTAAGGGTAACCTTCCACTCTGGTTAGCACCAGTTCAGGTTAAGGTTCTTCCAGTTAAGAATGATGATGGTGAGCTTGAAGGCTATGCTAAGGAAGTATATAACCTCCTCAATGATAACGACATCAGAGTTGAGCTTGATGACCGTTCAGAGAAGCTTGGTTACCGTATGCGTGAGGGTCAGATGCAGAAGGTTCCTTACATTCTTGTACTTGGTAACAATGAGAAGAATGAAAGAACTGTAACATTCAGACTTCATGGTCAGCAGGAATCAACAACAATAGCGCTTGATGAGTTTGTAGCTAAGATTCAGAAAGAGATTAAGACAAAAGGACACGAAGAAGCATAAATAGTGCTTACAACCTAAATATAAAATCCCCCATGGCTGTATTCTATATGCAGTCATGGGGGATTTTATATTTAGGGATTGATTATTCATGGTCAAAAGATGTGCGGCCTGAGAGATTGCCATTGAAGCTGTCCATCATCTTGATGTGTAATGGATGTGTCAGATAATCCTGAAGCTGTTCTTTCTTATCAAGGTCAACCCTTATCATTATATCTGCATTGGAATCCCTTTCTACACAGCATCTGTAGACCTTTGCGTTGTTAAGATAGCTGAGTGTCTTGTCAAGCTCCTCATAAGTACTTCTTATGCAGGCTTCGATAGCATCAATATCTGAATCAGGTTTGAATTTAAGTAAAACATAATGTGTCATAGATAAAACTCCTTTATAGTGTTAATGATTTAATAGTAAAGTATCTGGATTCTATAATACCCCTGCATGGAAATCCATGCAGGGGCTATAATTGGAAGACAAATTCATAAAAATGAATTTGGGTTTATAAATAAACCTCTAAATTAAACCTCGAATAAGAGATCGCCGTATGAAGGGAATGGCCAGAACTCTTTATCGACAAGCATTTCAAGCTTATCAGCAGGAGCACGTAATGCATCCATAGCTGTCTTTACATTATCTCTGTAAGCCTTAGCCTGTGTAGCAGCATCTGTGATTGTAGCAGACTCATCTGTAGCCTTGATAAGAGCATCAAGAGCAGATTTCATATCCTTTAAGTAAGAAGAAATCTCTGTAAGTAAATCAGACTGAACAGAAGCATCTGCGCCAACTTCCTTAACAGCAGCTACTGAACCAGCTAACTCAGTTGTGTAAGAGATAACTGAAGGAATAATCTGCTTGCTTGCTATATCAATCATAGACTTAGCTTCAATGTTAATAGCCTTAGAGTAAGCTTCATACTGAATCTCAACTCTTGACTCAAGCTCAGCCTTAGTAAATACGCCAAAGCTTTCAAATAATTTAACTGCCTTGTCTGTAACAAGTGCAGGGATAGCATCAACCATAGAAGTGATGTTAGGAAGACCACGTCTTGCAGCTTCTTCAACCCATTCATCTGAGTAACCGTTACCATTGAATACGATTCTCTTATGGTCTGTGAAGAGCTTCTTGATAAGATCATGTACAGCCATATCGAAGTTCTCAGCACCTTCAAGTTCATCAGCGATTTCCTTGAAGCTTTCTGCAACGATTGTGTTAAGTACTACATTGGCAGGAGCAACTGAGTCAGATGAACCGAGCATTCTGAACTCGAACTTGTTACCTGTGAATGCGAATGGTGATGTTCTGTTTCTATCTGTAGCATCTCTGTTAAGATCTGGAAGAGTAGAAGCACCGGTCTTTAACTTGCCCTTCTGGATTGAGCTTGTAGCATCACCCTTATCGATAAGCTGGTCGATAACGTCCTCAAGCTGCTCACCAAGGAACATAGATACGATAGCTGGAGGTGCCTCGTTAGCACCTAATCTGTGGTCGTTACCTACATTAGATGCAGATTCACGAAGAAGGTCAGCGTGCTTATCAACAGCTTTCATGATAGCACCGAGTACAAGTAAGAACTGGATGTTCTCATGAGGTGTCTTACCTGGCTCAAGAAGGTTGATACCATCATCTGTTGTGATAGACCAGTTGTTATGTTTACCAGAACCATTAACACCTGCGAATGGCTTCTCATGGAGAAGGCAAACAAGGTTGTGACGGTAAGCTGTCTTCTTTAATACTTCCATCATAAGCTGGTTGTTATCTGTAGCTGTGTTGCACTGTGCATAGATAGGAGCTAACTCATGCTGTGCAGGAGCAACTTCGTTATGCTGTGTCTTGGCAGATACACCCATCTTCCATAAGTCGATGTTAACATCTCTCATGAATGAACCAATTCTTTCAGGAATTGTACCGAAGTAATGGTCATCAAGCTCCTGTCCCTTAGGAGGCATAGCACCGAAAAGTGTACGTCCTGTAAAGATAAGGTCCTTTCTCTGTAAATATTTATCTCTGTCAACAATGAAGTATTCCTGTTCAGCACCAACTGAAGGAGTTACTTTCTTAGATGTTGTATTACCGAAAAGTCTTACAATTCTTAAAGCCTGCTCATTGATAGCATCCATTGAACGAAGAAGAGGTGTCTTCTGGTCAAGTGCCTCGCCTGTGTATGAACAGAAAGCTGTTGGGATACAGAGTGTTGCACCTGCAGCATCCTCACGTACGAAAGCTGGTGATGTACAATCCCATGCTGTATATCCTCTTGCCTCAAATGTAGCTCTTAATCCACCAGAAGGGAATGATGAAGCATCTGGCTCGCCCTTGATAAGCTCTTTACCAGAGAACTCCATGAGAACCTTACCATTTTCCTTAGGAGCTGTGATGAAAGAATCATGCTTTTCTGCTGTTGTACCAGTAAGTGGCTGGAACCAGTGTGTATAATGTGTAGCACCTTTCTCAATAGCCCAATCCTTCATAGCATTAGCGATTACATCAGCATCTGCAAGTTCAAGCTCTTTCTCACCAGCCATAACAGCCTTGAGGTTCTTGTAAACGTTCTTAGGCAGACGTTCTTTCATTACTGTGTCGTTAAACACGTTCTCGCCGAAGATGTCGGCAACATTGAATAATTCACTCATGTCTTTGTCTTCCTTCCTATTTGTATTAAAATCTATTCTAACACTAAAACTAAAAAGGCATTCCTATTCACACAAAAGTATAAATGGGAACGCCGTTGTTCTAAAGTGTTAAATTAGTGACATCACTGTCTTTAAATAAAATAACTCAAAAACCAATTAATTGCAAGTGGTTTTTTTAAAAATGTTAATAAATTTAATCTAAAACACCTTCACCTACATAAATTCCCTGAACAATGATACGTCTGTCGCCTGCTGCAGTACAAGTTGATAATGTGACAACCTGTGTAGCATTAGACACGTCAACACCAGTATCATATATAGATAAGTCCTTCATCTGCTGTGCATATTCGCGTAGACTAGAGACATCTGGGAAATTGTATGTGTAAGTTGGACTGATAGGGTCGTCTTCATGAACTGTGAATATCTTATACTGGATAATTCTGTTGCCAGTGTAGATATAGAAGACATCATTACCTTCAGTGTTGTAATAAGCTGCACCATCTCTTACATAGTACTTGAGAGGTGCGAACATGCCATCATTCTTCATATGGTGACCATATAAGATAACATTAGTAGCTGAGAGACCGCCTTTGATATCGCAGTCCTCAAATATTGTTCCTGAGCTGTTGCTTGTTCCGTTAAATGAGTGAGTAAGATAGTAGTCGTTATCCTCACCCTGAACAAGAGGAAGTCTCATGTTGGATGCTGGCATGTAAATGTATCCTACAGCATCTGCATTAGTTTCAAGAAGCTTTTCGTGATCATAGTCGAAAGCTTCAATAGTAGTTGTTGTAGTGCCTGTTCCATCACCACTTGAACCATCAGTGCCGATAATAGTTGTTGTGTGACCATTCGAGTTAAGAACTTCATTGGAAATGTTGCTGTATAGCTTGTCGCTTTCATGATACTTATAGAAAATCATGAATATCTGGGAACCAGCAAAAACAAATATACAAGCTGCGATAACCATAATAGCCATACGGATATAGAAGCTCTTCTTATCTTCAGGTGTACTAGCGTTATCAGAATGTGAAACGCTGTCAACTGCCACAGAACCGCCAGAGGCAAGTCCCATCCTGTAGGATTTAGTGTTAAGTGTTTTCATTATTAATAATACTCCAAAATCTATTAAAATATGTGATTAGACTAATCACGCCTTGTTAGCTGAACCAAAGAGAGTAATCTTCTCACGTACAGTTTCTTTGATAGCTTCTGTACCAGGAGCTAAGAGCTTTCTTGGGTCAAATCCCTTGCCTTCAAGGTCCTTGCCAGCTTCAACATATTTTCTTGTGGCAGCAGCAAATGCAAGCTGGCACTCTGTGTTAACGTTAATCTTAGCAACGCCAAGGCTGATAGCCTTCTTAATCATATCATCAGGGATACCTGTACCACCGTGAAGTACGAGTGGCATCATGCCAACCTTCTCCTTGACAGCTTCAAGAGTCTCAAAGCTTAATCCCTTCCAGTTAGCTGGATACTTACCATGAATATTACCGATACCTGCTGCAAGCATTGTTACACCAAGGTCTGCTATAGCCTTACATTCATTAGGGTCAGCACATTCACCCATACCGATAACGCCGTCTTCCTCGCCACCGATTGAACCAACTTCAGCTTCTATAGACATACCCTTTTCACGAGTTATACCAACAAGTTCCTTAGTCTTAGCGATATTCTCATCGATTGGATAGTGAGAACCATCAAACATGATTGAAGAGAAACCAGCTTCGATACACTTGTAGCATCCCTCATATGTTCCGTGATCAAGATGAAGAGCAACAGGAACTGTGATATTCTGTTCCTCGATAAGAGCTTTTACCATGGCAGATACTACCTTGAATCCTCCCATGTACTTACCAGCACCTTCTGATACACCGAGGATAACTGGTGAATTCATCTCCTGGGCTGTTATAAGAATAGCCTTTGTCCACTCAAGGTTGTTAATATTGAACTGACCGACGGCATAGCCATTAGCGCGTGCTTTTGTCAGCATATCTGTTGCAGTAACTAACATATCAATACCTCCTGTAATTAAATATACCAATATTATACCCTAGTATGGAAGAAATTGAAAGAAATATTTTAAAAGGAATGTATTAAGAAGTGTATTAAAGAAATGGCACGATTTATTTAAGAAAACTTTAAGTTGCGGAAATGCAGGGCAGGGGTTATAATACTTTAAATGCAGATGGAAAGGGGCGAAAACCTATATGATTAATTGGTTAATGCCGATGATATCAGGTGATATTGATTTTTATGATGCGGAAGCACATGCTGGAACATCATATACGCCTTTTATTGGCTTTATGATATTTTTTGCAGGAATGATGGTGCTGTTTATAGGAATTGTCAAGTTAAGCAATGCCAAGAAGCAGTGGAATCTGTTCTATGATGACAGGGATAAGAAGGATCTATCTAATCCGCAGTATGTCAAAGAACGAAAGACAGGAAAGATTCTGATAATTGTAGGTGTAGTGATGATGCTTGCATCATTTATACTGCTTCCGTTATAATTTTATGATTTTGCCTGAGATATTCCAGGTATATAGAAATTTATGAGTTAGACAATGTTAATAAAATTAATAGAGACGATAAGGAGATTATTATGTCAGATATTATTATTTCAGATGCTGTGAAGTACATTGGTGCAGATGACACAACTCTTGATTTATTTGAGAGCCAGTACGTGATACCTAATGGTATATCATATAATTCATATGTGATATTGGATGAAAAAGTTGCTGTTATGGACACAATAGATGCCAGAAAGACAGATGAATGGCTTGCTAATCTTACAAGAGAGCTTGATGGAAGGGATGTTGATTACATTATTGTATCACATCTTGAGCCAGACCACGCAGCTAATATCAAGCTGCTTGCAGACAAGTATCCATCAGCGAAGATAGTCCTTACAGCCAAGGCAAAGGCTATGCTTCCACAGTTCTTCGAGATAGACAGCCTTGATGACAGATGTATCGTAGTCACAGAGGCAGATGAGCTTGATTTAGGCAGGCATAAGCTCAGATTTATCATGGCACCTATGGTTCATTGGCCAGAGGTAATGCTCGAATATGAGACAACAGAGAAGATATTGTTCTCAGCAGATGCATTTGGCAAGTTCGGAGCGTTGTCAGCAGATGAAGACTGGGCATGCGAGGCGAGAAGATATTATTTTAATATTGTTGGTAAATATGGTGCGCCAGTCCAGACTCTTTTAAAGAAAGCCGCAGGACTTGAGATTAACACAATATGTCCTCTTCATGGACCAATCCTTAAAGACAACCTTGGATATTACATTGACAAATACATGGTATGGAGCAGCTATCAGCCAGAGGATGACGGCGTTTTAGTAGCATGTGCATCAATACACGGCAATACTAAGGCGGCAGCAGAGAAGATGGTTGAGATTCTCAAAAATTCAGGAATTGAAAAGGTTGCTTATACTGATCTTACAAGGGATGATATGGCAGAAGCTATAGAGGATGCTTTCAGATACAGCAGACTTATTGTTATGGCTGCATCATATGATGGCGGCGTGTTCCCACCAATGGAGGATTTCATCAACAGACTTTTACACAAGGCATACCAGAACAGAAAAGTTGGTATCGTTGAGAATGGTTCATGGGCTCCAACAGCAGGTAAGTGGATGAAGAATGCATTTGAAGGCATGAAGAATATTGAGATATGCAACACAATGGTTACAATCAAGTCCACAGCCAAAGAAGCTGATATAGATGCAATGAAGACACTCGCGGAAGAGATAAAGTAGTAATCCCTATGCGTGTATCTGCCTATTGAGAATTTATGGTAATACATAAAAAATATGATTTTTCTTTATAATGCAAAATGTGCGGGAAAAAGCCAGCTTTTATTTGAATTGTGGCTTTTTCCCGCACATTTTTTGTATAGAGCTAAAACTAGATTTAACTTACATATCTGCGAGCTTTTCAGGTTCTTCGTATTCTACGCCAAATGTCTCGACTGTAACTTTGTTCATAACCTGTGGCTTCATAGGTCTGTCGTTCCAGTCAGTGCCTACAGTTGCAATCTTATCAAGAACATCCTCGCCCTCGATAAGTTTTCCAAATGCAGCATATTCGCCATCAAGATGAGGTGCAGCGGCATGCATGATAAAGAACTGTGAACCAGCAGAATCTGGAATCATTGTACGCGCCATAGAAAGAACGCCCTTAGTGTGAAGGAGATTGTTCTCAAATCCATTGTGAGAGAACTCACCCTTGATGCAGTATCCAGGGCCACCCATTCCTGTTCCGTCTGGATCACCGCCCTGAATCATGAATCCAGGAATAATTCTGTGGAAGATAACTCCATCATAATATCCCTTCTTAACGAGGCTGATAAAGTTATTAACTGTGTTAGGAGCTATCTCAGGATAAAGCTCAGCTCTCATGATATCCCCATTTGCCATCTCAATTGTAACTATTGGATTAGTGTTTGCCATGTTTTCGTTCCTTTCTTTGTTCAATGATGCTGTAGAGCATATAAGCATTTTGCGCAGACACAGGCAGCTTATTATTTTGACCCTGACATCATGATAATGATATAATGTGGTTATTGTATATAGATAAATTGAAAAAGTCAAATAGAGGATAATATGCTTAGAAAAATATATATTTGTAAAGACAGGGAGTATGAAGAATATGACTGGTTCTGCGGACAGGCAAGGCAGGCGGGAATAGACATGGCAGTTATAGATAAAAATGCATTGGAGCGCAGAAATGATAGGATTAATACAGAAGATGCATGTGAGCGAAGGATGGATACGATTAATACATCAGAGGCGCTTGTTATAACTTACACAGATGATGTCAGTAAAATGTTTGATAATAACAGTGGAAACAGGTGCATAGTCGGGCTTGGCGATGGATACAGGGGCAGTGCAGACTATGTCATATGCAATTTTGACATCACTCTTGATTACATTCATCTTATATATGACAGATATAATAATCAGCCACATGTAGTTGCTGATACGGATAAAATAATTATGCGTGAAATGACAGTTGACGACCTGCCACAGATGTATGAGATGTACGATACGCTTGCAGACTGTCCTTATATAGAAGGCTTATATGAATACGATAAAGAAAAAGAATTTACAATTAATTATATCAATAATATGTACCGATTCTTCCAGTACGGCTTATGGCTTGTATTCGACAAATGTACAGGAAAACTGATTGGAAGAGTAGGCATTGAAAACAGGGAAATTGATGGAATAACCAGGCAGGAGCTTGGCTATCTTATACGTAAAGATTATCAGAATCGTGGATATGCCCATGAAGCATGTATGTGTGCAATCAGGTATGCCAGTGAAGAGCTTGGAATACAAGAGCTGTTCGCCTGCGTCCATACCGACAACATCCCGTCCATCACCCTCGCACATAAACTCGGATTCGAGATATACGCAGAGAATATACAAGGAATGAATATATACCATATGGCATTGAACTAAAAATTCCCGAACCGGCAGACAGCCACAGCCAGACCATACGCATAGGATATAAAATAATGCATGACGACTGCTGTGTGCTGTCTGCCGGTTCGGGAATTTTTATACATTACATATTAAATGCAAATTTAATAAATTTAACTGCGTTATCGTGATTTGTTGCGGTTACCACAACGCCATAACAAGGGTTATCTATCGTCAAATCTGTTGAAGTCTTGATAAATGTATTGGTCAGATTGACAGCAACAGGAACCTTAGTTCCATCCTTCTTAGTGTAGTAGACTATATTGTCCTCTCCAATCTTAGCAAGCTCGTCAGATGTGAGAATCTCAGTAAGGTCACATAAGAATGGCTCACCATCTGTTGAAAAATAAGTTATATAATCAATATCAGCAAGATATCCGTCCACATCACCGACAGAAGCCTTGGTAATCATCTTGGTTCTGGCTACGGCAGCCTCATTGTCCATAGGCTGTACAATCAGAGAGTTGTTATAATCAAGGACAGCCTGCGTCTTTTTACCATCAATTCCGAGATATGCTGTGAAGCCCTTGGTTATAGTGTCACTTCTATCGTCAAAACCAGTTATCTTGCCATTAGCAACATAGATGTTGCATACACTGTCATAGTAATTTTTGTAATGGTAATATACAGTTGAACCAATGACAACTATCAGTATAAGTGCTGTGAGCATGTAATATTTGTAATATCCGAATATATAAGCAATCTTCTGGCTGAGTGTCAGCTCTTTGAAGGGAGTCTGCTGCTCCTTAGGCATCTTTTTCTTCATATATTTCCTCATTTCTGTACAGATTAAATGCGCTTTTAAGCTTCATTTTGCTAGTTTAACACACGTTTTTGACAAAATGTACATTTTTATAATTATTTAATATAAAAATGTTAAAAAAACTTTGCAAAATATTACACATACAGTATAATTAACATGGATTGTTATGTAAAATGACTGATATGGAGGCAGATTATGTTTAGTATAGACGGAAAACTTTTTAGAGGACTTACAAAAGCGGGAGATTTTCTTATTCTTGGATTTTTAATGGTCGTGTTTTCTCTGCCGGTCATAACTCTTGGTGCATCAGTTACAGCAGCCTTTTATGTGGCACTCAAGCTTGTAAGAGATGAGGAAGGTTATGTATTCAAGGGATTTATCAAGTCATTTAAAGAGAATTTCAAGCAGGGATTTTTAATAGAGCTTATCGTGGGATTGCTTGGTGTATTCGTTATAGAAGATATAAGAATATGCATGTACTGGGCAGAGGGCGGTAACAGCCTTGCAAGACTGGCTATGTATGTATTCTTTGGAATAGCACTTGTACTTGTGGCAGTCACAACATATGTGTTCCCGATGCTTGCCAAGTTCGATAATACAGTTATAGGAACATTAAAGAATGCACTTATTATATCAATGCACCATCTTGGACAGACATTTGTAATGCTTCTTGCAACTGGTATACTTGTGGCTGTCACTATTAAGTTTTTCACAGCAGCAATTATTACAATTCCACTTGGCTTATATGTAGACAGCTATATTTTAGCAAGAGTATTCAAGATATACGCAGATAAGAGCGTGGCACAGCCTGAAGAGGATAAGATAGAAGACACAGCGCAAGATGAGACAGATGGACAGGAGTAGAGATGGTATTTTCTAGTTTATTGTTTGTGTATCTGTTTCTGCCGGCGAATCTGATATGCTATGCACTTATATCAGATGTGCGTAAGAAGAATGCCTGTATTCTTATATTTTCACTTATCTTTTATGCGTGGATGTCACCGGCTTACCTTATTCTTCTTATGGTTATGGCTGGGATTAATTATGCAGGTGCAATATTGGTCGAGAAATATAAAGGCACGAAGAAGGCATCTGCGTTCCTTGCGGTTGATTTGACCATAACACTTGGTATTCTGGCATGGTTTAAATATATAGATTTCATATGTGAGATAATCAACAGCTTTTTTGGAATATGGGGTTCGACAATCTTTACAACCCTTCCAGACGTAGTACTTCCGGCAGGTATCTCATTTTATTCATTCCAGCTCATATCATATGTGGTTGATGTATACAGGGGCGATGTGGAAGCAGACCATAATTATGGACATGTTTTGTTATATACATCACTGTTCCACCAGTGTATAGCAGGTCCTATTGTTAGATACAGAGATATAGCAGATGACCTCAAAGAGCGTAAGACAAACATAAGCTCAATGAATGATGGAATATCAAGATTCTGTATCGGACTTGCCAAGAAGACAATTCTTGCTAATTCATGTGGCTCAATTCTTGAGACACTTCTGCCAGAGACAATGTATGGTGTTACCCATGCAACTGTTGTGGCAGCATGGGTTGGAGGTCTGTTATATATGTTACAGATATACCTCGATTTCTCGGCGTATTCAGATATGGCGATAGGTCTTGGTAAGATGACTGGATTCAGATATATGGAGAACTTCAATTACCCATATACAGCAGATTCAGTTACAGATTTCTGGAGAAGATGGCATATATCGCTCAGCACATTCTTCAGGGATTATGTGTACATACCGCTTGGCGGTAACAGAAAAGGATTAAAAAGACAGATATTTAATATGGCAGTTGTCTGGTCATTGACTGGATTGTGGCATGGAGCATCATATAATTTTGTGCTGTGGGGAGTATATTTCTTTGTGTTCCTCACAATAGAGAAGCTGTTCTTATTAAAGCTTTTAAAGAAAATGCCACGCATAATATCGGCTGTTGTCGGAAGAGTGTATACAATAGCGGTGGTGTTCTTTAGCTGGATTCTTTTCAGATACACAGATTTCGAGATGATACATCAGGTACTTCGTTCCATGTTCGGAATGAATGGCAATGCACTCTATAATGTAGAGAGCAGGACAATAATCATTAATAACATATACATAATTGTGATATGTATAATAGCATGCACTCCACTTGTAAAAAAGATGGCACAGTGGCTTGCAGAGAAAGCAAAACAGTCCCATATAATATATATGAGAACATATAATGTACTTAACGCTGTTCTTCCTATGATAATGCTTGCATTATCAACGTTGTCACTTATAGGAGACAGCTATAATCCATTTATATACTACCGGTTTTAGGAGCATAATTTGCGATGGCAAAAGAGAATATCGATAATAATAAGAAAATTAAATATCGTGAATATGGCATGAAAAAGGCTGCGGTTGGAAAGATTGCAGTTTTCCTTGCTGCACTCTTTATCGGTGCTGTCGTATCAATGGTTATGCCGCTAAGACAGAGCTACTCAGATAAAGAGAAGCGTTCACTTACAGCATTTCCGACATTTTCAGTGGCAAGCTTTATGGATGGAACATTTTTCAGCCAGATAGATACATGGTTTGCAGACACATTTCCATTCAGAGATATTCTTATAACATGCAATGAGAATATCAATAATCTGTACGGAGTCAGAAAGCAGGTGCTTCATGGAACTATGGTGGCAGCAGATGATATTCCTGATTTTGATGGCGATATAGAGGCAAGCCTTCTGAAGGATAAGCATGAGGAAGATATTGATTTGCCGGAAGATATAACATTTGATGATATCGACAGCGATGGAATATATTACTCTAACATAGAAACTAATTATGGATTTAACCAGCTTGACCGTGATATTGAGGTATCGGATATAGGTACAAGCGTAGAGGGCACAGACGGAACTATATCGGTAACAGAGGGCGAAAGCCTTGGTTCTATATTTGTGGTAGGCGACAGAGCTTATAATTATTATTCGTTCTCGCAGGCAAACTCAGATGCGTATGCAGAGGTTGTAAATAATTTAACAGAGACACTTAGTGGCAAATCAAAGGTGTACAGCATGATTGTGCCGACAAGCATAGATATAACACTTGATGATGCCACAAGAAACAGTCTTACAAGCAGCAATCAGAAAAAAGCGATTCTTTATATGTACAGCAGGATGAATAAAGAGGTCGGCAAATGTTATGTGTATGACGTACTTCACCAGCACAGGGATGAATATGTATATTTCAGGACAGACCACCACTGGACAGCATTAGGTGCTTATTATGCATATAATGTATTCATATGGCAGGAAGGCAAGATGGCTAATCCGCTTGATTCCTATGAGAAGGTGGCATTTGAGAATTTCAGGGGAAGCTTCTACAGCCAGAGTGGTGTGACATCGTTGGGAGACAATCCAGACACAGTTGTCGCTTATAAGCCAGTTGCTACTAACAGAATAGATCTGGTTAATAAGCGTGGTGAGCAGATGGAATACAACATAATAACAGACGTATCAAGCTGGAGTGCAACAAGCAAATACAGCACATTTATCGGTGGCGATAACAAATACGTACATATATCTAATCCAGATATTACCGATGGCTCATCAATTCTTGTAGTCAAGGAGTCTTATGGCAATGCATTTGTACCATTCCTTGCAGACCATTATCAGGATGTGTATGTGATTGATTACAGATATTATAGTAAGACAGTAAGTGAGCTGGTTGATGCGCATGATATCGGAACAGTTCTCATGCTTAATAACATAGCGGCGACATCGACAGATTCAAGAGTTTCAGAGATGCAGAAGGTATGCAGGTAGTTATAAATGCTTATAAAAAGGGACGCACTGGTTTACAGTGCGTCCTTTCCACGTTCACCTGTACGTATTCGTACAGCGTCATATACGTCATACACGAATATCTTGCCATCGCCATAGGAACCAGTGTTAATCTGGTCGATTACAAGGTCGATTATCTTCTCAGATGTCTCATCATCGACAATAGTCTCAACTTTGACCTTAGGCAGAAGATTACCTCCGAAATCAACACCATTATAAGTCTGCTTGTGGCCACGCTGGCTACCATATCCCATGACATTAGTAATCATGATGCCATGTGCACCACATCCGTTTAATATAGATTTAAGTTCGTCAAGTCGTTCTGGCTGAATGATTATCTCTAACTTTTTCATTGATAAACCACCTCCTGGTTACTGCATCATATGCTTTGTTGGAAGACCTTCCATATAAAGCTGCTTAGATATATTCATTATGTTAGATACATAGAAAATACAATATATAAGTGACAATGCGTTGGCAGCTATAGTTACCATTCTGATTCCAGCCATAGTTGCTATGAAGCTTAAGAATACAAGAATTCCATATAAAGCCCAGATTAATCGTATTGAACGTGTAAGGGCTTCTTTTTCCTGAAACTTGGCTTCAAGTATAAGACCTTCGTTAAAATAATATGTGTAATAAATGTTAACAATAACTGATAAACCGCACATAATTGTCACGATATTAGTAAGTCCGAGATTGCTTGAATAAATGCTTAACAATTGTGCCATAACAGTGAGGATAAGTCCGATAACAATGATTCGTCCAGACTTCTTGAACACGTTATTTCTCTTAGCGAGTGGGAATCCTCCGATTGCAATAAGTATAAATGCAACAACATCATTAAAAATATCAATGTATACACCGGATATGTTAATAATAAGCTGTAGAGATAACAGTATTATGCCGGCGCAGACAAGCGTTATATTTTTCTTGTTCATATTAAAAAAGCTCCTTTTTGAAATATGGCATAATTGTAACATAATGGGAAGTGTGATACAATAACCCTTAAACTGTATTCAAGATAGTTTATTATTAAGATACCAGGGTCAAAAGGTCAGAAAGCCGATGCAAGCTTGCTTGCAAGAGGGTTTTTGACCTCTTGACCCACCAAAAACATGAGTAAGTAGCCATTTTTCAAAGAAAAATGAGCGGATTACGAATGTTTTTGAGGATTGTGAGAGTGCAAAGCACGTAGCAATCTGGTATCAAAGGGGTCAAAATACCTTTTGACTCCAACATCGTAATATTTAACAATAAAAAATTGATAATATATAGTACTTAGGTACTAACAGTACTATATATTGCGGAGAGATTTGATAACGGTTTGAAATGGAGGTATATATTGTGTCAAAGCAGGAATGGAAACCAGGAAATATGTTATATCCAGTGCCAGCAGTTATGGTGAGCTGCCAGAGAAAGGGAGAAAAACCTAATATTATTACGGTTGCATGGGCAGGAACTATATGTTCAGATCCGGTTATGCTGTCAATATCTGTAAGAAAAGAGAGATATTCACATGACATAATTAAGGAAACAAAAGAATTTGTTGTCAACCTTACAACAAAGGACACATGCTTTGCAACGGATTACTGCGGTGTGAAATCAGGAAGGGATGTTGATAAGTTCAAGGAGATGAAGCTTACTCCTGTAGCGGCTTCAAAGGTATCTGCACCGCTGATTGATGAGTGCCCGGTTAATATAGAGTGCAGGGTTGTTGAGGTTAAGGAGCTTGGTTCACACGATATGTTTATAGCCGAGGTTGTTGCAGTGCATGCTGATGAGGCGTATATGGATGAGAAAGGAAAGTTTGACCTTGCAAAGGCAGAGCCAATAGCGTATTCACACGGAGAATATTACACACTTGGCGAGAAGGTTGGTAAGTTTGGATATTCTGTAGCCAGAACTAAATGATGAACATTTTGTTAATTATTGTGATTTATGTGTAAATGGGGTTTACAAATTAGTACCTTGGTGTTAATATGTGATTGTTACAAAAATGTTACAAACAAATTACAAATTACGTTTTAAGATTTTGGAGGATAATAATAATGCATTTTACACAATATGGCAGACGCTTAAAGATGACATTAATAAGCGGCATGTCAGTAGCGTGTTTAGCGTGTATCGTTGCAATTCCTTTTGTTGAAAAGAAACTTTTTAATAATCAGGCTGGATATTACAGCATTCAGTTTAATGGACAGGAGGTTGGTGCTGCTAATACAAGAGCAGAGGCAGAGGATGCTCTTGCTGCTGCAAGATTAAAGTTTAGCAAGGAATACGATTCAGTTATTTACATGAATAACAGCATTGATATTGTTGAGCAGTCTAAGGCTGTCGCATCAAGAATGAGCGAGAGTGAGCTTGAGGATGTTCTTTACAGTACATTATTTGCATGTGTATCCGATAAAGAGAATGCTACAGCATATACATTAAGAATGGATGACTTTACAGTTACTCTTTCTAGCAAGGAAGAGATAGTAGAGTTAATGGAGAAGGTTACAGCTAACTATGATACTAAGAAGGAGTTCCAGGTAAAGCTTGCGTCAGGAGACAGCAGCTATGGAACATATTCATTAGAGGTTGTTAAGTCTGATATTAAAGAAACAGCTACAGATATAGTTGCATCAGCACTTAATGGTGAGTCTGGTCTTAACACAGAAGAGACTCATTCACTTAAGGATGGTCTTGTGGGAATTGGATTTGAGCAGGAGCTTTCTATTAATGAGACAATGGCGAGCGGTGCTAATATAATGACAGTTCAGGAAGCATATGATGCTATAACTAAAGAAAAGGAAGCTAAGACAACATACGTTGTAGAACAGGGCGACTGCCTTTCTATCATAGCTAACAAGTGTGACATTTCTCTTAAAGAGTTATATGAGCTTAATGAAGGTGTGACAGAAGATACTCTGATTGCACCAGGAGATGTACTTGTTGTTACAGTTCCTAAGTCAGAGCTTTCAGTTGTTATTACAGAGAGAAAGACATACGAAGAGGATTTCGATGCAGAAGTTCAGTATGTTGATGATGATACACAGTATAGAGGATACAACAAGGTTATTACAGAGGGTTCATCAGGACACCACAAGGTAACTGCTGATATCACAACTGTTAACGGAGTTCAGACATCACTCCAGTATGTTGAAGAGACAGTAACAGAAGAGCCTGTTGCAAAGGTTGTTTCAGTTGGAACGCTTACAC
This sequence comes from uncultured Eubacterium sp., assembly GCA_900547255.1. Classification (GTDB taxonomy): domain Bacteria; phylum Bacillota; class Clostridia; order Lachnospirales; family Lachnospiraceae; genus Lachnospira. The sequence goes on along the minus strand of URGC01000035.1, from coordinate 5,372 downwards.
CTCCAACATATCTTAAGCCTGTTAACGGAAGATATTCTTCTGGATATGGTTACAGAGATGGAGCAATGCACAGCGGTGTTGACTGGTCATGTTCAGTAGGTACACCAGTATATGCAGCATCATCTGGTACAGTTATAAGAGCTGGATGGTATTCAGGATATGGATACTGCGTAGATATCCGTCATTCAGATGGTTCGATGACAAGATACGGACATTTAAGTTCTATTGCAGTTTCTAATGGACAGAAAGTTAATCAGAGCGATTTGATTGCCCGCTCAGGTAACACAGGTAACAGTACAGGTCCACATCTTCATTTTGAGATATGGATTGGTGGTTCAACTGTTAACCCACTTAATTATGTTAATAAGAACTAAATATTACAAAGAAATAGCCGTGCATCAAGCACGGTTATTTTTTTGCCTGATAATGGGGCGTGGTGGTCTGCTGGCAGGCATTTCACAAAAATTTCTCATTAGAGGTTTACAAATGAAAAAAAACTACATATAATATCAAATAGTGGTGTTTTATGCACATAAGGATTTTGTCCTTATTAATTATCATTTCAATTGAGGTGCGCTAGATGGAACAGTATATAATTAAAGGTGGTAATCCTCTTACGGGAGAGGTTTCCATTGGAGGCGCAAAGAATGCTGCTTTAGGCATACTTGCGGCTGCAATTATGACAGATGAAACTGTAACAATTGAAAATGTACCTAACGTTAGAGATACTAGAGTATTATTACAGGCAATTGAGGGAATTGGCGCCAAGGTAAAATACGTATATAACAACTCTGTCCAGATTAACGGTGGTGGAATCTGTGACATGAATGTTGATTATGAATATATTAAGAAGATAAGAGCTTCATATTATTTATTAGGAGCATTACTTGGAAAGTACAGAAAGTCACAGGTGGCACTTCCAGGTGGATGCAATATAGGAAGCAGACCTATAGACCAGCATATCAAGGGCTTTAAGGCTCTTGGCGCAGAAGTTGAGATAAGCCATGGCAAAATCAGCACTAAGGCTGATAAGTTAACAGGCGGTCATGTATATTTTGATGTGGTATCAGTCGGTGCTACTATTAATCTTATGCTTGCTGCATGTCTTGCTGACGGCGATACAATACTTGAAAATGCGGCTAAGGAGCCACATATAGTAGATGTGGCGAATTTTCTTAATGCAATGGGTGCTAATATCAAAGGTGCTGGTACAGATGTTATAAGAATCAAGGGTGTAAAGAGATTACACGGAACAACATATTCTATAATTCCTGATCAGATTGAGGCTGGAACATTTATGTTTGCGGCAGCAGCTACTAATGGAGATATAGTTGTCAAAGATGTTATACCTAAGCATCTTGAATCGCTTTCAGCTAAGCTTATCGAGGTTGGCTGTGAGGTTGTAGAAGGTGATGACTGGGTAAGAGTTATCGGCAAGGGCTCGCTTAAGAGCACTAATGTCAAGACTCTTCCATATCCGGGCTTCCCAACAGATATGCAGCCACAGATGGCAGTTGTTCTTGCGTTAGCTAATGGTTCAAGTATGGTTACAGAGAGTATATTCGAGAACAGATTCAAGTATGTTGACGAATTAAATCGAATGGGATGCAAGATTAAAGTAGAAGGTAATACAGCCTATATTGAGGGCGTAGATCATCTTACAGGAGTTGAGATGTCTGCTCCAGATTTAAGAGCGGGCGCTGCCCTTGTTATTGCGGCGCTTGCGGCAGAGGGAATATCCCAGATAGATGATATAGAATATATACAGCGTGGATACGAGGATTTTGAAGGAAAGCTTTCAATGCTCGGAGCTGTTATAGAGAGAGTTGACTCAGAGCGTGATGCTCAGAAGGTAAAGTTAAAGATTGGATGATGATCATAGAACACATTCTAAAAGGGCTTATAGACAGCTCTCTTTTAGAATGTGTTTTTGTGTATTAAAGGAAGTGTTATTACAATGAAATTAAGAGACAAGCTTAAGTTATCTTTTTTTATAATGATTATACTGCCGCTTATTCTATGTGTGTTTGCAATAGGAATTATATTCAGATACCAGAGCACATCAATTAAGAGACTGTATGGTGTAGATGAAGCTGTAAAGCTTGAAAATATGTATTCATCAGCTACTATTATGAGTGAGATGACGGATAAGATATATGAATCTATCAAGCAGGTTGCGGTTGAGACACCTGAGAAGTATACAGATATGGAGTATCTGCATGAACTTGATATGCAGCTTGCGGCAAGACTGTCGAATTTGGTAGTTGCAAGAAATAATGATATAATATATGCTTCTGAGTCACTTGAGAGTGATGAGATAAAAGAGCTTATACCAGAGTATACAAGCCTTGACAGTGCATTTAATGAAAGTATATATAAGGGCGGAGATTATCACTGTATTGTAAAGCAGATTAATTTCAGGGAACAGAATGGTGATATTATCGGTGTATACATTATTACATCATTGAACCAGATTATTCCGCAGATAAAGTGGCTTGCCCTGCAGGCACTGGCAGCAGTGCTTGTTATACTGATTCTTACAAGCCTGGTGCTCGATTTATGGCTGTACAGCTCGATAGTTAAACCACTTGATAAATTAAGGCTTGCTGCCCAGAATATTAAGCTGGGAAATCTGGATTTTGAGATGCCGAAGGTATCAAGGGATGAGATTGGTGATGTATGCCGTGACTTTGAGGAGATGCGTGTTATACTAAAAGAGACCTCGGAGGAGAAGCTTAATTCTGATAAAGAAGAAAAAGAGCTTATAAGAAATATTTCACATGATCTGAAGACACCGCTTACAGCTATCAAGGGTTATGTCGAGGGTATTATGGATGGTGTGGCTAACACACCGGAAAAACAGCAGAGGTATCTTCAGACAATTGCCAATAAGGTTAATGATATGGATAAACTTATAGATGAGCTTACGATATATTCAAGGCTTGACACTAACAGGGTTCCATATTCATTTAACAGGATTAACCTGAAAGATTATTTTGATGAGTGCTGTGAGGAGATTAAGGTTGACCTTGAGGCACAGGATATTGAACTGGTGTATAATTGCCATAATGTTGACAATGTATATATATATGCGGATGTTGAACAGCTTAAAAGAGTTATCAATAATATTATAAGTAACTCTGTTAAGTACATGAAAGAGGGAAGAAGAGGCAGGATTGGTATTGACATATATGATGAAGGGGATTACGCTCATATAATCATGACAGATAATGGCAAGGGAATTGGAACTGCCGAGCTTCCACACATATTTGAAAGATTTTACAGAACAGATGAATCGCGTAACAGTAAACAGGGCGGAAGTGGAATCGGTCTTGCGATTGTAAGAAAGATAATTGATGACCACAAAGGTAAGATATGGGCTGAAAGTGTTGAGGGCGAAGGAACTACAATGCATATATGTTTGAGAAAAGCCACAGAAGCTATTGAGACAAAAGCAGATTAGCAAGTTAAGCATTTATATAATAAGGAGAACAAACACATGAGCAAAGTATTAATTGTTGAAGATGAAGAGGCTATTGCTGAGATTGAAAAGGATTATCTTGAACTCAGTGGATTTGAAGTAACTATTAAATCAGACGGAACAAGCGGACTTGAGGCTGCACTCGATGAGGATTATGACATCTGTATTCTTGATGTAATGCTTCCGGGCGTTGATGGATTTGAGATATGCCGTCAGGTGAGAGAAAAGAAGAACACACCTATTATAATGGTTTCAGCTAAGAAAGAGGATATCGACAAGATAAGAGGCCTTGGTGTCGGCGCAGATGATTACATGACTAAGCCTTTCAGCCCAAGTGAGCTTGTGGCAAGAGTTAAGGCGCATCTTGCAAGATATGAAAGACTTGTAAGCAGCACTAAGGAGAACAATGATATAATTGAAATCCGTGGTATAAAGATTGATAAGACTGCAAGAAGAGTATTTGTCAATGGTGAGGAGAAGATATTCACAACTAAGGAATTTGATCTGCTCACATTTCTTGCAGAGCACCCTAACCATGTGTATACTAAGGATGAATTGTTCAAAGAAATCTGGGATATGGATTCAATTGGTGATATAGCGACAGTTACTGTACACATCAAGAAGATAAGAGAAAAGATTGAGCTCGACACATCTAAGCCTCAGTATATTGAGACTATATGGGGTGTGGGTTACAGATTTAAAATGTAAATTAGAAAGGCAGAGCTTGAGAAGGAATCTAAGGGTATAGTTATGGAGCGTGCGTAGAAGGCGGAGGCTGATTTAAAGAGAGCAGAGGAAGAAGAAATTGCAAAGTTAAAGCAACAATAAAAGTATTGCCCCCAGAGAAGTTCTCTGGGGGCATATTTGACATTAATAATGCTTTTTAATCTTATTATCTGATTGCATCTAAAGCAGATGATGCAATTCCGACAATTACTGTCAATGAGATACCAAAGACTACTGATATGACAAGCATGATAATACATATTTTGATGTAGGAATCATATTTGTCATATCTTCCATAGCGGAAGTTGTTGTTAGCACTGAATAGGAGAATCAATGCGATAATACCGAATAAGCTGCTGAACAGAATGATGCAGATTATTGAAAATACAAGCAATGGAGTGAACTTAGGACAGTTCTGTGGCTTGTTGTAGTTGTTATAGCCATTGTTGTAACCTGTATTGTAATTATTATAACCTGTATTGTAATTGTTATAATCTGTATTATATCCGTTCTGGCTGCCATAACTGTTGTTGTTCTGAGAACCATATCCATAGTTCTGAGAATTGTATCCGTTATTCTGAGAGCCATAGTCATTATACTGTGAGTTATAATTGTTGTTCTGGTTGCTATAATTATTGTTCTGGCTGTCATAGCTATTATTCTGAGTATTATAACTGTTGTAATCAGAATTATCCGACTGGCTGTTCTGCGTATTTTCACTATCTGAATAAGATGTATACTCTTTATTTGGGTCATTAGAATAATCATCTGTATAACTGCCGTAGTTACGCTGGCTGTTATCAGAAGATTCATTTGAGTCCTGATTCTGGTTGTTCCAGAATGGATCTGGTGTATAATTATCCATATATGTCCTCATTTCTTTGCATAATTTAATATATAAATTGCTGATTTCTCATGTTTTGAGGGGTACAAGTTCAAAGTTTTTAACCCTAGTACATCGTTTCGTAAATAACTATACCAATCTGCAGACAAGTTAGTGGTATAGTTATTTCGAAAACGATGTACTAGAACCATAATAAACATACATAAGTAATGCGTCAAGTATAAATTGACTTTAGATACAGTCAGGTAATAATATAAGATAATAACAATATGATACCAGGGTCAAAAGGTCAGAAAGCCGATGCAAGCTTGCTTGCAAGAG
>URGC01000034.1 GCA_900547255.1 uncultured Eubacterium sp. | reverse complement strand
GAGGATATTCATAGAATAACTGCATCGCAGGTATTCGGAGTACCGCTTGATGAGGTTACAGACCAGCAGCGACGCAATGCAAAAGCTGTTAACTTTGGAATAATCTATGGAATAAGTTCATTTGGATTAAGTCAGGATTTAAGTATATCAAAGAAAGAGGCTGACAATTATATTAAGCAGTATTTTGAAACTTATCCATCAATTAAAGCATATATAGACGGACTTGTCGCTTCTGCAAAAGAAAAAGGTTATTCAATAACTATGTATAACAGAAGAAGACCTATACCTGAATTATCTTCAAGTAATTTCATGCAGCGTTCATTTGGTGAACGTGTTGCAATGAATGCACCAATTCAGGGAACTGCCGCAGATATCATTAAGCTTGCCATGATTAATGTATACAATGCATTGAAAAACGGTGGATATAAGTCAAAGCTTATTCTGCAGGTTCATGATGAGCTTCTTGTAGAGACATACAAAGATGAGATTGATAATGTTAAAAAAATCATCTCAGACGGAATGAAAAATGCAGCTAAACTGCGTGTTCCACTTGAGATAGATTTACAGCAGGGAAATAACTGGTTCGAGGCACATTAATTATGAAAATAATAGGAATTACAGGCGGTGTTGGCTGTGGCAAAAGCACCATCTTACATTTAATACAAAAACATGCCAATGCCTATATCATAATGGCTGATGACGTGGCAAAAAGCTTGTATACAGCAGGAAGCCCGCTTGTGCATGATATAGCAGAAGAATTCGGGAATGTATGTGTTAACAGTGATGGCTCTGTTAACAAACCAGTTCTTGCTGATATTATATTTTCAGATGAGAATAAAAGAAAGAAACTTAATGCAATGGTTCATCCAGAGGTCAAAAGAATAATTCTTGAGACTATTGATGAGCTTAAACCGCTTAACAAGTATGATTTAATATTAGTTGAGGCAGCTTTATTCTTTGAAGAAAATTATGATAAATTCTGTGATGAGGTGTGGTATGTGACATCTGATACTTCTGTCAGAAGAAAAAGGCTTAAAGCTGACAGGGGATACAGTGATGAAAAGATTGATAATATGCTTAAAGCACAGTTATCGGAGAATGAATTTATAAAAAGATGTGATAAAGTTATTGATAACAGCGGCAGTTTGGAGGACACTGAAAGCTGTCTTGTTAAAATGCTGTAATTATGATATATTTTCTTTAGTTTTGTTGTAAATTGTCGGAGGATTAATCATGGCAGATGTAACACCTGTAAATAATGACTATGTATTTGGTCTGGATATTGGAACACGTAGTATCGTCGGGGTTGTAGGATACCTCGAGCACAGTATATTTCATATAACTGCTATGTCAGAGGCTAAGCATGATACGCGTGCGATGCTCGATGGACAGATTCATGATATATATAAGGTTGGAGATACCATAAGAAGAGTTAAGAATGATTTGGAGAGACAGCTTGGTTTTGCACTTACAGATGTATGTATAGCGGCTGCCGGCCGTGTACTTAGAACTATTAATTCTTCTGCTGAATATGAATTCGAAGATGAAACAAGAGTTACTGCTGAGCATATATACTCTCTTAATCTGTTAGCTGTAGAGAAAGCCCACACCATAATCAATGACAATTCTGAGGATGTCAAATTTTACTGCGTTGGCAATACACCTATCATATACAGGCTCAATTCATTTGAAATTAACAGTCTTGAAGGCCATAAAGCCAACAAAATCGGTGTTACACTTATAGCTACATTTTTACCAGAGGAAGTAGTTGATGGATTGTACGAGGCAATCGAGTATGCAGGACTTCATGTTGCAAGTCTTACTCTGGAGCCTATAGCAGCCATGAATATCGCAATTCCTGAGCAGTACAGACTTCTTAATATTGGTCTTATAGATGTCGGAGCAGGAACTTCCGATATATGTATAACTAAAGATGGCAGTGTAATCGCATATGGAATGATTCCTCTTGCAGGTGATGAACTTACAGAAGTCATTGCCAAGAATTATCTTGTTGATTTCAATACTGCCGAGAAGATTAAACTTGCAGCCAGCAAGAAGGTAAAAGGTCTTGTGAGCTTTAAGGATATTATGGGGCTTACTCAGAAAGTGCAGGCTTCTGAGATTCGAAAAGTAACAGCACCTGTAATAGAAAAGATGGCAGAAGAGAGTGCCGAAAAAATCAAAGAACTTAACGGTGGTAAACCTGTCAATGCTGTATTCGTAGTCGGTGGCGGCGGTAAAATGATGGGGTACACAGACAGAGTTGCCAAGGCTCTTGGAATTGTTAAAGAAAGAGTTGCTGTCAGAGGCGAAGAAGTTCTTACCACTGTTGATTTTGGCAGTACAGGCTTCAAAAAAGATTCACTGTATGTAACACCTATCGGAATCTGTACGAACTACTATTCACAGAAGAACAGCTTTGTATTCGTCAATGTCAACAATGAGCGAATCAAGATGTATGATAACAATCACCTTACTGTAGTTGACGCTGTTATGCAGATTGGTTTTCCTAACGAAAAGCTGTTTCCAAGAAGAGGTCCTGAGCTTTCATTTACAATCAATGGAAAGACAAGACTTGTGCGTGGTACTCCGGGTGAAGGAGCTGAGGTTTTACTTAATGGCAGACATGCTAATCTTAATTCAAGGATTGAACAAAATGATGTCATTGAGGTTACTGAATCAACAGCAGGTGATGCTGCACATATGACAATAGGTCAGCTTGAAGAATACAATTCTACTCTTACATTTATTGTAGATGACAAGAAGATTCTCTGTCCTAGATTTGCGTATGTGAATGGCGAGCTCAAGTCTGAGTTTTATGATATTCAGAATAACGATTCTATCCAGATGGAGAATTATTATACAGTTGAGCAGTTATTTACATTCCTTGATTATGATATATCTCAGTATGATGTATACGTTAACAATGAGCTGGCTGACAATGATACATATGTATACGAAAACTTTAATATAAAGCTTTCGCCAATTAATGATGATGAAAGTTCTGATACAGATGACACAGATGAGGCTGATATGACAGATGAAAATATAGCGTCTGACAATGCTGATTCAGAAGGCACTTCAGCCATCACAGAGATTACAGTCCTGATTAATGGAACTCCTGTAACACTTAAAGGAAAACGTGATTATATACTTGTAGATTTGTTCCAGTATTATGAGTTTGACCTTTCTAACCCACAGGGCAATGTCGTACTTAAATTAAATGGACAGACAGGCGAGTATACAGCTCCTTTAAAAGATGGAGATGTCATTGATTTATATTGGGAGAAATAAATAATGAGAATGATGACTATAGCCAGTGGAAGTAGTGGCAACTGTATATATATTGGCTCTGATAAAACACATATTCTGATTGATACCGGAATAAGCCGTAAGAAGATATCCGAGGGTTTAAAAAAGGCTGAACTTGATATGTCAGATATAACAGCAGTTCTTGTAACACATGAACACTCCGACCATATTAAAGGTCTTGGTGTTATATCAAGAAAAGATAATATCCCAATATATACAACTAAGGGAACATGGGAAGGAATCCAGACTTCATCCGGATTAGGTGAGATAGATTCTGAGCTTTTTAATTGTATCAAGCCAGATGAGAGCTTTGTGCTTAATGATCTTGTCATCAATCCGTTCAGGGTATCGCATGATGCCAATGAGCCAGTGGCTTACCGTATAGAATGTGAAGATAAAAGCATGGCAGTTGCAACTGACCTTGGATTTTATGATGATTACATAATTGATAATCTCAAAGGCTGTAATTCAATGGTTATTGAAGCTAACCATGATGTCAATCTGTTACAGGTCGGCAGTTACCCTTATTATCTTAAACAGAGAATACTTGGCAAGCAGGGACATTTATCTAACGAATCGTCTGGAAAACTTATTGACCATCTTTTACATGATAAGTGTTCTAATATATTTCTTGGACATCTAAGCAAGGAAAATAACTATGACAAACTTGCATATGAAACTGTAAAATGTGAGATTGATATGAGCGACAGCGAATTTAAGGCAAAGGATTTCAATATATCTGTTGCCAGAAGAGATGAACCATCACAGATTATCACTGTTTAAAATTTTATTGACATTTTATGATAATAGTTTCATATTAAATCTATGAATTTATATGACCTGATTTAATACATCAGGATGTATATATTAAAATTAATAAAAGAGAAAGAGAGATTGGATTATGAAAAAATGTGTTATTACAGTTGTTGGAAAGGATACTGTTGGAATTATCGCCAGAGTATGTACTTATCTTGCTGATACCAAGATTAATATTCTTGATATTTCACAGACAATTGTATCTGGTTACTTTAATATGATGATGATTGTAGATGTAGCGGCATCAACTAAGTCATATAATGATGTAGTATCTGATCTTGATAATTTAGGGGAAGAGATTGGGGTATCTATTAAGTGCCAGAGAGAAGAAATTTTTGACATGATGCATAGAATTTAATGTTGTTTACACTTATTTTGATGACAGATAAGGAGAATTGTTTTGATTAATATATATGAAGTAACAGAGACCAATAAGATGGTCGAAAAGGAAAACCTTGATGTACGAACAATTACTATGGGTATCAGCTTACTTGACTGTATAAGCGATAACTTAGAGGTTTTAAATAATAACATCTATAACAAAATCACAAAACTTGCTAAAAATCTTGTGTCAACAGGTGAGGATATATCTAAAGAAATAGGTATTCCTATCGTTAATAAGAGAATTTCTGTTACACCAATTGCTCTTATCGGAGGTTCTGCCTGTAAAACTCCAGAAGATTATGTGACAATCGCAAAGACTCTTGATAAAGCTGCTCATGAAGTTGGAGTTAACTTCATAGGTGGTTATTCTGCAATAGTATCAAAAGGAATGACTAAGAGTGATGAGCTGCTTATCCGTTCAATTCCTGCAGCTTTAGCATCAACAGAGTTAATATGCAGTTCTGTCAATGTTGGTTCAACTAAGACAGGTATCAATATGGATGCCGTAAGACTTATGGGTGAGATTATCAAAGAGACTGCTGAACTCACTAAAGAAAAAGATTCTCTTGGCTGTGCAAAGCTTGTTGTATTATGCAACGCACCTGATGATAACCCATTCATGGCTGGTGCATTCCATGGTGTCACAGAAAGCGATGCAATTATCAATGTCGGCGTAAGCGGTCCTGGTGTTGTAAAGTATGCACTTGAAAGTGTGCGTGGCGCAAGTTTTGAAGTGTTATGCGAAACTATCAAGAAAACAGCATTCAAGATAACAAGAGTTGGACAGCTTGTTGCACAGGAAGCTTCTAAGAGATTAAATGTACCATTCGGTATTATTGACCTTTCGCTTGCTCCTACACCAGCTATCGGTGATTCAGTTGCTGATATATTAGAGGAGATTGGTCTTCAGAGAGCCGGTGCTCCGGGAACAACAGCAGCATTAGCTCTTCTTAATGATCAGGTAAAGAAGGGCGGCGTTATGGCATCATCTTATGTCGGCGGATTAAGCGGTGCATTCATACCAGTCAGCGAAGATCAGGGAATGATTAACGCCGTATTAGATGGTTCACTTACAATTGAGAAGTTAGAGGCTATGACTTGTGTATGCTCTGTAGGACTTGATATGATTGCCATACCTGGCGATACTAAGTCAACAACAATATCAGGTATTATTGCTGATGAGTCTGCAATCGGAATGGTTAACCAGAAGACAACTGCGGTAAGAGTAATCCCTGTTGTTGGAAAGGGCGTTGGCGAGACAGTTGAGTTTGGAGGACTTTTAGGATATGCTCCAATCATGCCTGTTAACCAGTTTGACTGTTCAGCATTTGTTAACAGAACTGGAAGAATTCCAGCTCCAATCCACAGCTTTAAGAACTAATAATAATTCATAAAGATATATAAAACACCATCCTTACAAAACCTTGAGCTCTTAACTCAATGTATTTTGTAAAGATGGCGTTTTTGATTGTCCATAGATTAATCTGCCATAAATGGCCTGTATCTGTAATCACTTACAGGGGCGGCATTAAACTTACATTCACATATCTGTCTGTATATATTATGCGCCTGTATCTGCTTGTAATATATGTCTTTATAGTCCGCAACTTTATTGATAAGTGGTATATCAACTATATCTTTTATTAAAGATAAGTATTTCCTTCCATTCTGGTTAAAACCTAAAATTCTTATATAACTGCATTGGTCTGTTATATCTTTCTTGCTGATATCAAGTATAATCTTCATGATAATTCTTTTGATTCTTGACAGGGCATATTGCTTTGTCTTTATCTCCAAAGCAAAATCATCCAGCATATAAAATGTATCAGATGCAGTCATCCTGTTATATACATTATAGATTCTCGCTGCAGTTTCCTTTGACACATCACGTATATTAATTAATTCATCAATAAATGCTTCTTTGTTATAACCACATTCTGCAAGAAGCATCTCAAGCCTGTAATAAAACATGCTGGTGAAATCATTAAAAACAACCGGATATACATTGCTGTCATCTAAGACTTTTCGTGTAGGCAGTGGAAGAGCTATGTCATCAAGCCTGCCGTCTAATATTGCATTACGCACAGCAGTAGCACTTGGAACAATATCCTTGTTATATGAAGCATCATTATAGCCAGCTCCATCTCTTTTAATGCACAGGGTATTCATATCATAACCATATTTCTTAACTGCCTTTATATATTCAATTCCCAGTGTGTTATTAGGTTTTTCAAGGATAGCTGCCTTATCACGTCCCACACATAATTCTACAGCCTTCTGACGTGCACTGGCGTATGATTCGCCGCTGCTTAACAATTTGGTAAGGCACTGCCTGAAATGTTCTGGTTCATCTATAAGCAGTGAGGCAATCATATCTAAATCCTTAATATCAGAATCCTCACAGCCAAAACATATAGAATCTGCTCCCAGTAAATGCAGTATCTGCACTGACTGCTCTGCGAATGTCTCTGCGCTTGAAAGGCTCGCCTGGACTGGAAGCTCTACCACAAGGTCAACTCCGTTAAGTACAGCCATCTGTGCGCGCGAATATTTGTCAATTATGGCTGGCTCACCTCTCTGGACATAATCGCTGCTCATGACACATATGACAATATCCGCATCTGACATTCGCCTGCTTGCATTGATGTGTATTATATGTCCTTCATGCAAAGGATTGTATTCCGTAATAATTCCAACAGCTTTCACATTGACCTCCAAACAATTATCTATAATTATTATACATTTTAGCCCAAATTTAACAACATGCTTTTTATTTTAAACAATAGCTAACTTGTTTTCTTCCAAAAAAGGGTATATAATAATTTAAGATTTCGGCTTGTGCTGGAAAAAATATCTTAAGGAGGAGTCAGTAATCATGGCATTTATTGACAAAATTATTGAAAGAGCAAAGGCAGATAAGAAGACTATCGTTTTACCAGAGTCTATGGATAAGAGAACATTTGCTGCTGCTGAGAAAATCTTAAAGGAAGGTATTGCAAACCTTATTATTATCGGTACACCTGATGAAATCAAGGAGAACAGCCAGGGTTATGACATCACAGGAGCTACTATCGTAGACCCATTTAATGATCCTAATAAGCAGAAGTATATTGACAAGTTCGTGGAATTAAGAAGCAAGAAGGGTGTTACTCCTGAATCAGCTAAAGAGATGATGGAGAAGGATTATATGTACTATGCTTGCCTTATGTGTAAGTGTGGTGATGCAGATGGTGCTGTATCTGGTGCATGCCACTCAACAGGTAACACAATCAGACCAGCTCTTCAGTTATTAAAGACTAAGCCAGGCATCAGCTCAGTTTCAGGTTTCTTCCTTATGGAAGTTCCTAACTGTGAATTCGGTGAGAACGGTTTATTCGTATTCGCTGACTGTGCAGTTAATCCAGATCTTGACTCAGACAAGCTTGCAGAAGTTGCAGCATTATCAGCAGAGTCATTTAAGAGCTTCGTAGGTGCTGAACCTAAGGTTGCTATGCTTTCATTCTCATCTTACGGCAGTGCTAAGCATGACAGAGTTACACTTGTTGCAGATGCAGTTAAGACAGCTAATGAGAAGTACCCAGAGTACGCTATCGATGGCGAGTTACAGTTAGATGCAGCTATCGTTCCAGAAGTTGCAGCTCTTAAGGCTCCTAACAGCAAAGTTGCTGGTCACGCTAACACATTAGTATTCCCATCTCTTGAAGCTGGTAATATCGGTTACAAGCTTGTTCAGAGACTTGCTAAGGCTGGCGCATATGGTCCAGTTCTTCAGGGACTTTCTATGCCTGTTAACGACCTTTCAAGAGGATGTTTTGCAGAGGATATCGTAGGCGTTGTAGCTATGACTGCTGTTCAGGCTCAGAATGCAGCTAAGTAATTAATTTTATTAAGGAGTATATTTTACAATGAATATTTTAGTTTTAAATTGCGGTAGTTCATCATTAAAGTATCAGTTAATCAACATGGATGATGAGAGCGTTATCGCTAAAGGTCTTGTTGAAAGAATTGGTATTGATGGCTCTATCCTTACTCATAAGCCAACAGGCAAGGATAAGTATGTAGTTGAGACACCTATGAAGGATCACAACATTGCAGTTAAGTTAGTTCTTGATGCTTTAGTTGACCCAGATCACGGTGTTATCAGCTCAACAGATGAAATCGCTGCTGTAGGACACAGAGTACTTCACGCAGGTGAGAAGTATATCGAGTCATGTATCGTTACAGAGGATGTTAAGAAGGTAGTAAGAGAGTGCTTCGACCTTGGTCCTTTACATAACCCAGCTAACCTTATCGGTATTGAGGCTGTTGAGGCAACAATGCCTGGTAAGCCAAATGTAGCTGTATGGGATACAGCATTTGGTGGAACTATGGAGCCTAAGGCTTACCTCTATGCTATACCTCGTGAATACTATGAGAAGTATGGTATCAGAAGATATGGCTTCCACGGAACAAGCCACAGCTTTGTATCTAAGGAGACAATCAAATTTGCTAATCTTGATCCTAAAACAGCTAAGGTTATTGTATGCCACCTTGGTAATGGTGCTTCTATATCAGCTTCAATCGGTGGTAAGTGCGTAGATACATCTATGGGTCTTACACCACTTGAAGGTCTTATCATGGGAACACGTTCTGGTGACCTTGATCCAGCTATCTTAGAGTTCTTATGCAACCATGAGAACCTTACAATAAGCGAGATGCTCAACATCCTTAACAAGAAGTCTGGTGTACTTGGTATGTCAGGCGGAATCTCAAGCGATTTCAGAGATCTTAATGCCGCAGCTAATGACGGTAATGAAGTTGCTAAGGTTACACTTGAGGCATATGCTTACAGAGTAGCTAAGTATATTGGTGCTTACACAGCAGCTATGAATGGTGTTGATGCAATCACATTTACTGCTGGTGTTGGTGAGAATGCTGCTTGGCTTCGTCCAATGGTTGTTAAGTATCTTGGTTACCTTGGTGTTAAGCTTGATGAAGCTGCAAGCGAGAAGGCTTGTGGAGAAGAGGGTATTATCTCTACATCTGATTCTAAGGTTAAGCTTTGCGTAATCCCAACTAACGAGGAACTTGCAATTGCCAGAGAGACTCTTGCATTAGTTAAATAATATTAACTATAAAGATGTGATTTATGCTAAAAGACTAAGTTAATTCTTAGTCTTTTAGTTATTTTATAGCAGGTTTAGTATTTTATATAACAAGAATAACAAAATGTAGTTGACAAACTATTATTAGATGCGTATAATATTCGAAGTGTGGTAAAGCTGTGCGCTTTTGTACAGACTTTTCACCGACTAGTACAATTGGAGACAATTATGCTGATTGATTTTAGAGAACTTCTATCCGGCTCAAAAGAAGATGATTCATTTGAAGCTCATATTGATATGGATGAATTGAATACAGGTTCATGTATATATCCTATTATTCACAAAGATTCATTCGTTATCAACGCTCATAGGACAGGGAAGAATAAAGTTAATATTCAGTGCAGTGGAGTAGTTACTCTCAGCATTCCTTGTGACAGGTGTCTTGAACCTGTTGAGACAGTTATTGAATTTGATGTTAATGATTTAGTTGAATTTAATAAAACTGTTCCGGATGAAGAACAAGAAGAAAAAGACTATATTGATGGATACAACCTCGACGTGGATAAACTTATTTTCGGCGAATTACTTGTTTCCATACCAGGTAAAGTATTATGTAAAGATGACTGCAAGGGCTTATGTCCTGTATGTGGTAATAATCTTAACGTTGCCGAATGTGGTTGCGACAGAGATGTCCTGGATCCAAGAATGTCTGTTTTCAAAGATATTTTAAACAATTTTAAGGAGGTGTAACCGGAATGTCAATTTGTCCAAAGAATAAGTCATCTAAGGCAAGAAGAGACAAGAGAAGAGCTAATTGGAAAATGAGCGCTCCTAATCTTGTAAAGTGCAGCAAATGTGGTGCTTTAATGATGCCTCACAGAGTTTGCAAGTCTTGTGGCTCTTATAATAAGAAAGAAATCGTTACAGTTGACTAATTTGTCGATTGTGTTGGCTTTTGTCTATTAGACAAAAGCCTTTTTTTATTATATAATAATATGGAATTTTATCTTTGTTTAAACATAAAGGAGTTTTTATATGACTAAGTTATTATATAGATTATCCGCAGTGATATCAGCATTAGTTATATCAATTTCAATATTTCCACCGGTACTTGATAATGTTATGGCAGCAAGTATTGGTGTTGAAAAAGATTCTGATGGCAATGTAACAGCTATCACAATTAATGGCAATACATATTCTGACCTTAATCAGGCTGCTGATGCTCTTAAAAATGCCGGCTTATCTTCATCATATATTGATAAGATACTTGGCGGCTCTTATGGTTCTGGTAACAATCAGGATATATACTATGGCAACTCAACTAACATAAGTGATTACACTTATATGTCACGAAGCGATGCACAGGCACTTCTTAACAAATATAAGAACAATGATGTGTACTGGGGCGAGGAGTATATATATTATGAGGGTGAGCCATTAACAGACTTTGATAACAGAATCCATGGAACTTATCACACTTACAGTTCTTATAAGGACGCCACACATCAGGGACTGTCAACCAGCTATAAGATTAATGATACTTACTCAGGAACACATCTTTACAGCGTTGTTATAGAGAAGTGGGATAAAAGGATGACTAAACTGCAGTATAATGCAGCCATATCATCTTTAGAGAAAATCGCAGCCCAGTTTGATTCTGGAAGCGATTATGACAAGATTCTTAATGTTGCTAATTATTTTGCCAATTCTATATCTTATGATTACAGTAAGACATTTGGCGACATATATCATGCTGTATACTGGGGCAAAGGCGTGTGTGCCGCATATGCTGAATGTTTCCAGTTATGCATGGAAAACTTAGGTATAGAAAGCTACATCTATACAGATACAACACATGCACTCAATGTAGTATATTTAGATGGTGCATATTATTTCGTGGATGTAACTAACATGTCCGACCCGGATGGTGTAAGATGGCAGTTTTTCCTGTATGGAACTAATATGAGAGTCAATCACACAACACTTCCTATAAGTCCAACATCTTATGATGGATATACAGGTAATTATGGTATCGATAATATTGAAACATCCGAGAGAGTTGATACATCTGATATACGTGATTTCGTATCTGGCGTTATCGACAGCATCAAATCATCTAATATCAATACAGATGTAGCAATTAATCTTCCAGATGTAGATGATGAGGAGCTTGCAGAAGAAGAGACTACTACTGAGGAGGAAACTACTACAGTTCCTGTTACAACAACAGCCGCCGAAGTAACAACACCTGTCCAGAATTATAATGATTCCGATGAGGAAGAATCTAATCCACTCGTAAAGGCTGTTATAATAGCAGCAATATGTGCCGTGTTACTTACAATAACAATTATAGTGACAAAAAAGGTTAATAAAGAGCAGGATAACAACAGCAAAACTTGATTTTGAAGCCTTAATATAGTATATTTGTTATTGGTTTTTAATTTTAAATGTTGTTTATGAAAGGATATATATATGGCAGATTTCTGTAAAATTGCACTTGATGCGATGGGTGGCGATAATGCTCCCGGCGAGATTGTCAAAGGGGCAATTGAAGCTTTATCATTAGATTCGAGCATATACATTTATCTTGTTGGTAAGACTGACAGCATAAATGGTGAATTAGCTAAATATACATATGACAAAACAAGGGTTGAGATTGTAGAAGCACCTGAGGTAATAGAGACAGGTGACCCACCAGTTCTTTCTGTCAGACGAAAGAAAGAATCTTCACTTGTAAAGGCTATGTATCTTGTAAAGAACGGCGAAGCTGATGCGTTCATATCAGCAGGAAGTTCCGGAGCTATTATAGTTGGCGGTCAGACTATTATCGGACGTATTCCCGGAGTTGAAAGACCACCTATGGCACCACTTATCCCTACATCTAAGGGTGTATCACTTCTCGTTGATAGTGGTGGCAATGTCGATGCAAGACCAAGCTTCCTTGTCCAGTGGGCAAAGATGGGTTCTATCTACATGAGAGATATAATAGGAATCAAGAATCCTAAAGTTGCTATTGTAAATATCGGACTTGAAGAGGAAAAGGGCAATAATCTTGTAAAAGAGACATACCCATTATTAAAAGAGTGCAGTGATATCAACTTTATCGGAAGTATCGAAGCCCGCGAAATTCCAAAGGGATATGCTGACGTCATCGTATGTGATGCATTTGTCGGCAATGTCATCCTCAAATTATACGAGGGTACAGCCTCTACACTTATCGGTCTTGTTAAGCAGACTATGATGAAAAGCTTAAAGACTAAAATCGGAGCACTCCTTATCAAGAAGGATTTAAAGAATGACTTAAAGGCACTTGATGCAACACAATACGGTGGAGCACCTCTTATTGGTATCAACGGACTTGTTGTAAAAGCCCACGGAAGTGCCAAGGCTAATGAAATTAAGAATTCTTGTCTCCAGTGTGTACGCTTTAAGAAGCAGAATATTAATGATAAAATTAAGGCATCTATGTCTTAAATATAAATTTATAACCTGAAAGGAGTTAATTTCATGGAATTTGAAAAGTTACAGGGCATTATAGCAGGTGTTCTTAATATTGACCCATCTAAAATTGAGCCTAGCACAACATTTGTAGACGATCTTGGTGCAGATTCATTAGATGTATTACAGATTGTTATGGGAATTGAAGATACATTCAATATCAAGATTCCTGATGATGCAACTGATAAAATCGTTACTGTATCAGATGCTGTTGAACAAATTAAGTCAGCGCTTTAATTACGATTTGGCTGTCTTTAATATAAGACAGCCATTTATTATTTAATAAGGAGAATTACATGGCAAATCATAATACAGATTTGGATTTGTTGCAGAAGACAATCAATTATAAGTTCAATAATATAAGCCTGTTAAAAAATGCATTAACACACAGTTCATATGCCAACGAAGTAAAGAAGCACAATCTTCCTGACAATGAACGCCTTGAATTTCTTGGCGATGCAGTTTTAGAGCTTACATCAAGCGATTATATATATAATAATATGCATATGGCAGAGGGCGATATGACACGCCTGCGTGCAAGCATAGTATGTGAACCAACACTTGCATTATGTGCAAGAGCATTTAATCTTCCAGACTTTATCATGCTGGGAAAAGGAGAAGACCTTACCGGTGGACGTAAGCGTGATTCAATTGTTTCTGATGCATGTGAAGCCCTTATTGGAGCTATCTACCTAGATGGTGGTTTTACTAATGCGAAAGAGTTTATCAATAATTTTATTCTTAATGATTTGGAAAATAAGCAGCTCTTTTTTGATAGCAAGACTATCCTTCAGGAAGTTGTCCAGGCAAGAGGTCTTGAGGTGGCTTATGACCTTCTTGATGAGACAGGCCCTGAGCATGACAAGATATTTACAGTCAAAGCTTCCTGCAATGATTTATTCAGTATAACAGCCAGCGGACACACTAAGAAAGCTGCCCAGCAGAAGGCTGCTTTTGATGCGCTGATTTACCTGAAAGGTAAAGGAATAGACGTTAATCCGAAAGGTAAAAAGTAATGTATTTAAAAAGTATTGAAGTTCAAGGATTCAAATCCTTTGCTAATAAAATTGTATTTGACTTTCACAATGGAATTACAGGAATTGTCGGTCCTAATGGTTCTGGTAAAAGTAATGTAGCTGATGCTGTCCGCTGGGTTTTAGGTGAGCAGAGTGCCAAGCAGCTCCGTGGTTCCAAGATGGAGGATGTAATATTTGCTGGTACAGAGACAAGAAAGCCTGTCGGTTTTGCATATGTATCAATTACATTTGATAACGCAGACCACGCACTTCCTGTTGATTACAACGAGGTAACTGTAACACGTAAGGTCTTCCGTTCTGGTGAAAGTGAATACCAGATGAATGGACATAGCTGCCGACTCAAAGACATAACTGAGCTTTTCTACGATACAGGTATCGGTAAAGAAGGTTATTCTATAATCGGACAGGGTCAGATTGATAAAATTCTAAGCGGTAAGCCGGAAGAGAGACGAGAGCTGTTTGACGAGGCTGCCGGTATTGTTAAATTTAAGAGAAGAAAGGCTGCTTCAATTAAAAAGCTTGAGAGCGAAAGAGACAACCTTGTAAGAGTTAATGATATTCTTGCAGAATTAGAAAAACAGGTTGGTCCACTTGAAAAGCAGTCAGAAAAAGCTAAAGAATATCTTAATTTAAAAGCTGACCTTAAAGTCAGGGATGTCAATGCATTCCTGCTTGAAAGCGACCAGATAAGAAATTCTCTTAAAGAATGTGAAGAAAAGACTGCTATAGCTGACAATGACTTAAATAATGCCAATGCAGAATATGAGAGCACCAAATCTGAATATGAATCAATTGAGATTCAGTTAAACCAGATTAACAATGAAATCGATGTTGCTAACACACTTCTTAATAATACTGAGGTTGAAAAGCAGCGTCTTGATGGTGTTATCAACGTATACGCCGAACAGATTAAGACAATACAGGCTAACAACATTCATTATACAGGACGTCTGTCTGATATTGATGAAAGTATAAATTCCAAGAATACTGAATTGTCAAAACTTGATTCTGAAAAAGAATCTCTGTCTGAGAATATATCACAGTATGAACAGCAAAAGGCTGCTGCTATAGAAAAACATGACAGCATCACCGCTGAAATAGATGATATTAATCATAAGATAGAAGAATATAACAACAAAATCATTGATGTCCTCAATGAAAAAAATAAAACCGCTGCTGATAACCAGAAGTTCCAGACTATGCTTGAGCAGCAGAATATCAAAAAGGCTGAATTAAACAGTGTTATAATCAAAACAAAAAGTGATGAGAGTGCTGTTAACAACACAATCAGCTCCTTGAATAACAGTATCACAGATGTAGATAACCGTATCAACGGCATAACTGATAAGATAACTGCTATCAACAATGATATAACAACACATAAGAATAACATTGCAGAACTCACATCTTTGATTGATAAAGAACAGACACAGTATCACCGTGAGAAATCAAAGCTCGAATCTTTAGTTGCCATAACAGAAAGATATGATGGTTATGGTAACAGTATAAGAAAGATTATGGAGCTTAAAGAGACTAATTTCGGAATACTTGGTGTAATCGCTGATATTATCAAGGTTGAAAAGAGATATGAGACAGCGATTGAGACAGCACTCGGCGGTTCAATCCAGAATATCGTTACTGATAATGAGAATACAGCAAAAGAGCTTATCGCTTACCTTAAGCAGAACAAGCTTGGACGAGCTACATTTCTTCCAATAACATCAGTCTCTGGTAAAAATACACTTGAAAATGAACCATGCATGAAAGAGCAGGGTGTTGTAGGACTTGCCTGCAATCTTGTCCGCGTTGATTTTGAATATGCTAATCTTGCAAAATACCTGTTAGGAAGAATCCTTGTTGTTGATAATATTGACAACGCACTTGTTATTGCAAGGAAATACAGACACTCTTTAAGAATCGTCACACTTGAAGGAGAACAGTTAAACCCAGGTGGTTCAATGACTGGTGGTGCATTTAAGAATGCAAGCAATCTTCTCGGCAGAAGACGTGAGATAGAAGAATTAAAGGTAAGTGTTGCAGCCGTAAGCAAATCATATAACAACCACAAGGCAGATGTGACTGAGCTTAGAAAGGAAGTTGCCTCCCTCCGTGAACAGCTTGAACAGATGAATAAAGACATGCGTGAGGTTCAGATTGAGAAAAATACCCTCACTATGAATTTAAGACAGGCATCTGATAAGAAAAATGAGATTGCCCAGTCTTATACACGCATAACATCACAGGTTGCACAGATTGAGAATGAAATCAGCGAGATTGAAAAGAATCTTAACAATGCCTCTGGCAATCTTGCCTCCCTTGACTCTATCAATCAGGAATCAAAGAATGAGATTAACTCATTAAACGAATCACTGACAAAGAAAAAAGAGGAAGAATCAGCAAGCAGTCTGGCAATCGAAAAGATTAAGATGGATTTCTCTTCTCTGTTACAGAAGGAAACATTTATTGAAGAAAACAGACATCGTATTGAAAGCGAGATTGAAGAACTTAATTCTGAAAAGAATGAAATTCTTGAAAAAATGTCTGGAACTAATGATGATATTGAGAGTAAGAATGCAGAGATATCTGACGTTAAGAATAAGATAAATATTGCAGCGGACCAGATTAACGACTGCAAGAATAAGATTGAAACTCTCAAGGCAAAAAGAAATGAATATAACGATTCACATAAGATTTTCTTTGATAAGAGGGAAGCGATTGCATCAAGAATCTCTGACCTTGACAAGGAAGTTTACCGACTTAATTCTATTAAAGAAAAGCTTGATGAATCACTTGATTTACTGACTGATTACATGTGGAATGAATACGAGCTTACATACTCATATGCTTCTGAATTAAAAGATGACCGCTTTGACAACCTTTCATCTATCAAGAAAGAAATCTCATCTCTTAAGGCTAAAATCCGTGGCTTAGGTGATGTCAATGTCAATGCCATCGAAGAATACAAAGAGGTTAATGAAAGATACCAGTTCTTAAAGACACAGCATGATGACCTTATTGAAGCGGAGAGTTCGCTTGTCAAGATTATTGATGAGCTTGATAATGGCATGCGTGTACAGTTCCAGCAGAAGTTTGAACAGATTAAAGTTGAATTTGATAAAGTGTTCAAAGAACTTTTTGGCGGTGGACGAGGTACAATCGAACTTGTTGAAGGTGAAGATATTCTTGAATCAGGAATCATTATCATATCACAGCCACCTGGAAAGAAACTCCAGAATATGATGCAGTTATCCGGTGGTGAGAAAGCACTTACAGCCATATCACTGTTATTTGCAATTCAGAATCTGGCGCCTTCGCCATTCTGTCTGCTCGATGAGATTGAGGCTGCGCTTGATGATTCTAACGTAAACAGATATGCTAATTACCTTCATAAGCTTACAAAACATACTCAGTTTATTGTCATTACACATAGACGAGGCACTATGTCAGCGGCTGACAGGCTCTATGGTATAACCATGCAGGAAAAGGGTGTTTCAGCGTTAGTTTCAGTTGACCTTATTGCAGATGATCTTGAAAAAGAGGTGAAATAATAATTATGGGACTTTTTACGAATTTAAAAAATGGACTTTCAAAAACCCGTGATAATATCGTGTCTGGTTTTAACAATATCTTTACAGGCTTCTCATCAATTGATGATGATTTCTATGAAGAACTTGAAGAGACTATGATAATGGGTGATATCGGTGTCATGGCAACCGAAGAGATTATTGAAGACCTTAAAGAAAAGGTTAAAGAGAATAAAATCAAAGACCCTTCAATGTGCAAACAGCTCCTTATCGATTCAATTAAAGAAAAGATGAATCTCGGCCCCAATGCATATGACTTTGAGAACCAGAAATCAATTGTAATGGTTATCGGTGTCAACGGTGTCGGCAAGACAACATCTGTCGGTAAAATGGCTGGACTTCTTAAAGCCAAAGGCAAGAAGGTAGTTCTGTCTGCTGCTGATACATTCAGGGCTGCTGCCATAGAACAGTTAACTGAATGGGCTAACAGGACAGGCACAGATATCATAGCACAGAGTGAGGGTTCTGACCCTGCGGCAGTAATATATGATTCTATAGCTGCTGCCAAAGCAAGAAATGCTGATGTATTAATATGCGATACAGCAGGAAGACTCCATAATAAGAAAAATTTAATGGAAGAGCTTCGTAAGATTGACAGGATAATTGAAAGAGAGTATTCTGATGCGTATAGGGAAAATTTAATAGTTTTAGATGCAACGACAGGTCAGAATGCTTTATCTCAGTTAAAAGAATTTAATGATGTAACTGATATAACCGGAATCATCCTGACTAAGATGGATGGAACTGCCAAGGGCGGTATTGCCGTTGCAATCCAGGCAGAAATGGGGATTCCTGTAAAATATATCGGAGTAGGTGAACATATCGAAGATTTACAGAAATTTGACTCGGATACTTTCGTTAATGCGTTATTTGATGTAGACGTTAACGAAGACAATGAATAATTATTAACTTAAAGGAGCAGCAAAATCAATGGAAGAATTATCACTTAAGAAATTCGAGGAAGCAGCTGAAAAGGTTAAAGAGGCAACACTTCCAACTAACCTTGTATACAGTGAATATTTTAGTTCACAGACAGGCAACAAGGTTTATCTCAAGCCTGAGAACATGCAGTATACAGGTGCATATAAAGTAAGAGGTGCTTACTACAAGATAAGCACAATGTCAGAAGAAGCAAGAAAAAAAGGACTTATTACAGCTTCTGCTGGTAACCATGCACAGGGTGTTGCTTTTGCAGCCAAGAAGTATGGTGTTAAGGCTACAGTAGTTATGCCAACAACAACTCCTCTTATCAAGGTTAACAGAACTAAGGGATATGGAGCAGAAGTTATATTATATGGTAATGTATATGACGAGGCATGCGAATACGCTGTAAAGCTTGCAGATGAGAAGGGACTTACATTCGTTCATCCATTTGATGATCTTGATGTAGCTACAGGACAGGGTTCTATCGCTATGGAGATAATCAAAGAGCTCCCAACTGTTGATTACATATTAGTACCAGTCGGTGGAGGCGGACTTGCAACTGGTGTATCTACACTTGCAAAGCTTCTTAATCCTAATATCAAGGTTATCGCTGTTGAGCCTTCAGGAGCAAGCTGTCTTAAAGCTTCCCTTGAAGCTGGAAAGGTAGTAACTCTTCCTGCTGTCAATACAATCGCTGACGGTACAGCCGTTAAAACTCCTGGAACAAAGGTATTCCCATATCTCCAGAAGAATCTTGATGATGTAATCACTGTTGATGATGAAGATTTAATAGTTGCATTCCTTGATATGGTAGAGAACCACAAGATGATTGTTGAAAATTCCGGACTTCTTACTGTAGCAGCATTAAAGCAGCTTAATGTAAAGGATAAGAAAATTGTTTCAATCCTTTCAGGTGGTAACATGGATGTCATCACAATGTCATCTGTTGTACAGCAGGGTCTTGTATTCAGAAGCAGAATATTCACTGTATCAGTTCTTTTACCTGATAAGCCAGGTGAACTTGTTAAAGTTGCTTCTATAATTGCCGAGGCTAATGGTAATGTAATCAAGCTTGACCATAACCAGTTCGTAAGCATCAACAGAAAAGCTACTGTTGAACTTAGAATTACAATTGAAGCTTTCGGACATGAGCATAAGGACATGATTGTCAAGAAGCTTGAAGAAGCAGGATTACGCCCAAGAATTGTAAAGGTTAACATCTAATGATGTTGGGTCAAAAGGTATTTTGACCCCTTTGATACCAGATTGCTACTTACTCATGTTTTTGGTGGGTCAAGAGGTCAAAAAAACTCTTGCAAACAAGCTTGCATCGGCTTTCTGACCTTTTGACCCTGGTATCATATAATGATATGTAACAGATAAATGTCAAAGTTCACATATTAATCACGTAAAGGACACATTTCTTACAATGTGTCCTTTTATTATTTAATCATCAAATAAATCCAAAGGAGATTATTAGTTATGATTAAATATAAAAAACTTTCAGCTTCGCTTTTCATAGGAATCATGGCACTTATCAGTGTCACAGGCTGCTCATTCAATAATTCAGTAAGCAGTTCTTCTAACAGTCAGACAACAGGCACAACTAACAGCAGTGCAGTTACAACATCACTTGTATCATCAAATTCTAATTCAACTATAGAATTTGATGATGAAGACCTTAATGCTTCATATAACGAATCTGACTGCACAGTGATTAATCTGTCAGGCTCATCAGTAGATATCACATCTGCTGGAACATACCTTATCAGTGGAACACTCACAGACGGATGTATAAGAGTTAATTACTCTGGCAAATCAACAGTAAGACTTATATTCAATGGTGTTAATATCACATGTGATTCAGAAGCACCAGTTGTAATAGAAGATGCTAAAAAGGTAATCATCACACTTGCTTCTGGTTATGAGAATACAATAACAGATAACAGATCATCTGATATAGATGACGGTTACTCTGGTGCAATAAGCTCTAAGGCTGACCTTATTATCAACGGCTCTGGAAAGCTTAATATAACAGCTAACCACAGAAACGGAATCAAGAGCAGTGATGATTTAAAGATTGTATCTGGTAATTTCAACATTAAGAGTAATGAAGACGGAATTGTCAGCAAGGACTGCTTATGCATAAAGAGTGGTGATTTCACTATCAATGCAGGTGATGACGGAATGAAATCAACATATGATACAGATGATTCAAAGGGATATATCATAATTGAGAATGGTACATTCGATATCACATGTGGCAATGATGGTATACAGTCAGAACACAGCCTTACAATATATGATGGTACATTTAATATTAAGACTGGTTCAGGTGCAAGTGAGTCAATAAAGACATCAAGCAGCATGGATATGAACCCTGGCAGCAGATTTGGCGGTGACTTTAAAAACAACACATCAACAAGCTCATCATCAAGCTCTGAGAGTATTAAAGGTATCAAAGCTGGTGGTGCAATGACATTAATATCTGGTAATTATACAATTGACAGTGAGGATGATTCTATCCACTCTAATGACACAATATTAATCTCAGGCGGGACATATCAGTTAAGTTCTGGAGATGATGCTATTCACGCTGATAACAATATTCAGATAGACAATGGTTCAATCACAGTTAATATGTCATATGAAGGAATTGAGGCTGCCATAATCAATATTAATGGCGGAGATATCTCTGTTACTTCAAGTGATGATGGCATTAACGTCTCTGATGGTTCAACAACAGAAGGCGGCAGTGCATTCTTTAACAGAGGCGGTGGCAAGACATCTTCTGATGACAGTTCATCTTCTAACAACATATCACTTAACATTTCTGGTGGTAAATTATATGTCAATGCATCTGGTGACGGACTTGACTCTAACGGTGCAATCAATATAAGCGGTGGAGAAATTATTGTAGAAGGCCCTACAAACTCTGGAGATACAGCCCTTGACTATGAAACAAGCCTTAATTTCACAGGTGGAACTGTTATGGCTTTCGGTTCAAGCGGAATGGTTGAATCACCTACATCTGCTTCTAATGGATGTGCAATTGTATCAGTATTTACATCACAGTCTGCTAATTCAGCATTCAGCCTGACTGATGCATCCGGCAATGTAGTAATGTCAGCAAATCCATCAAAAGCATACGCTGCATTCATCATATATTCAGCAGACATCAAGAGTAACACTGAGTATACAATCACTGCCGGCAGCTATACATCAACTGTGACAACTTCATCAGCTATCACATCTGACGGAAATGTAAACAGCGGCTTTGGCGGATTCGGAGGTCAGATGATGCCAAACGGCCAGCCAAATGACCAGATGATGCCTGGACAGTCAGGTAACCAGACATTTTAGAAAATCAAGAGACAAATAAATTAATCTTTAAATTTAAAGATTAATCCAAAGGGATTGCATTTTGTGTATGCAATCCCTTTTTTATATGTTAAAATAATATGATACCAGGGTCAAAAGGTCAGAAAGCACGTAGCAATCTGGTATCAAA
>URGC01000033.1 GCA_900547255.1 uncultured Eubacterium sp. | reverse complement strand
TGTTAGCTGGTCCATAAAGTGTAGCCACAAAGCCCTTAACTGATACTGTATTAGATGTCTTAACATCGCTCTCAGATGGTCTTGAAGCTGTTGCAACAAATGAATAATCGCCGCTTGTCTCTGGTGAGAATTCAAATATCTGCTCATTGCTTGTAACTGATGATGACTGTGTATCTACAACCTTGCCTGTAGAATCCATCATGTCAACCTTAACTGTTCCTGCACCAGTTGAACCGATAACACTGCTAGACTTAACTTTCATAGTTCCCTTATCGCCTGATACAGATAATACTGGTGCTGATACCATATCCCAGTTATCAATAAATGATGAGAACTCTCCTTTAAGTGTTGATGCATCAAATACTGTGCCAGTTGTTGCACTTACAATCTTTAAATTGTCAACGACTGCTGTTGCACCGCATAATGCAATACCTACATTAACTTCTTCGCCAAGAACGCTGCTTAAGTTCTTACCATCATCATCTGGTAATATCTGCCAGCTTACCTTATCAATAACATCTTTGTCGCCATCTTTAACCTCTATACTCATGGCTTCTGATGCTCTTGTAACTATAACTGTATATTTCTTATTAGCTTCAAATTTTCCCTTTGCAGAACCACCATTATTGTACGATGTCTGGTTCTTAGTTCTATATGCGTTGAATTCTCCACCATTATCTCCACGCATATAAAGACCGCCTATATATGGATTAGTTGCAGTGCTTGCATCGCTTACTGCACCGATAAAAATACCTCTTCCCTTAGATGGGACTGCTTTCATTGTTATGTCCGCTGATAATGTAAAATCACCTGTTATCTTGCTAGGTGTCACTACATAACTCATGTTAGTAAGTGACTTTGAGGCAATACCACCGCTTGAAGCTGGCTGTGAAAGCATCATGCTTCCTGCTGTTCTTGATATTGATATTGCATTATCTTCTGACTGGTTGATTACGCTTAAGCCCGGAATTGCTGATGATGTATCAACTGGCTTATATGGCATACATACTACTGCATCACTTACTGCTGATGCTGCTGGAGTAGTACGTACTGCTTCAACAGTGATTGTATATTCTTTAAGATTATCTAATCCTGTTTTTTCATATGATGTAACTGTAACATCTGTTAATGTCTCATTAGTTACAACAAAATCACCCTGCTTTATTGTAACCTTATATGATGTAGCTTCTTCTACCTTCTGCCATGATAAATTAATCTTACCATCTCCAGCCTTTGCTTTTACAACTGGCTTTTCAAGAGGAAGAACATAATCTATTGCTGGTGAAGTTGTTACACCTGCATTTTCTTCACTTCCAAGCTTTCCATACACCTTAAATGTGTATCTGCCTGTACTGCTTAATGTATAATCATAGCTTGTAGCTGATGCATCTGGATTAATTGTCTCTAATTTTTCGTCACCCTTCATTACATCTATACAGAGCTTACCATCTTCTTTTGCTGCTGTTGATGTTGTCCAGCTTATTGCCGCAACATTACCGCCTTTAAGGGATGCTGTCGCTGATGCGATTACTGGGGCTGTACCTGTTGCTTTACCAGCCTTTTCTTCTGCTACACTGATGTAATATATATTGGCAGGCTTCATTTTTGAATCATTTGTTAGAACCTTATATGTTCCTGCCTCATTTAATTCAAAGACATATTCTCCTACTGTGCCGCAAGCAACTTCTTTATTATTAGATGCTATTCCTGTTGTCTCATTAATAACAGCCAATGATGCCTCAGAACTACCATTAGAGGAAACTGCGTATACTTTTAATGTTGCCTTATTTCCTGATGCAACTGTAAAATTAATAGAATTAACACCTGCTTTTTGAAGTTTAATTCTATTTGTTATTTTTGTCGTACCATTGACCGGAACATCCTTTGCACTTGAATCCACTACAATTCCCTTTGATGAATCTGTAGATACAAGAGTGAAATAATTACTTGTTCCACACTCCTTTGTAGTTCCCGCTACCGTAGTACCAGCAGTCAAATCATCTGCGCTTAACACATATGTTCCTGTTGCCGCTTCCACTGGAACTAACGTAAAATCTGTCGGTATCAGACCAACAACCATCAGCACTGCCATAAATATTGCTGCAATGCTTTTCCACATTCTGTTCATATAAACCCTCCTAACACATAACCTGATGTATTAACGACATCAAAGTCAATACTAGCCTTTATCAGGATTTATTTCAAGGTGCTTTTGTGCAATTCTACCAAATACTCAAAAAAAAAAAAACATTGTTGTATATTATGTATATTCTTTTAAAAATAATATTATATGATTGTTCATTTTTATATTGACATATGTATATGTGCATACTATTATAATATTATAGTTATAAACAGTATATCCATCATGCTATCGTCTGTCTCGATACATTTCACATAAAACACGTTAATTATCTAATTTTAGAATTCTTGATAGTCTAAAATAATAACAAAGCTCCAATAAACAAACAGGGAAGAAAGAAATGCTGCCAGATGAGCCGCCCTCAACATAAACATTTCTTTCTTCCCTATTTTATCTGTTACTTCTCCACCAGATAACTGCTCACACAATACAATGTCTGTCCGTTATATTCCACTCTCGACCAGCCAAGCTCTTTATTATAGCCAGTTCTTGTGAGTGTAACGCCATTTTTAACTGTAGCAACAACCTTGGAGTCTGTAACACTTGGCTTGTTTCTAAGGTTAATCTCGTCCTTAGGTGTAACCGTTTCATTACAATCTGTGAACTGGGTATTAAATCCAGTTGTAGCTGCCTGGCTTGTCTTCTGTGTGAGATCTGTCGTCAGATAGCTTGATACTGCATAGACAATCTGTCCATTGTATACAAGACGCGACCAGCCGCTATTGCTCGTTGCTGTCCTTGTTATCATCTGTCCATTTTTAAGAGTTGCTATGACATTAGAATCAGAGCCCTGACTTGGCTTATCACGAAGGCGGACTTCCTCTTTGGCTGTAACAGTATCGCTCACCTCTGTAAAATTCATATTGGCCTCAACATCTGGTTTTGCCGCAGCCGCTGTCTCACCACTTGCAGAACCATTAGTTCCGGTATATCCAAAATATGCAACATTTATATCAACATTGGTACTGATTCCACTGACTGTTCCTCTGTTCGTGTACTGCCACATATCACAGCTTCCAGTGTAGCTTGTCGAAGGTGTCGCTGGGTACGCGGCCGATGGGTACTGTGCTACCCACATTTTATATGAAGCCTCAAGACTAAT
Source organism: uncultured Eubacterium sp. (assembly GCA_900547255.1). Lineage (GTDB taxonomy): Bacteria > Bacillota > Clostridia > Lachnospirales > Lachnospiraceae > Lachnospira. The sequence continues at coordinate 18,984 of URGC01000033.1, read as the reverse complement.
CGTATTCCACAATCTGTTGCCTGACAATTCGCCGGCAGCCGCATAGAACATCGGCGTATAACCTCTGCTATACACTGCCTGCAAAAATGCATCAGCAACGCTTGTCCTCTCTGAAACTGACATATCATGCTGTCTGCTGTCGGATGCCTCAAATCCCTCACAGTCAAACGCCACCGGATAAGTTATGTTGTAATCAGCGATATAATTGGCAACCCAGTCTGCTTCCTCTATCGCCTCATTTTCACTAACCGCAGATGAGAAGAAATATACACCTACCTTAATTCCATTGGCATCTGCCTGCTGCATATTGTATTTTGCGTTAGTGTCCTCATATATTACGCCTGTCTTCTGCGCTCTATAGCCAACTCGTATCATCGTAAAATCCACACCGGACGAAGCAACCTTCGACCAGTCTATCGTTCCCTGAAACCTTGATACATCCACGCCGATAGTCACATCTGATGTCTCATTAGTACTATTAGAGAGCGTAACCTTGGCTCCTGTGCCTGAGCCCTGATTCATTGAATTATCCGCACCGCTATACTGTGGGTCTTCCTGAATATCTTCAATCTCCTCCTGCACTGTAGCTTCTGTGGGATTGCCTGATGAAACTGACTCGCTTGTTGATGCATTATTATCAACTACAGCCACACTGCCCGTAACGCTTACATCCTTGGTTTTGTCTGACTTATTATTCATCTTATTTGCCATCACAATCACAACGCTTGCCAGTATAACAATTATAACTGCCGCAATACCTGCGATGACAACTGTATTTTTCTGATTTGGCATGGCAATCTGCCCCCCCTTCTTCGTATTCAATATAGCTGTTATATAATTTCATACGCACTATACGCACTAAAAGTAACTTTTGTTTTAGGTTATTTTATTATATCACATATTAAATTCTATACATTTCTATTTGAATTCATATACTCACTTGCCTATCTGCATTTAGCATATCCACCTATTTACCCTTGGATTTTAAAAATGGCTTCCTTCCAAAAAATCCAAAATCATGCATTTTACACTTCGCTAAACCCAAACTTTTTCTCTATATTAAAAAACAAGCGGAAAAATCCAAAAATTTTAAGATTTCTGGATTTTTCCGCCATTATAATTCTATTTGACCCAAACTAACATCTGCGGCAAACATTTCGCAGGCATTTTCCACATGTTTTGGGTCTTTCTCAGCTTTTATCACCTATAGCGCCAAATCGCCAGGCATGTCATAGACATCATCTACTTTCCTGATGCCAGCCAGCTTCAAAAACATCTTCCAGTCCCTGATGCCAGCCAGCTTCAAGTGCGCCAACACCACTACTTTCCTGATGTCGCCTTAAGTCTCGCCATCGCTCTCGCAAGAGATGCTCTTGAATGATAATACTCATGGATACTCTGCTTCTGGCGAAGACGTTCCTCGGCTCTCTGCTTGGCTTCCTCAGCACGTCTGACATCAATTTCTTCTGGACGCTCCGCTGTCTCAACAAGAAGAGTAACACGGTTATTGACTATCTCAACGAATCCCATGCCTACAACAGCATGAATCCACTCATTACTGTCTTCCGGCTGGAATTTCATCTGACCTTCGTCAATCGCAATTACCATATCCTCATGGTGGGCGAGAATCTCTTTCTGTCCATCATATTCAGGAACTATAAGCGATCTGCATTTACCCGCATAGAATATTCTGTTAGCTGATATTACTTTAAGATAAAAACTTGCCGCCATATAATACTCCTATTCTACTTTTAAGGAATTTCCAAGTAAACAGCCTGCCCATCTGGGTCAGGCTGGAGCAGCCACTAACCTTAAACCAGCTTTAACCCTGCTTTGCCAAGTGACTGCACCTTGCCGCATTACTGCATCTTTGCAGCCTTTTCCTTAACATCATCTATAGTTCCTACATTAAAGAACGCATTCTCTGGGTACTCGTCCATCTCGCCATCGATGATAGCCTTGAAGCCTCTTATAGTCTCCTTTAATGGAACATATACACCCTTGATGCCCGTGAAGTTCTCAGCAACATGGAATGGCTGTGATAAGAACTTCTGAATCTTTCTTGCACGGAATACTGTAACCTTATCCTCGTCAGATAACTCTTCCATACCAAGAATTGCAATGATATCCTGTAATTCCTTGTACTTCTGTAATATCTCCTGTGTCTTTCTTGCTACCATGTAATGCTCTTCACCGACAATGTCTGGCTCAAGTATACGTGATGTAGAATCAAGTGGGTCAACAGCAGGATAGATACCCTGCTCAACAATCTTTCTTGAAAGAACTGTTGTAGCATCCAGATGTGCGAATGTTGTTGCAGGAGCTGGGTCTGTAAGGTCATCGGCAGGAACATATACAGCCTGTACTGATGTGACAGAACCATTCTTAGTTGATGCAATTCTTTCCTGTAACTCACCCATCTCAGTTGCAAGTGTAGGCTGGTAACCTACGGCTGAAGGCATACGTCCAAGAAGCGCTGAAACCTCTGAACCAGCCTGTGTAAAACGGAATATATTATCAATGAATAAAAGCACATTCTGATGCTTCTCATCACGGAAATATTCTGCCATTGTAAGACCAGTCTCAGCAACTCTCATACGAGCTCCAGGTGGTTCGTTCATCTGACCGAACACTAACGCTGTCTTCTCAAGAACGCCTGACTCTTTCATCTCTGTCCAGAGGTCATTACCCTCTCTTGAACGCTCTCCAACACCTGTGAATATTGAATATCCACCATGCTCTGTAGCTATGTTACTGATAAGCTCCTGAATAAGTACTGTCTTACCAACACCGGCACCACCGAACAGACCAATCTTACCACCCTTAGCATATGGTGCAAGAAGGTCAATTACCTTGATACCTGTCTCAAGAATCTCCTCTGCAGGATTCTGTTCCTCAAATGTAGGTGGTTCTCTGTGAATCTCCCATTTAAGGTCAGTATCTGGCTGCTCACCGCCATCAATAGCCTCTCCTAAGACATTAAATAATCTTCCAAGAGTCTTTTCTCCTACTGGAGTTGTTATACCTTTACCTGTCGCTGTTACTTCCATATCCCTGCACAAACCTTCGCTTGATGCAAGCATGATACAGCGGACAGTGTTATTGCCTATATGCTGTGCGACTTCCATCACACATCTTTTACCGCCATTATCAACTTCAAGTGCGTCTCTGATTGCCGGAAGTTCCTCATCTTGAAACTCTACATCGACAACAGGACCCATTACCTGAATAATCTTCCCTTTCTTCATAAATCCTCCTTCGCACAAATCACATTTTAAGAAACACTAACCAAGATTATATCTGGAAATCACTTCTTGCGCTTCTTTTTCTGTGATTTTGCACCAGCTATTACTTCTGTTATCTCCTGTGTAATCGCCGCCTGTCTGGCACGATTATAAAGAATATCCAACTCATGAAGCATGTCCTTCGCACTCTTGGAAGCAGCTTCCATCGCCATCATTCTGGCGTTCTGCTCACATGAATACGACTCAACTAAAGCACCATATATGAAACCAACCAGATAATCTGGAACAATTCTATCCATAACGACTTCTGGAGAAGGCTTTAAGGCAAGCTCCTCTCGCTTGTAATCCACTGGAATCTGGATATTGAAATCTGCCTTTTTCAGTGGAAGAAGCTGTGATATCTGTGTTTCCTCCTGTATGGCGTTAACCATACTTGTATATATGATATAGACCTCGTCTAATTCTTCATCCCTGTACAATTCAAGAATCTCCTCAGCGATATTTCTCGCTCTGTTAAGAGTAGGATTCTGTACAGTATAATGAAACTGCTTCTCTATCTCTATACCACGCTGTTCAAAATAATGTCTTCCTAATTCGCCAAGTACGAACAGTGAATGGTTTGGATGGTTTTTAAGATGCTCCTCTGCAATCTTTAATACATTGTGGTTATATGAACCGGCAAGGCCCTTATCAGCAGTTATAACTATATATCCAACCTTTCTGTCATCCATTGGAATGTCATCATTGGATTTGAAATAAATGCTGTCGATATCTGGAATATGTCTTAATATTCGGCTCATCTCTGACTGCAATGTAAAGAAATATGGTTCTGTATCTGAGAGCATCTTCTTGGATTTTTTAAGTTTAGAAGAAGAGATCATGTACATGGCATTAGTAATCTTTAATGTATCATTGATACTTTTAATTCGATCCTGTATTTCCTTAGTGTTTGCCATATTATCCTCATTTCTGCACTATTGCTTATTCAGCAAATTCTTTGACTGCATCCATAATCTGGTTAACGATTGTATCATCAATCGCTTTAGTCTCTTCTATCTTTCTTCCAATCTCAGGATGTTTAAGGTCAAGATAGTCAAGCAGTTCTGACTGATGCTTCTTGACATCCTTAGTAGGAATACTATCAAATGCGCCATGGCTTGCCATTATAAGTGTCATAACCTGTTCATGCATTGACAGTGGATGGCATAATGGCTGCTTGAGCAGTTCCATAAGTGCCTTACCATGTGCAAGCTGTGCCTTAGTCGCATCATCAAGGTCAGATGCAAACTGTGTGAACACTTCCATCTCTCTGTACTGTGCAAGGTCAATTCTTATGCTTCCTGATGCCTTCTTCATTGCCTTAGTCTGGGCTGCACCACCAACTCGTGAAACCGAAAGACCTACATTAACGGCTGGTCTCATACCTGAATTAAACAGGTTAGTCTCCAAGAATATCTGTCCATCTGTGATAGATATAACATTAGTAGGGATATATGCTGATACATCTCCTGCCTGTGTCTCTATGATTGGAAGAGCTGTTATTGAACCTCCGCCGAGCTTGTCACTTAATCTGCTTGATCTTTCCAGAAGTCTTGAATGAAGATAGAATACATCTCCTGGGTAAGCCTCACGTCCTGGTGAACGCTCAAGCAGTAATGAAAGTGCTCTGTATGCTACCGCATGCTTAGAAAGGTCATCATATACTATAAGTACATCTTTGCCCTTGTGCATGAAATATTCTGCCATAGCAGTTCCTGCATATGGTGCTATGTACTGAAGTGATGCAGGGTCACTTGCTGTAGATGATAATACTATTGAGTAATCCATAGCTCCATTTTTAGTAAGTGTAGATACAATCTTTGCTACACTTGAAGCCTTCTGTCCGATGGCTACATATATACAGATAACATCCTTACCCTTCTGGTTAATTATTGTATCTGTTGCAATTGATGTCTTACCTGTCTGACGGTCACCGATAATAAGCTCTCTCTGTCCACGTCCGATAGGGAACATTGAATCTATTGAAAGAATACCTGTCTCCATTGGTGTGCTTACTGATTTACGGTCAACGATACCAGGAGCCTCATTTTCAATAGGTCTGTAATCATCTTCCTTTATATCGCCCTGTCCATCAATAGGCTCACCCAATGCATTGATGATTCTTCCTAAGAAGCCTTCACCAACTGGGATACCAGCCTTCTTTTTAGTTCTAACAACTTTAGTTCCTTCTTTGATTCCTGTATCACGTCCAAAAAGGATTACACCAATCTCGTTCTGGCGGATATCCTGAACCATTCCTTTAACTCCATTATCAAATACTACGATTTCACCGTACATCGCATGGTCAATTCCGTATACAGTGGCGATTCCATCACCAACCCATATTACATTACCAGTCTCGCGGCTTGCCTCGTCCCAGCTAAAATTCTCTATCTCACTCTGAATAATGGAGATTATGTCTGTTGCACTAATTGCGCCCACAGGTGTCACCTCCTAAGTTAATTTTCTTTCAAGCTGACGGAAACGTCCTTCAAAGCTTCTGTCATACTCTATATGATGGGCACGTATCACGTATCCACCTAATAATGACTCATCAACGCTTTCCGTCAATTTAATTGTATCTTTCGGATATCTGCTCTTTAAGAACTCCTCAGCCTCTGCCCTGTTATCATCCCCGCTCTGTGCGTTGATAATCTCAGCTCTTATAATGTGGTTCTGCTCATCCCAGTATCTGTAATATGCATCAAATATATCTTTGAACTCATCACATTCCCCAAGCCTGCACATCATTTTGATGAAATTAACGATAACATCTGGTGTCTTATCTAACGCAAACACCTTATCAATTATCTCGTACTTCTTATCAAGCTGGATTGTCGGATTGGTAAGAACCTCATTAAGCTTTGGCGTTGTAAAGTAAAGTTCCTGTGTCTTTTCGACCTCATTCCTGTCAGCAGACAGCCGGTATAAAACTATCGCATTATTTACTGCTGCCTGTGTCATAAGCCTCACCCGTCTTTACAATCTTTCTAGCTGCCATAAGGGCAAGTCTGGCAATATCAGCCTGTGCAGCCTTAGTTGCCTTCTCCTGCTCATTAGCTATATCTACTTTAGCCTTTTTTAACATAGCATCTGTTTCCTGTTTAGTTCTCTCAACAGCACGGGTATGCTCCTCATCGGCTCTTGCTCTTGCCTCTAAGATAATCTGGTCAGCCTCAGTCTTGGCATTATCAAGCTTTTCATTATATTCACTCTTTAATGCACTTGCATCTTCCTGATTCTTCTTAGCATCCTCAAACTGCTGTTTTATCATCTCTTCCCTTGCGGTTATAGTCTTCATAACAGGCTTATACAGAAACTTTTTAAATATCAGATATAAGACGAGCAGATTTACAACTGTCCATATTATGTTCCATGGATCTATACTTAACATTGCTTCGCCTTCCTTTCTCACTAATTCTTATCTTTATAAGCTTCTAAAACTCTAATCTGTGTCACTGATTTAAGCAGTGATACGATTTAAACAGTGGACTCCTGTTATTAGCCTAAGAAAAGGATGATAAGTAAAGCGATAACGAAACCGTAAATAGCTGTTGCCTCTGCAAGGGCACATCCTAAAAGAAGTGACTTACTTATCTTGCTCTCAGCCTCTGGCTGTCTTGCGATTGCATCTACTGCGCTGCTTGTTGCCTTACCGATACCAAGACCGGCACCAATACCTGTTAATACTGCTATACCTGCTCCGATTGCTACTAAAATTGTCTCCATGATTAAATCTCCTTTTTTATAAATATTTTATTGATTTACAAATGTTAATCCGTTGTCTACTCTGTTGCTTCCTTAATGAACAAGCCTGTCAGGAATACGAATACATATGCCTGAATAAGTCCATCAAAGATATCAAAATAACAACTGAACACTGCTGGCACAACCGCTGGAACAACTATCTTAAGAAGCTCCATAATTACGAATGAACCAAGAACATTACCAAATAGTCGCATACAAAGTGACAATGGTTTAATGAAAATCTCCAATATATTAATTGGAAGTACTACAGGCATTGGCTCTGCAAAACTTTTAAGCCAGCCTTTAGTTCCTTTGGCACGAATTCCAGCTACTTCGATAAGAACTATACTCATGATTGCAAGAGTTGCTGTCACGTTCATATCCTTAGTAGGTGGCTTGAAGCCTAACAGCCCGATTAGATTGGCTATACCTATGTATATAGCTATGGCTGAAAGATATGGGATATATGATATTCCCTTCTCTCCTACCGTCTCTGTAAAGAAATCGTGCAGTCCCTTTATCGCAGTCTCAACAACTATCTGTCTGCGTCCGGGGTGCTCCACACTTAGATTTCGGCTCAGCAGAATACACAGCAGAAATACTACCGCCATTATAATCCATGTCACAACCACTGACTCATACACCGGTATTCCTCCAAGCAAAGGTATGGTAAACACTGTCTCGCAATTAAGTTCTTCCATTAGCTTTTCTACCAAAGCATCCATCTGCGTTACCTCCTTTCTAAATATGAAACATATTTGAATTTTTTATTATTTTAGCCACTAAAAAAAACAATGTCAATCGCTGATTCTACCTACGATTGACATTGTTTTGACACTAGTTTTTTGTCGATTTTGCATGATTATATTTGACGTTTTATAATCTTTTTTGGAGATTTTGCACATGCAAATTTCAACATTTTATATTTAGTTTATACTTTTATGGAACTTTTTGTTAAAATTTTCCCAATTTTCGCCCGAAGTTTCGGACAAATTATATCCAGACAATTTTACCAATATGTCTAATTTTCCTCTGAGTCCTCAATTATTCTAAGTCCGGCAGTACTTGTAACAGGGAGTGAGAACACGATTGTTCCCGCCTTAGTTCCTACTCCAGCCTTCTCCATTATTGCACTCATAATCGCATTTTTCTGTTCTGTCTTAGAGACTATGAAGATAATCTCCTTCTCAGACACTAACGATACTCCGAGGAACTGCTCTGCCCTCTTCATTCCGATACCCTTGCCATGAAGTACAGTTCCGCCAGTTGCACCGCCCTCCTCGGCAGCTCTCATAACCTGTGTGTTATATCCATAATTAGCTATCGCAACGATAAGCTCATGTCCCGTCTCCTTCAATACGCTCTCATCTCCTTTCTCATAATTCTGACCATCAACAAGAAATCCCAGTGCTTTCTTGCCACCCACACTGCTTAATGGTATTGTGAATGCTATTCCTGTTCCCGGCACATCAATCTTTAACTGTGTCTGAAGACCTCTCTTGATTGTCTTCCATGTATCTGCTGTGACTATTGCAAAATGTACGCCCTTCTCGTCATCCTCTAATCCGAAATAATCTAACACATCACTCGCCGCTGTTCCGCGTCCAAGTGATATATTGCCTGCATAAACTTTATTCTCCTCATAGAATCTGGAAAACTTAGACATATTTTTACGGCTGCATATAGTCACCATCATATATAATTCACTCATATGTACACCCCCTTACAGTTCGATAATTGTATCATCATCAAGCTCTGCATAAAGCTGTGAAACTGATGCAGCAACTGGTGCCTGTGCCTTGGCAGATTTGCTGTTCTTGATTCTGTATACAAGTCCAAGAATCTGCAATGTAATAAGAGGTGTCATGGCAACCATCGCAACCACGCCAAATGCGTCTGTTACAACATTGCCGCCAACTGCAAGACAAGCTCCCTGAGCCAGTGGCAGTAAAAATGTAGCTGTCATAGGTCCGGATGCAACTCCACCGGAGTCAAATGCAATCGCTGTGAATATCTTAGGCACGAATAAGGTGAGTAAAAGAGCAATTCCATATCCCGGAATAAGGCAATACATGATTGACACACCTGTGAGTACTCGTATCATGGATATTCCGACTGACACGGCAACACCTATAGATAAACTTATCTGCATTGATTTACCTGATATATCACCTGATGTCAGCTCTTCAACCTGATGCATAAGCACATATACCGCAGGCTCTGCCTTGACAATAAAGTAACCTATTATCATTCCTATCGGTACAATTATCCATTTGTATGGAAGTGAAGCAAGCACTGAACCAAGATAATTACCTGCCGGGATAAATCCGACATTAGCTCCTGTGAGGAACAGTACAAGTCCAACATATGTATACACAAGTCCTACACATATCTTGATAAGTGCATTCTTATGCATTTTATTAGCAGAAATTATCTGGAATACGCCAAAAAATACAACAATAGGAAGTAAGGATATCGCTATCTCTTTAAGATAAACCGGAATCTCGAACAGGAATAACTTTCCAAGCTCAACTGAATTACCTATCTCTGTCTGTATGCTCTCAGTGAAATTGCCTTCTGTGCTATACACAAGGCCGAGAACGAGAACAGCAAATATAGGCCCGATTGAACATAATGATACAAGACCGAAACTATCGTTACCAGCATGCTTATCATTACGGATAGCCGATATACCTACACCAAGTGCCATAATAAATGGAACTGTCATAGGTCCTGTCGTAACTCCGCCAGAATCAAATGCTATCGCAAGGAAATCACCCGGAACGAACATTGCAAGAATAAATACTACCGCATAGAATACTAACAAAAGTGGTGCAAGTGGAATACCTATAAGGATTCTTAACAGCGCAACAACAAGAAATGCGCCGACACCAACTGCGACTGACAATATAAGTGTCATATTAGGAACAGATGCCACCTGTCCTGCCAGCACCTGAAGGTCTGGCTCTGATATAGTTATAATGATTCCCAGCACAAATCCAATCGCTATAATCATCCATAACTTCTTCGTCCTAAGCAGCGCTCCACCAACTCGTTCACCCATTGGTGTCATCGACAATTCTGCCCCTAAAGAAAAAAACACCATGCCAATAATAACCAGCACGGCTCCAATAATGAACTCTACCAGAATGCTGGGTGACAGCGGCGCAATCGTAAACCCAAGAAGCAATACGATAAGCATGATAGGGACTACCGCACTAACAGACTCCTTCGTCTTCTCCCTCATCTTATCACCAACAACAGCTCTCTGATAATTAAGTTGTGATTTAATTATTCCCTTCCTCAAAAAATCCCTCCTTCGATATGTTATACGCAATCTCAAAGTGCGAGCGTTACGACAATTATATCATCCAGAGGGAATTTTATCCACTTAAAATTATATAAAATATCCTAAATATAAACTCCTTGTCATCAGCTATACTTCTGGTGTATAGCCCTAAGCCCATCTATCGTATCGCACAGCTCCTTACTTCCACAGGTACTGCAATCCATAACAAGTCCATTAAATATATGGTCAAGCGAATCTGTGATATTGCCACATATTCTGGCTGATTCGCCAAGTGCCTTATAATCAGCATTGTCCGCAGTCACATAATATATCTGTACCGCCTCAACCTCTGGACGCTTTTTGTAAGCCTTTATAAACTCAGCTCCCACATCTGCAAAGCTTATGCCCTTATCAACAGACGCCTTGGAAACCCTTACCGCTTCGCGCTCCCTTGCAGATGATATTCTCATCATAAAGCCTTCTATATACAGATTAAACCTGACATAATCCAGTGCTTTCATAAGTGCATACATCTGCTGTTCACTGGCACTCTCCACATAATCACTTCTTAACCGTATAAATGTAATTCTTGCATACGCAGTGTCGCCCTCAATCTGTGACAAATCCTGCCCTTTCAGATATATCCCGTCATCCGCTGTAATATCTTTAGATGTGGTATATGCTATGGCACTTACCGCAGGATTCATACTGCCGCCAAGCTCGTATGCCATATCAGTGCGCAATACAAGCTGCTCCTTATCTGTCACATTCCACGCTCCGTCAAGTGAAAGACTCCTGCACTCACTGCCTTCATCAAGTAACTGTTTTATTCTCTTAATCTGCTCATCATATAAATTCATATCTATTTAGCTTTCTTGTTGTCTCTTCTCTGCTTTGACCAGTTGTAATATGCTGTCAGCGGCTTTATAAGCTTAGATGCAAATTTCATGTCAAGATTAAAGAAATATATTATTAATGTTAACACGAACAGTATTGCAAACACAATAGCCACAATACCTATTATATTTAATACTATCATTAATCTCTCCCCTTCTGTCTTGCATACTCTGCCGCACCAAGCGCACCCATAAGCTGTGGGTCAATCGCAAGTTCTGTCACCTTTATCTTTAAAACCTTCTCAATAGCCTGTTTTAATCCCTCATTCTTCGCACATCCACCTGTCAGAGCGATATTGTCAACCGCACCAGCCTTCTTAGCCATGACAAAGCATCTCTTGGCAACAGACAGCTCTATACCAGCCGCTATCTCTTCCATAGGCTTTCCCTCGCCTACAAGCGATATAACCTCACTCTCCGCAAATACAGCGCACTGTGCAGTTATCGGAATAACATTTTTAGCCTTCAAAGACAGATCAGAGAATTCCTCGAGCGACATTTCAAATGCTCTCGCCATTGATTCAAAGAATCTTCCTGTTCCGGCGGCACATTTATCATTCATGGCAAAGTTAAGCACAGTTCCATCTGTGTCAATCGCTATACCCTTAACGTCCTGTCCACCTATATCTATAACCGCCTTAACCTCTGGTGCTGTCACATGTACACCCATTGCATGACAACTGATCTCTGATATATTCTCATCCGCAAATGGAACCTTATTACGTCCATAGCCTGTTCCTATGAGATATTTCAGGTCTTTAGCCGAATTAAGTCCCTGAACCTGTGCAACTGCATCATCCAACGCATCCTGTGCACTAAGCACCGGATTAATCCTGCTTCTTTTCGTAACAGATGCCACAATCTTACCTGTCTCATCTATAATAACACATTTTGTATATGTACTTCCTGCATCACAACCGCCAAAATACATTGCCATAATCAAATCTCCTTATCGTCTACCAGTTCTTAGAATCGTCAAAATCTTCTAATGATGGGTCAAGTGGTTCTTCACCAAATACCGTTCTCATATATCTGTTAATCTCAGTTCTCATGTCACGTCTGCTGCCATCATCAGGACACATCAGATTATGTGTTACCCATATAAGATGGATTCCATGCTTTCTGGCTTCCTCCTCAAACAATCCATGATAACCAGACATTGACTTACATCCCATGTGGACATACATAATTACAATATCTATGTTGAACATATCGCAGTATCTCCACAATGCCTCGACACCTGTCTCATATCCACCATTGGAGCGGTTTCTCATAATCATGTTCTCATACAGATACGCAAGGTCTAACATTGCCTGATGCTTATCCTCTGTGTTTACCATCTCTGTTGAAACCATACTAAGCATATCTGCTATAGTGACAACTCCCCAGCAGTTTAGCAGCCATATAGGAAGAGCTGTATAATATGCCGCCTGGACGCCCCATGTCATAGCACGGTGACGGTATTCCCTTGCCGCCATCGCTTTCTTATTGTAACCCTCCAAAGCCATGCGTGTAAGCTTCTTATCCATATCAAGGAATGCCTGGTTACGTCCACCGGCAGCCTGATACACACCATACCTGTACAGAGCGAGCGTAACACCCATAACCTGTGGATAATCAGATTTTGATATATCCATCCACTCAAGGAATTCGTTAGTCTCTGCATTAAAACGCTTCATACTGCTAAAGAATGCATCCCAGTCAAACTTCTCGCCAGTCTGCTCCTCTATGAAATGAATCGCATTCATAACTTCCTCTGCCGCATACTCCTGAACGCTCTCCTGTCTGTGTCTTATAGGCACAGCAAGCTGAAATGTCGGTATCTTGAATGACCTCGCCTCAATTCCGTTACCCATAAGGCTTCCGTCACATGTTGTATTACACTGCACAGCACAGCATCCGATAAGCGGAAAATCATCCGCAAGTGCAACGCCAAGCTCTGCTGCCGGCATCGGACATACATTTGATGGTATTCCATACTCATGCGCCGCATCAACATAGTAGCTTACACCATCCTGAGACATCATTGAGCTTGTATACACGGCTGGGACCTCAACTGACAGCCATATAAGATTAGGAAATCCTCCCATAAGCGTACTCATCATATTTTCATCGAATAACACGATTTTCTTATTAAGCCTGGTATCATTGCCAATCGCTGGGTCAGCCTTGAATATCTGTCCAAGCATTCCGCATATATCCGTAACGATAAGTCCGAGAGCCTGATGAGCCATGCGCAACTGCAATCCCCTCATTCCCTCAGTGTGCCTGTCCATAAAGTCAGGCAGTGCCAGATAATTAATCATCCAGCGGTATCTGAAAAAGCCTTTCATATTATTAGGCTTTATTATGAATGTTATTAATGTCTTCCAATATGTAAGCCATCTTGTATAGTCATACCATGTATCTTTAAAGCCTCTCCACTCACGGCGGCGTTTTGGCTTCTTACCTGTATAGAATGAACCAAGCGGCTCGCTTCCAAGCTTCCACGACATATTATTCCTCCTGATTAAACTAATCCTTCGTGCATTGCATTAAGCCGGCATATTCCTGCCACACGGCTGCACTACAGCTATATGTTCTTATTAATCTTCTTAATCTCCATGCTCTCGACGAATGCCTGCACTCTGGTTCTTATCTGTCCTGAACTTCCGACCGAATAAGGTCTGTCAATTGAGAGTACCGGATATCCATACTCGCCACGCATAACATGAAATGCAGAAGCTCTCTCATATCCCCAGTAATCACAGAACTTAATCTGCTGATATATAAGTCCGTCCGCCTTATACTCTTTTGCAATCTCATCAACATAAGTCTGGCGTTCTATAATCTTATCTGTGTTCATGAATCTGGGACATTTGCCCCACTGCATATAAGTTCTGCATATCTGTGTAAGCACGTCCTCCTCATCATTAAGCACAATCTCATCTCTTCCCGGAAGTGAACCGAAACAGAATCTGTCTGCTACGACAAGTGCCCCAGCTTCCTCTACCAGCTTTATAAATGATGGATCATCTATCTCTGAACCCACCATGACAACTCTTGCCCTGTAATTATTTTTCTTATCAGGCTCACGGGTTTTAAGCTCCTCAAGAGTCTCCTCCAGAATTGCGACAAGCGATTCCTTAGGGCAGCAGTATGTCGCAGTACAAAGGACCGCAAATTCATATCCTGTTATCCTTGGATTATCTTCTTTTCTGTAATCGCCAATACGTCTTATCAGGCTGCTTATCTTATTCTGTAATCTTACACTTTCCCTTAAAGCCTCATCCGATACATCTATTCCATACACATTATGTAATGGTTCAAGCACATGAAGTCTCATCTGCTTAACATAATGCTTTAATGCTGATTCATCATTTTTCATAGGAACATCTGAGTATGACACGAAAAACTTCTCGCCACTGCACAGCTTCTGTCTCTCGATATTCTCAACACATCTGTTCATCTGTGCACATGCATCCGGTGCAATTATGCAGTCAAGAAATTCAAATCCGCCCTCAATCGCTCTCTCCAGAATCGCCCTGCATCCCTCGCATAACATACTGCTCATATAATATGTACCCATCTCTATAGAACCAGACCTTGGCGCACGCAGTCTCACTGAAAAGCATCCTGGCAGATTAATCAGAGGCTCCGGTATCTGGAAACAGACCGCACCTACAGCCTTGTTTCCCGCCGCTTTAGCCTCTCTTACAAGCTCGTTATTGACATCCTCTAATTGTTTTTCCAAGTAATATATATGTTTTAAATCTTTCACATTGCCCTCGTTTCTTATGTCCGATTTATTCAATAATTCCTATATTTTTAAGTGCCTCTCTTGCGCCCTCCACTATAAGGGAATCATCTGGAAGCTCAAATACATTGCCACCCATGATATCGCACTGCGCAAGCCTGCTGTCTGATTCTATGACGGATAACACATCAAGTCCGCCCAAATCCATATGCTTAACAACATTTTTATCTGGAACCCTGTTGATTATGACACCTGTCTTTTCGTACATTACAAGCTCATCAGCAACCTTCTTGATTGTTCCCACAACCTGACAGCCCTTCTTGCTCGCATCTGTCACAAGGAGAAGATGTGTCACCTTCTCCATGACTCTTCTGTTAACCTGCTCGATTCCTGCCTCGCCATCAATCACGACATAATCAAACTGGTCAGAAAGCATTGTTATGACTTCTTTGAGGTATGAATTGATACGGCAGTAACATCCAGCCGATTCAGGTCTTCCAATTGCAATAAATGCATATCCGTCCTTCTCAACTATTGCATCATATATATCATATTTTGCCTCTGAAAGAAGCTCCACTGCCGATTTGGTGTCTCCATTCTCAACATTGCCTATAACTCTTTTTCTTATATCATCAATTGTCATGTCAACATCCACATTAAGCACTGTCGATAAGCCAACCGCAGGGTCAGCATCTATCGCAAGTATTCTCTTATCCGGATATGCTTCCACAAGAAGCTTAACCATAACTCCGGCAAGAGAAGTCTTACCGACACCGCCTTTGCCCGTCACTGCTATAATCTGTGTTTTACTATCAGTATCTTTTATTCCATCTGTACCCATCAGTCCATATGCCTCCATTATTCGTTACAGAACTTTGCTATTGTTGCTATTACCTTTTCCATCTGTAATGGTTTAGGAAGATGTGCATTCATTCCTGCTGCCATGCACTTTCTTGCATCTTCTGCAAATGCATTGGCAGTCATTGCAATAATAGGAATTGTCTTAGCATCCTCTCTATCCATCGCACGTATTGCCTTTGTTGCTTCAAGACCATTCATAACCGGCATCATTACATCCATCAGTATCGCATCAAATGTTCCTGGCTCATTACTGCTGAATATGTCAACTGCCTGTTTTCCATCGCCGACAACTGTAACCTCTGCTCCCTCATCATAAAGAAGGGTTTTGGCAATCTCAGCATTAAGTCCGTTATCCTCAACCAAAAGCAATTTAAGTCCTTTGATGTCCGATTCTTTCAAATTTTCCGACTCTGACTGCACTTCTGGTGCTGTGTCTGCTATCTCAAATGGTATTTTAATAACAAATGTCGTTCCAACACCCTGTGTACTGGAAACCTCAATATGGCCTCCCATTGTCTCAACAAGATTCTTGACTATCGCCATGCCAAGTCCGGTTCCATTATACACACTTCTGGCATCTACACTCTCCTGTGTGAATGGCTCAAATATATGGTCAACGAAGTCCTGGCTCATGCCTATTCCTGTATCAGATATAACCCACTCATATGCTGCTCTGCCATCATCACTGACCGTACAGCTTACTCTTGTGTGGACTCTTCCGCCAATCTTGTTATACTTGATACAATTACTATATATGTTTAAGAACAACTGTCTTATATGAAGTGGACTTCCATACACATAAGGCACATCTGCCATATTGTCATCCGCAGTGTACTCCATTGTTATTCCAGCATTAGCCGCCCTCTGCTCAACAATCGTGTCTATATCCTTCATAATATCATTGATGCTTACCACTTCATGAGACAATACAACTTCGCCATCTTCAAGCTTACTCATCTGTAATACATCATTGATAAGTGACAGCAGATGGTTAGCTGACACAAGCATCTTCTCACGATTTGCTTTAACAAGCTTCTCATCATCTGAATGTGCGCTGTTAATCTTTAGAAGTCCTATAATTCCGTTGAGCGGAGTTCTTATATCATGGCTCATTCTTGACAAGAAATTCGTCTTGGCAAGGTTAGCTCTGTCCGCTTTCTCAACCGCTTCCTTTAACTGCTCATTTTTATATTTCAGGTCGTGTGCATACTTTGTCTGTATACGTATCTGCTCTCTCTGGTATGTCTGTGTCATTCTCCATCTGAGCGTATTAATCGCTACAAGAAGTACAAGGTATATCAATATCGCATTCAATAAATCCTGCGGTGTTGATTCAAATACATTTCTCTCCTGCATATACGCGAAGATATAATAATCCCTGCTCTTCTCCATTAGTCCAAATTTACGGGACGATGTTGATAATCCTCTCTGTGTATGGACAAGTTTTTTACCAGAAGAAGTGCTCATAATATGGCTTATTATGTCAATGTTGCCTGCATTTGTTCCAACAAGCTCAGCATTGTTAGAAGCCACTATCTTATCTCCACTGCATATTACTATTGTTCCATCTTCCTCAACACTATAACCTTCAAGCAAAAGTTCAAGAGAATAGTTGAAATTGCTCGCATATTCCTCAGATGTATGATAATATGCAAGAACCACTCCTTCCCTGTCTATCATGCCAACCGCAGCCATATCAATATAAGAGCCATCATCACACTGGATTCTCTTAGAATATGTCTTTTCCGGGAAATCAACCATACTTGTAATCTCACTTATTGTTATGTCTTCAAGTATGTCCTCTCCACGCACTGAATCCAGACATTCCTGTATATCTATATTTCCTTCTGCATTAAGAACCATAACGCCTGTGACATATGATTCTCTGGCATATTTGTAGAGAACCTCTTTATCTATAGTCTCTTCGTTCTGTATCTGTCTGTTAATCTGCTCGACACTTACAATTATCCTCATAAGACTTTTTGTCTCAGAGGCGAGCTCTAATTTATAGTTATTGTTACACTGTTCCTTAATATAACTGACATCGTCATACATGCTCTTCTGGGTTCTCTGCATATCATTGGCTGAGCCATAGATAAATACAGTGATAAGCATAATCACACCTATCAGTACTTCTACCACCCACACACGATGCTTTCTGAAAGTCTGGTCTACATTATTCTTCATAATCGTCCACCTCCAGATACTTGTCAGCATCATAAAGATATTTATTAATTATCTTTTCTGTAGTTCCATCAAGCCTCATCTCGCGGAATGTTCTGGTAAGCTCTCTGTTAATTTCCCTGTCATCATTCCTGCTGAACGCAACACCAAGTCCGACTATCTGCAGATAACCATCAAGTATTCTGTACTCCATGTTATACTGCTTCATAAACTGCTCAATTGCAGTATCATGCGCGGCAATTGCATCTACATAGCCCTTGCTTAAAAATGTATATATAAGGTCTCTTTTCTGCACTGCTATAACCTTTCCCGGTCTTGCAATGCCATATCGTTCACTCTCTTTAAATACCTTATCCGGCTTAGTTGTTGACTGTACAGCAACTGCCTTTCCTGCAAGGTCTTCAAGTGAATATATATCGCTGTCCACACGCACTGCAACTGCCTGATGGCTTATCATATAAGGGCCTGCCCATTTGTAAGCATCCTCTCTTCCGTCCATTGTAAAACAGCCCCATATGCAGTCAATCTCACCATTATCAACTAACTGCTTCTTATTCTCCCAGTCAATTGTGACAAATTTTGCCTTATATCCCATTCTTCTGAACGCTTCTGCCGCCAGCTCAACGTCAATTCCTGCCTGTCGTCCATCTGAATCAATATAATTAAATGGTGGATAGCTGTCACTTCCAATTATTATCTCCGGCAGCTCATCATCACTCTTCCGACTATTCTGCCCTGTGATTCCAGCACCAGTTGTGCAGCCACTAAATATAGCAGCCACCATGCATATCAGGCATAATGCGGCTGCAAATTTTCTAATAGTCATTAATATGTTGATTTTTTTATTATCTTTATTATAATATGTATTCTTATTGTTAATTTTATTGCTGTGTAACTTCATTAACTTAACACTACATCTCCTGATTCTAGCAAATATTGGTATGCTAATTATTATTGTCGCATTTATTCATGGAAATGTAAATAATT
>URGC01000032.1 GCA_900547255.1 uncultured Eubacterium sp. | reverse complement strand
AATATTTATCTAGTAATTTAGCTAATACACGATTATATGATATTTGACCATCAATACATGTATTTATTCCTTGTACTTCTGGTATAAATGGATTACCTGTATTTAGGTCTTTTTTATGTTTTTTTATTGCATACTCTATGATTTCGTTTATGTCTTCTTTATTGGTAGTTCTAATTGTTAGGGTATCATTAGCATGAAAATTTCTTACTTTACACTGCATAGCAATTTTCTTTTTTATAGCAAAATCTATTATAGATGTTGCTACTTTATATACTTTTGAAGCCTCTAGTGGTAAGTATATTTTTATTCCATCTCCCATAACAAACATATTTTCATATTCTTCACTGCTATTGGGAGTATCTATAACTAGAAAATTAGGAAATGGTGTTACTCTTAATTTTTTCTTTTTTTCATCCGTCGGCGCACCTCTCCTTCTACACCGCATTATGACAAACGGACGGCAGTCTGTCAAGAAAAAGGGCTATGAGATGCGCAAAAGCCGACACAAGCATTTTTCACGCTTATGTCAGCTTTTGCGTAAAGGCTCTCGCTTCTGCTCATTCACCGCCGGAGCCATTCCGGCGTGCTTTTTCAGCTTTTCAGCTCTTTTTTCTCAAAACTTCAGCCCGCTCACCCAGCTCTGCACGTCGGAAGCCGAGGCGCCGGAGGAGAAACGCTGTCCCTCCTGCCAATCGCCAGTTCCGGCCAATTCTGCTAAAAGCTCGCCGCTTTCCCCTAAGTCGGAGCTGGCTGAAGTTGCAAAGGGAATTACTGTTTTGCCAGTAAAATCATTTGCTTCTACAAAACTGTCTACCGGCCATGCTGCAATCCCCCACCAGATGGGATACCCGATAAACACAATGTCGTATTCATCCCAATTTTCCACGGTATCTGCCACAAGTTCCACATCCCGCAAAGACTCGTCCTCATGCTCCCTGGACACACGGCTGTCGTCATTGTTATAATTCAAATCTTCATCCGTATAGGGTTCTGCCGGTTCCAGCTCGAACAAGTCGCCGCCGGTTGCCTGTGCAATATAATTTGCCGCCGATTCCGTGTTGCCTGTGGCAGAAAAGTAGACCACCAGTGTTTTTCCCGTCACTGATTCTTCCTGTGAAGCCTCGCTTTCCATTGTGGAGTCCTGAGTGCTTTGTGATTCGGAAGTTGGAGCGCTTTCTGTCTGAGAAGATTCCGGCTCAGACGGGGCAGGGGTATTCGTTTCATTACTGCCACAGGCGGCCAAACTGGTTATCATCAGTAAACTCATAATCAATGCGGTTAGTTTTTTCATTGTAGATTCCTCCTATCTGTAAAGCGGACATTCGCAATCCGCTTTGCTACTTGCTCATGAACCGATACAGCAGTATCGGTTCAAAATGCTTCCATCAAAATCTGATAGATTTCCTCGTGCGTCAATTTTTTGCAGCACCCTGTCGTTACGTTCGTACTATCCGCAACTGCCTGAAAGCACTGTGTGTCCGTAATACCCATTTCACGGAAGTTTGTCGGCAATCCCATTTCTTTAATGAAGGCCGCCAAAGCATCGATCCCGGCCAGAGCCATTTCTTCCTCTGATTTACCGGTTGCTTCAATCTCCCATACATGAGCCGCAAATCGGGCAAAGCGAGCCATGCCTTCCATGTAAATATGACGGTAAAGCACAGGATGAATCACTGCCAGTCCACGGCCATGATTACAGTCGGTGTATGCCCCTAACTGATGTTCAATCTGGTGTGCCTGAAAATCGGTGATTTTGCCAATCTTCAAAATACTGTTTTCTCCCATAGCAGACGCCCACATCAGTTCGCTCCGGGCCTCGTAATTCTGCGGGTCATCCAGCAGAACACGCATATTGCGGATAACGCTCCGCATGATTGCTTCGTTCATATCGTCGGACAGATTGTTTTCTTCCGGCTTGCCGAAATAAGTTTCCATGCAGTGACTGAGCGTATCAAAGGCTCCGGAGATTACCTGCGTCATGGGCAGGGACATGGTGTAATCGGGATCAAGCATGGCAATATCTGCCTGTGCGCCCAACAGCCCGGCCTTTGTCTTTTTCTCTTCGTTGGTGATCACAGCGCCATTATTCATTTCCGCACCCGTTCCAGATGCCGTGACAATGGCGATCATGGGCACAAAGCTGGACGGATAGGTATGGTGCTCAAATTCCATCTTCCAAATATCCTCGTCCGTTTTTGCCTGCGCGGAAATGATCTTACAGCAGTCAATGACCGAACCGCCGCCTACCGCAAGAATCAGGTCGATCCCGTTTTCACGGACAATCTTTGCCCCTTCCTGCACCTTTGCATAAGTGGGATTGGACATGATACCGGAAAACTCCGTTACCGTTTTTCCAGCAGCTTTCAGATATTCCATAAGCTCCGTGTAAACACCGTTTTTCTTGATGGAGCCGCCGCCATAGGCGAGCATGACGTTGTTTCCATACTGTTTCAGCAGACAGGTCAGGTATTCTTTTGCACACCCTCTGCCGAAATAAACTTTGGTTTTGTTTTCAAAAATAAAGTTGTTCATTCTGCATTTTCCTCCGATTAATTCATTTGTTTTTCCCAGAAAGCCACCGCGTCATTGATCCAGCCTTCTGCTACTGTTCCGGTTCCAAGTCCAAATCCATGCCCCAGCCCTTCATACACATGAAACTCTGTGTCAATGCCGAGAGTAGACATCGCATTCAGGCGGTTCTGCATGGTACGCCAGCTTGCGATACCATCACGGTCGCCCACACAACTGTAAGTAGGCGGGTCATTCTGCGTATATTCGCTATGGCCGGTATATTGAATGACTGCGGTTCCCGGTCTTGGTAATTCATCTCCGCCAAAGGCTGCAGGGCCGTAGGAACCAAGATATGCAGTCATTCTTCCGCCTGCCGAGCCACCCCAAAGTGAGTAACAGTCCGTATCCACTTCCAGTTCCTCCGCGTGTTCAAAAATAAAGCTGATGGCTCTTGCCAAGTCCTCAACAGCGGTATCCCAGCCGGGGCGATAAATGAGGGCAAAGGCATTGTAGCCTTTTTTCGACAATTCCAAGGCATGGGGGAAACTATCGTGCATGGCAGCCACATAGGCAAAGCCTCCGCCTGCGTTCACTACGGCAAATTTTTCTCCGGGAGTTCCTTTGAAGAAGAACAATCCTGTATTCTCTTTCTCTGGATCAGCCGCCTTTTCTTCCTCCGTGTAAATATCATAGAAAATCGTGTCCCCGGTTTCCGCGTGGGTTTTGAAGTAATTTGCGATTTCCACTGTTTTATCCGCATCAATATGGCTGTACCATGTAAGACTTAAATCTCCTAACGTGTCGCCACTGTAATAACCGCTGTTCACCGGGAAAATCAACCTGCCGTAATCCCCGAAAACAGGATCATTCATCACATCGGATATGCTCGTATCTTTCGTGTAAAATTCACTGGCAGTTTGCACTGAAGTTTCCTCCTTGTCACTTTGTGGCTGTATCTGCTCCTGTGCAGAATCCGTGGTTCCCACATCCGAGGAACTATGCTCTGTGTTCCCACTCATATTGCATCCGACAAGGCAGGTCAATATACCAAAAAGCAAAATGCTTAAAAGCATATTTCTCACTATATCACCTCCTACCGCAAAAGCTGTGCATCATACCTTTTCAGATAATTTTTTCGCTTCTGCCTCGTTTGTCGCCATTCCGATATACTCCATACCGTACATCCGGGCAAAACGGCTCATAGTGTACTCGGCTTTTTCCAGCATCCATTTTTCCGGAGCAGCGCCCTGAAACAGAAAGACGAATTTTCTTCCTCCCAGCTCTCCTTCGCTCACCGGCCCGTAAAAACGGTCAAGCAAATTTCTTACTAAGCCGCACATGCTGTGCCAGTAAACAGGGGAACCGATTACGATGGTATCCGCCTCCCTCATACTTTCCAGAATTTCAGCAAACTGATCGTCCGCAAAGTTCTGCCCGTATCCGTACAGTTTATAATCCACCAGATGAAGCGTCCGGTAATCCTTTCCGTCCATCAGTGTACTGGCCAACTCGGTGGTATTCCCGTTCTTATTCGGGCTTCCATTGATAAATAAAATACTCATTTTGTATCCTCCTTGCAGTTTTTGAAACCGGCTTATTTCGTGGTTTCTGTTTATATTATAAAAAAATCGAGGCTTCCTCAGAAGTCTCGATTTGTTCATCAGTTATTACCCATAGGTTATATCCCTTTTTCTATTGTGTAACACTCTTTACCCATGCTTGTCATCTGCCACGCACACGTCTACGAACCGGTGTGATTATCTGCTGTTCCCCTTGTGCTTTTAGCTGCTCCTCTGAAGGATGATTTCTGTTGTATTTCACACGATAATCATATTCCTCAGTAAAATCATCATAGACGGACATCTTGTAACGCATACTCCGCATGGATTCTTCGGTATATCCCATTCTGTCCTGATACTTCTTTAGTTCTTCCATTCGGTCATCAGAAGGTGGCGGAAGAAGTTTAGCACGTTTTTCCAGAGAGAGCTTGCGGTATTCTGCCGGGGATGGAAACGGCTTATTTTGAACCGGCACAGTTGACGAATTGTTATCAAGTAATTCGTCTAACTCATCCTCATTATCTGGTTCTGCGTCGGTTGAGTTATTTGTTGTGCCAAACTCAGTACTTACCGAGCCTGCGCCTGCATCAAGTCCCTGCCACTCTTTATTGAAGTCATCAAATGCAGCACCATAAAAGAAAGACTCGTCATTCTCCGGTATCTCATGTTTTTCTTGAAACTCGTCATATGCTTCATATATAGAAATATCCGGTTTCTTGGTTGACTGTGATTCCTGTGTTGGTACCTGCTTTTTAGCCTTAGAAGCCGGTTCCTTCACTTCCTCCTCATCTTCTTCCCATCTGGAATAATCCTTCATGGACTGGCTGGAATGCTCGATGTCCTGTTCCTGCCTTGGATAATCGAACCAGTCTTCTTTTTCCTTCTGCTTCATATACTCCCTGATGCCGGCAACCGTGAATCGCTTACCAAGCTTACTGCCTCGTACTGCCTGCACCTTACCACCATTGCTGCTGCGATAGGGAAGGGCATAACTGATGGTATTCCCCTTTAAGCGGACATTCATGTGATAGGTTCTCTCAAGCATATTTACCACATCATGGATGTTCTGCGTGGTCGGATCATTCATGGCAAGTCTGATATACACACGCATTTCATCCTTGAAAGAAAGTTTTCCCCTTTTCTGCATCTGATTTTCCGCTAAGGTGCGTTCCTCTCTGGTCTTATCCGGATTGTAGAAGCTGTCACGGACAGAGTGTGTCAAGCCCCGGCTCCTGCACTGTTCTCCAAAATACCCCGACATTTCCACCAGTTCCTTCGGACCTCTCCGAAAGGAAGAACCATCCTTCTGGTTACAGTTATTTACCAGAAAATGCACGTGAACATGCTCCGTATCCACATGCACTGCAAATAATACTTCAAACCCTTTTTCCCAGAAGAACTTATGAGCAAAGTCCTCTGCCATCTTGTAAGCATCTGCATAAGTCAGCTTATCATTGTCCTCCGGATGAAAGGATATGGACAGCTTCTGTGCCAGAATGTCCCGCGGGAAGAACCGGCTGTACTTCTTCTGATGCATTTTCCTTGTCATAAGAACACAGTTGGCAAAATTATCCCGATTGCATCCAAAGGCATTGTATAACTCTGACTTCGTCTTGATAATACCGGAACTTAACTGTTCCTTCTTCTGCCCCAGAATATAATCTGCAGCACTGTGAAGCTGTGCCACAGACTTACAGGGAGCATATTTTACATTGACATTTCCATATACTGCCATCTAATTCACCACCTTTTCATATAGCTTTAATACCGAGTCTTCCAACCGCCGGAATACTCTTTGGAACGGTTCAAATGCTGTCATGGATATCAAATCCGGATAGGCATTGATATTCCTTGCCAGCTGGTTGATATTGACACCCTGCTTTTTCAATTCGTAGCAGATCTCATTCATAACTTCCATAAACTGCTTTAATGTTGTCCCGTCGATCTGCCTGCCCTTGTTAACCCGGAGCAGATAGTCGATGAAATCAGCGGAAGTTTTGTATCCGCTTTCCTTCATCTGTGATTCAAATTCCTGCTTTACACGGTAATCCACGCGAGAATAGATTACCTCGTCTCTTGTTCGTTTCCCCATATAGTCCTCCTTGTTTTTATCTGTAATAAAAAAAGCCACAAAACACTTTGGTTGAATTGGCATTGCTGCCTTTTCTTCCATTTGTTTCATGGCTTCGCTTTTTGGTATTTTTGTATTCAGTTATTGTGTTTTGGCTACGATTGCACCGGATTATGGCTACATACTAATAGAAATTGTGGTCTGCCCCGGGAAATTGCAGTGTCATGCCCCTGTTGTGGTTCTACTGTTGCTCTGCTTTGTAGCCATTTGGTTGCAGATATTGTCTAAACTGTATCTGCTATAGCTATACTGTCCATAAGAACCGCTATCATCTGCATCCGTCTGGGTAATTCTTCGTAGCCTTGGTGTAAGCGATGCTTCGTCAGCAGGGCACATCATCCCCACAGGTCTGCCCGCCGGAAAAAAGACTCCGTCAGACAGACAAAAGCAGCCCTTCGCTTACCGCTTCGGACTGCTTTTTCCACATCTCTACTACTTATTGAAATCTTCTATTCCCATTCCGATGTGGTGGGGATGATATAGGCAGGTAGTACCGCTGGCTTGCCAAATCGTCAAAAATAAAATCAGAGTGCCTTACGGCACCCTGATTTTATTTCCGCCTCATTGTCTTCGCCATCGGTGCTACCTGCTCATGGGCTACGCCCCCGAGACCCCCGGACAGAAAAAATGCCGGACCATTCAAAGGGTGGTCTGGCATTTTTCTGTCCTTTATCGCATTCGTTCCAGAGAAATCATAGCCGACTTTGTAGCTGCTTATTTGAATAGTTACTGTCGGCTATTTAAGAAATTCCATTACTACATTTCCAAAAATTCTGCTGCTGTCATTATCTTGGGATCTGTCACTCCCGATTCAAGAAAATCCTTATCTCCTGTAAGCAACACATCCGCTTTGGCATTTAATGCTGCTCGCAATATTGGTCTGTCCTTAACATCACGAATCAGCTTTTCAGCATCTTCTTCCATTTCCGGTGTTGTTGCTACTTCAATGACTGACAGCGAATATGCAAGAAATTTCTCCAGCATGGAAATCTTAGTCGGGAATTTCCGATTAAAGATTCTCCATAGTTCTTCAATATTCTGGTCACAGATAATTCCCTTGTTTGGATAGGTAACTGCCTTTAGGTATGCCTTATATGGCGTTCCATGGGAATTGAGCGCTGCTGAAATCAGAATATTGGTATCAATCAGTATTCTCATAAACCCTCCACTTCTTCTCTTACCTCTCTTACAAGTGCATCAATATCTTCCTCTGTTTCCAGACCACTCTTTGCTGCTTCTCCCTGCATACCGCCTTGAAGCATTTTCATAGCATAAACTGCTGCATTCATCATTACAACCTGATCACCTTCACAAATCAGTGTTACTCTGTCTCCTGTTCCGATTCCAAGCTGCTCTCTGATTTCCTTTGGAAGAGTTATCTGTCCTTTGGACATTACCTTTGCGTTATCTACTATCATGTTTGCCATGTCGTTCACTCCTTTCAAAATCTTAAAAGTAGGGTATTTCCTACTTACCCTACTTATAGTATATCCAGTTTTCATGATAATATCAACTCCTTTTCAAAAATTTACACACCAAACGAGTAATCCAGAAACTCATTCTCTTCCGGCTCCATTTGCTCCTGTTTTCCAGCTTCTATCGGCTGTTCATTGCTCTGTGTCGGTTCTGTAACCGGCTTTACCCCCACCGATGCAACAGTTCCCGGATTACCCTGCTGATACGGATAAGGCATTATCCCTCCAGCCTGCAATCCCGCCTGAAAGAAAGCCTGCTGCTGCATCTGATACATGGCTGCAAGTGCCGGAAGGTTGGAAAGCAGCTTCTGCTCCACTGCCTGCACCAGCCTGTCTGCAAAAGCATCTTCCTTTTCCCTGCTTTCAAGATAGGGATCGTTTTTCTTGGCAAGATGTCTTTCATAATAATCATTGATAGCCGCCACCACAAAAGCATTCTGCGACTTAAAGCTCTGTTCCACCTCTTCGGAATGCAGGCGTTCCCACGCCTGCACTCCGCCCTCATCCGACATGTTGAAACGGATGTTGTGATTCCTATACTGCTTTGTCATAGTGCATCACCTACCTTCTGCCCGACTTGCTCTGATGTCTTAAAAGCATATAGCAGTAATACTCGTATCCTTTTGCATTTGCTCTAATATCATGGTTGAAAATGGTGGTATCCGGATTGTAATTTCCAAACTGTTCTACCAGTCTTGCTCCTCCACCCATGAAGTAAACCTTCATCAGCCTTTCATTATACTCATGGTCACGCAGCTTCTGGAAAATCTCCTCCACATAGTCACAAATTGCCTTTTCCACGAGTGATGCATGGGGCTCCGGAAGTTCAATCTTCCCGCTACGAAGAATATTATCAATTACATCATCCATAAGATTGTCCCCCGTTTTATCCTGCACCATGTTGTGAATCTTCTGAAAGCACTGGAACACACCAAGCTTCTCGGTCCATGCCTTACTTTCCATTGGGCGTCCATTATTCAGATACATCAGATTCATCGTACCGTTTCCAATATCTGCAAGAAGCGTCACGCCTGCAAAATCCTTCAGATTCTCTGCCACTGCCGAGTAACACTGTGGCATAACCGTACATCCGGCAAACTCAATACAATAAAGTCTGTCCTTATAGCCGACCTCCACACTGCTGTTCCTGAGCATATATCTCTTAAAATCCTCCCGCTGTGCCTGCACCCATTTGAGTGGCAAACCGACTGCCAGATGAATCCTAACTCTGTTAACAGCATCTGTGATTCCCCTTGCTTCCAGCTCCTTTACAATAGCAGCAAGTGTCAGCACATAATTATCGTCATCGGTCTGCTTATCTGCCACAAACCCCTTTCTTCCCTCTCCGATGACATAATAATCACCACCGTACTCGATATAATCTCTGCTTAACACAGGTGCGCTGTCATACTTCGCAATCGCTGTCTTAAAGCATCTCCTGGCTGTTTTCATATTTCCGTAGCCGTTGTCTACTCCAATAATTAATGCTCCGTTCATACTGTATTCTCTTATCTTCTCTGTCATAAAATCCTCTCTTTCTCCGGCATCTGTGCCGGTAACAAAACCTGTATTGTCTGTAATCTTTTCGTGGACAATAGCACATCTGCTATCATCCACATATCTCTTAGCAAAATCTGTAAATGACTGTCTCATATACTTCCTCCTCCGCTGTCTGCTTCGCCTGTTCTCTGATCTTCCACATTTCCATCGTGGAAGCAGGATTAACCGGCTTATGCTTCATTAAATACTGATTCGTAATTGTGTCTACCATCTGATAAGCTTCCTCATTGACCTCTGCAGCTTTGCTATAAAGCTGTCCCATTCTGATATGGTGTCGGTATCTGTCCGGATAGGTTTCCTTCATATAAGAAGTCCATAGTAGTCCATACTTACCAACCGTAATCTGTTCCGGCTCCTGCTCCATCGAAAGATTCGGATACAACAATCCATCTTTCTCGAAATAAGTTCCGCCCATCTGCTCAAATAGTGATAAATCCTTTGTTTCCCTGCTCATCTCGCATTACCTCTCTTTCTACTTTTCTCTGCCACATCAAGCTGTTGCTGGCTTTCATGCCATTCCTTCACAAGCTTCTCAATCAGTTCCACCTTCTGCTTTGGTGTATAGTCTGATGGAAAATACTGCGATAATTTGTCTGCTCGTATCTTAATCTGCTCTCTCTGGTTTGGTTTTTCCTCTTCCAAAATCACATACATTGCGTCCATATCAAGACCACCGGATTGGCTGATTCGCTTCATCCGATTCGCCTGCGATAAAGACGGAGTACATTGCTCCATATCCATGACGGCATGAAGTTCATACTGTTCTTCCTCTGTCAGATAAGACAGTTCCACCGCAATCGTAAAAGCCATCTTTTCCTCATCTACCATTTGCAGTATCTTCGGAATCAGATAGGTAAGCCGTATATACCGCTTAATCTGTGCCACACTCTCACCCACCTGCTTTGCCAGTAGCTCATTACTCCGCGCCGGCTTCGGTCCAACTTGAGCCGAAGTGATGTCCGTTTTTCTTCCCTGTCTGTTCATGGCTTCCAGCTTCATACGATAAGCATAAGCTTTCTCACTTGGTTTTAGATTCTCACGCTGCAAGTTAGAATCTACCATCGCCACTATCGCCTGATTATCGTCCAGCTCTCTTATAACTGCCGGAACTTCCGCAAGACCAGCCCACTGTGCTGCTGCCTTTCGTCTGTGTCCTGCAATCACTTCATACCCCTCCCCATCAGGATTCGGTCTTACAAGTAAAGGAACAATCACACCCTCATCCTCAATACTTTTCATAAGAGCACACAGCTCCATGTCCTGCTGCACATGAAAAGGATGGTTCTTAAAGTCCTTTAACTCGCTTATTCTGATATTCTTTATCTCTTCCATTACAACCTCCGATCTTCCGGTAGAATAGCTTCTACTCAGTTATGCCAATGTTATCTGCAAATAGAAAAAGACCGCTCATCTCCAATTACTTGAAAATGAACGGTCTTTCACGTTTCTTATTCTGTTGAATAACTTGAAATTACTGTAACTGTACTTTTATGTGTTCCCACACCCCACATCCAAAACGACCGAGACATTTACTCCGTCCGAAATCGCCTTTTTGTAGGTTTTTCTATCACTCTGAGAGAACATCATATGTCGCTCAAAGTGCCTAAAATCAAGGATTCTTACATATCGACCCGATGTAGTGCAACCACGCACTCTATATGATAAGTATTAGGAAACATGTCAATACAGCAAGCCTTTTCAACCTTATATCCCCTCGCCTGCAACATTTCCAAATCCCTTGCAAGCGATGTTGGCTTGCATGAAATGTAGACGATATTGTTAACTCCGTAATCAATTATCTTCTCAAGTGCCTTTGGATGGATGCCATCTCTTGGAGGGTCAAGCATGATAAGGTCAGGTGTCTCTTTGATGTTATCAAGTGCCTTGAGAACATCATCTGCAATAAATTCACAGTTAGACAGCCCATTAAATTCCGCATTCTGGCGGGCTGCAACAACAGCTTCCTCAATTATCTCCACACCGACAACCTTCTTTGCAACTGGTGCAAGAATCTGTGCAATAGTGCCTGTTCCGCTGTACAAATCAAACACAACCTTATCCTTGGTTGTTCCCATGTAATCCCTCGCCTTAGAATACAAAACTTCCGCTCCAAGTGAGTTAGTCTGGAAGAATGAGAATGGACTTATCTTGAAATGCAGTCCAAGAAGCTCCTCCTCAATATAATCACGGCCATATAAAAGGTCCGTCTTATCATTTTTGACAACATCTGCAAGACTGTCATTGCATGTGTGAAGGATTCCTGCAATCTTTCCTTCAAGTTCAAGTGCAAGCAATGCTTCCTTCCACTCATCAAGCGACACGTCCATCTGTGTAGTTGTTACAAGGTCTACAAGAATCTCGCCAGTCTTTTGCGCACGTCTTACCAGCAGATGTCTGAGATAACCTTCGTGCGTAATCTTGTGAAGATATGGAATGTCTTTATCCTTAAAATAATCAAGAGTTGCGCGCAGAATTTTAGAAAAATCCTCATTAATAATGCGGCAGCCATCAACAGTTACAATATCATATGTACTGTTTCTTTTATGAAGTCCCAGCGCAAGCTCGCCATCCTTGACCTCATCGCCAAATGAAAATTCCATCTTGTTACGGTAATGCTCTGTCAGCGGACTTCCTGTTATTCCCTCAAATTCATACTCAGACTTGATTGCGCCGTCAAGAATATCCTTTATCTGCTTCTCTTTCATGGCAAGCTGGGCTTCATACGCAACTGTCTGATATGTACATCCGCCGCATCTGCCAAAATATTTACAGGCTTCCACTGTCTCCAGCGGTGATTTCTCAAGCACTTTAAGCAGCCTTGCCTCACATTTATCCTTGCGCTTTTTATTGATTCCAAATTCAACAATCTGTCCCGGAATGGAATTCTTTACAACGACAAGCTTTCCATTATCCTCCGGATTCTCCGATATCGCACTCACATACGCCTTGTTAGGAAAATCTACATATTCAACTTTTCCTGTCAGCACATCACCTTTTCTCATATATACTCCTGTTCATGTTTATTTTTTATATTATATCTTTTGACACAACTTCTATGCTTTTAGGCTTAATCTATTATACTTTCGATGCTGCCTCAACAAATTTGTTTTTGGCTTAAATGCAACTTCTTCGCTGAAAAGCTCCAAAATCAACTCTATTTCATATGTTTTCCAAGCAAGTTTGGCTTAAATCCAGAATTTTTTTATATAAATCCAGCTTTTCCGCTAATCCTGGATTTTTCAGGCACTTTCTTACTATCAAGCCAAAATCATATTTTCATCCTTGATATTGAGCTGTTTTTGGATTTTTACAAGATTTCTGCTGCTAAAAATCCAAACCTCACTATTAAGCTTAGAAAAACTAATTCATCTATAGTCATCCAGCTTCTTTATAGCCAGCCACTCTTTAACTAGACAGCCCTGCCATCTTATTAAATAAGCCACCAGCCGGACAGTCCGACCAGTGGCTTATTAATACTCTGTGACATTATCTCTGACTTATATGACTTAAACAGCTTAAATACTCTAAAGCCAAAAGCCAGCTTCAACAAGATTCCAGATTACTTCTCGTCTTCAAAATCATCCTCGAAGTCATCTTCAAAATCGTCTTCAAAGTCATCATCGAAATCATCAAGATAATCAGGTGTGAAATATCTGTATACAGCGTATGCAATACCTGCTACAGCAGCTACAGCTCCAACAATTGCAAGAACTACTATTAAAATGTTGCAGCAGCTCTTTTCTTCCTTCTTCTCTTCTTTGTGAATAAGTTCGTTGATCCTAGATGTTAACTCGTCTATCTTTTCTCTATTCATAGTTAATACCCCTTTCCGTTCAAGATACTCTTCATATGCCAAGATTATAACACAGCATTTTTTACTTTTCTAGCCTTTTGATGTAATTTTTCTGTCTTAATTATACTTTCTTAAGTCTTGCAAATCCAGCGAGCATCTTCTTGACACCATAGTCGTTGAAATCAACCGTAACCATATAATCCTTGGTTGCACTGACAATGTCTTTCACAATGCCTTCGCCGAATTTGACGTGGCTTACAGTATCGCCAACCTTGTATCCAAGCCCGGAAGTCACGAAATCCTGTGAACCACCCTGCGCAGATGCCGCTGTAACACCAGATGCACTTGATTTCTGTGCAGATGCTGCGGTGCTTCTGAATCCACTCATAGGAAATTCTTTACCAAATCCAACCTTTTTATTCTCATTTGCCGCAGAAACATTTCTTATAGCAGCCTTATCAGCCGAAGACACACCTGCTTTAGAAGAAGTGCCATAGTTGGTTGAACCACCATACTTCGTCGAACTTCCATAGTTCGTTGAGCCACCATAATTAGTCGAGCTTCCATACCTTGTAGGTGCTGCGCTTCTTCCAAGTCCAGCCCCATAAGAACCGGTCTGGCGTCCGCTGATACTCGTTCTCCTGCCATTGTATGATTCATACTGGCTTGCATTGCCGCTTCCGTAGCGCGCCAGCACATCCTTGGCATGAGCCCTTGGGCTGAAAAGTCCGGTTGATTCAGGGTCCTTAACTCCGCCGTAATCAATTTTTGATTTGTTGTAGCCAGTCACATTATTCTGAACCTCAAGATACTCCTCTGGAATCTCTTTGACAAATCTTGAAACCTTGTTCATCTGTGTCTCACCACGAACCATTCTCTGCTTTGCACAGCTTATGATGAGTTCCTTCTCCGCTCTTGTTATACCAACATAGCAGAGTCTCCGCTCTTCCTCAATCTCTGTCGGGTCATCCGACACAATCGTCATGTAGCTTGGAAATAACCCATCCTCAAGTCCTGTAAGATAGACAATTGGGAATTCCAGACCCTTGGCACTGTGAAGTGTCATAAGGCTCACCTGATTATTCGACTCTGACAGGTTATCAATATCAGCAATCAGTGCCACATCTGCAAGAAATGCGCTGAGTGAGTGGTCTTCCTCTCCATCTGTCTCCTCCGCATTGCCGCTCTCAAATGCGACAATCTTATTGATAAATTCATCAATATTTTCCTGTCTTGCCTCAACTTCCTCTCTCGTCTCATTCTCCGCAAGGCTCTCCATGTACCGCACATCCTCTAAGATTCCATTGGTAAGCTCTTCAATTGTCATGAACTGCTGCTTTGCCTTATATCCCTGTATAAATGTCACGAAATTCTCTAATTTGCCGAGAGACCTTCCTATATCCGGTATCTCCGATGCGTTGCAGAGTGCATCCCAGAATGACATGTCATTGGCATCAGCAAACTGCTGTACTCTGTCGATTGTAGTCGCACCTATTCCACGTTTTGGGACATTGATAATTCTCTTAATCGCCTGACCATCACTGCCATTGTCGACTGTTTTAAGATATGCAAGAATATCCTTAATTTCTTTTCTCTGGTAGAAATTCACACCGCCATAAACCCTGTATGGCACATTTCTGAGGATAAGCTTCTCCTCTAAAAGTCGTGACTGTGCATTAGTCCTGTAAAGGATTGCAAAATCATTATAATTCCATCCGTCACGCACCTTGCTGCATATGCTCTCAACCACGCCTTCTGCTTCCTTATACCCATCCTCATACAGACAGAAAGGAATCTTATCGCCCTTGGAATTGTCTGTCCATAGTGTCTTAGGCTTTCTTCCAATGTTGTTAGCAATTACACTGTTAGCCGCATTAAGAATTGTCTGTGTTGACCTGTAATTCTGTTCAAGCTTTATAACCTTGGAATCTGCAAATACAGTCTCAAAGTTAAGGATATTGCTTATATTAGCACCTCTGAACTTATAGATTGACTGGTCATCATCACCAACGACACACAGATTGCCATATTTTCTGGCAAGAAGGCTTATAAGATTGAACT
This sequence comes from uncultured Eubacterium sp., assembly GCA_900547255.1. Taxonomy (GTDB): domain Bacteria; phylum Bacillota; class Clostridia; order Lachnospirales; family Lachnospiraceae; genus Lachnospira. Next base: position 8,184 of record URGC01000032.1, on the reverse strand, counting down.
GGATAGTATTCGTATCCTGATACTCATCAACCATTATATACTTGAAACGTTCCTGATATGCTTCTAAAATGTCGGGTGCTTTTTCAAATAACTCGACAGTTTTATATATAAGGTCATCAAAATCAAGCGCATTATTAAGCTTTAACTCTTTCTGATATTCTATGTACACCTGTGCAATTCTTTTAAGATTATAGTCATTGCCAGCATCAAGCAGGAACTGCTCAGGGCTTGTGTACTCATCCTTCGCTCTTGAAATCGCACTCATGATTGTGCGCTCTTTAAGCATTTTAGTATCTATATTTAACTTTTTACACACATCTTTGACAACGCTCTTCTGGTCATCTGTGTCATAGATTGTGAAATTAAGATTATATCCGATTCTGTCTATATATCTTCTAAGTATACGCACGCATGTAGAGTGAAATGTGCTTACCCACACCTGATTACCGCAATCAGTTATGTTATCAACTCGCTCCTTCATCTCTGCTGCCGCTTTATTAGTAAATGTTATGGCAAGAATATTATAAGGGCTGACGCCACATTCTTCTATCAGATATGCGATTCGGTGTGTAAGAACTCTCGTCTTACCTGAACCAGCACCAGCAATAATAAGCAGACTGCCATCCGTATACTTGACAGCTCTACGCTGCATTTCATTCAAACCTTCTAAATTCATACTAATCTCCAATGCATAAAACAGCCATGGAACGCTAATCCCCCGCCCCATGGCTTAATAAACAACTCATGCCCGCAAATTGTTCTGTTACAGAACAAATCTTACAATTCTGCAAATATTTAAGATTGCAGATTGTTATACAAGCTTAGTTCCGCAGTTAGCACAGAACCTGGCACCATTAGTCGGCTGTCCACATTCTGGACAGAACTTAGGCACAGTTCCCTCGCCTCTTGGCATCTGGCTCTGGTTATTAACATTGTTAGCATTATTGAATGAATTCATCATCTGCTGTCCCATAGCCATACCCATCTGCATACTCATCATATCGCCAGCGATGTTAGAGCCACCGCCCTTGCTGAGATTATCAGCCATAGCCATCTGTGTGTACTTGTTCATGTCACCAACCATAGCCTGAGAAGCAGCTTTGTTCTGCATCTTAGTAATCTCTTCTGGATAATTAAAGCTTGCGATATTAAATCCTGTTATCTCGATACCAATCTTACATATCTCCATATCAAGGTCCTGCTTGATACCATTAGCGATATCCATAGCATTAGCCTGAAGATTGAACATATCCTTGCCTTCCTTAGATATCCACTTCATAAGAAGCTGGTCAAGGACTGCAACAACTCGTTCTCTGACATCTTCCACAGTATATATCTGCTTGACACCTGCAACCTTATCAATCATGGCAACATAATCGCTCACCTTGAAATTAAATGTTCCAAATGCTCTAACAGGGCATCCGCCCGGAAGATTCTGTGTTGGTATTGATATTGGATTCTTAGTTCCCCATTTGACAGTGAACTCCTTAGTATTAACAAATAATACCTCAGCTCTCATTCCACTGTTAAATCCGAACTTGAACCCTTTGAGTGTTGAAAGGAATGGAATAATGTCTGACTCTACATCAAAGCTTCCCTCTTCCTTGAATATTCCTTCAATAACACCATTGTACATAAATATAGCATCCTGACCTGGTCTTATGATAAGTCGGCTGCCCTTCTTGATTTCTCTGTTAGTCCATTTCCAGAATATAACGTCATCGCGGAACTCTTCCCACTCGATGACGTTGGCTAACTGTCTTCCAAATAACCCCATATCAATCCTCTATTCTATACTATTAAAGTCCCATCTTTGCCTTAAGTGCTGCAAGCTCATCATCCACTGCTGATGTAGATGGCTTATCATCATACTTAGCTGCAAGTGTATCGATATCAGCATCTGATGCTGATTTGTTAAGCTCTGCCATAGCATTAGCCTCATCAAGCATCTTGTTAGCCTTAGCTTCCATGCGGTCAAATGCTTCCATATTATTGCCAGCACCCTTGAAGCTTGAACCAACCTCGTTGATTCTCTCCTGTGCCTTAGCAGCCTTCATAGTTGCCTTGATTGCTGTTCTTCTAGCCTCTAAGCTCTCCATATCCTTAACAAGCTTATCATGCATCTGGCGCATCTTAGTTGAATTATCCCTGGCAATATCATATGCCTTCTGAAGTGAAGCCTGTGTTGTTGTAAGCTGCTGCTTCTTCTCAAGGAAGCTTCTTGCATCATTCTCATTGCCAGCTAAAAGAGCCTTCTCTGCATATGACTGCATCTTTGCAATCTGCTCATTGCAATCGTCTAACTCTCTCTTAGCTCTTGTCTCCTCAGCCATAACAGAAGCTGTCTCAGCCTTAACCTTGCCAAGGTCGCTCTCTAAATTTCTCATATACTGATCAATCATCTTCTCTGGATCCTCACACTTATCAAGAAGTGCATTAATATTAGAAGCCATAATATCCTTAAATCTTGTTAAAATCCCCATCGCTGAATCCTCCCATATATTCATATATGTATTGTTATTATCGACGCATCACACGTCTTTACCATTATATTATATTCCACAATATTTGTCACGATAAAAGTTTATGCTTGCCATCTAGTTTTTAATACTATATAATGTGTTATGTGTATTTGAAAGGAGATTGCAAGACATGAGCGAAGATAAATCAGAAATTATCACTTCTGTATTAAGAAAGCTGGCTAGACTTAACTACATTAAGCCCGGAGAGGTTCCTAATATCAATCTCTATATGGATCAGGTCACGACATTTATGGATGAACATCTTAGTGAAAGCAAGCGTCATGAGGACGATAAGATTCTCACTAAGACAATGATTAACAACTATACTAAGAATGATCTCCTTCCACCACCTGTTAAGAAAAAATATTCAAGAGACCATATATATGTTCTCGCATTCATATATTATTTCAAGAACATCCTGTCTATAAGCGATATCCAGAAGCTTATCAATCCGCTTACTGACAGTTGTTTTGAAACTGATGGCATACCTAATATGGAGCATCTCTACTCAGAGATTCATGATATGTGCAAATCACAACTTTCAGAATTGTCGAAGGATGTTCTCCGCAAGTCACAGCTTGCACAGAATGCATTTTCTTACGTTGAAGATGAGGACGAGAAAGAGTTTCTTGAACTGTTCTCATTAGTTTCACTTTTAAGCTTTGACGTATATCTTAAAAAGAACATAATCGAGTCACTTATAGATGATTACTCTGCCAAGCATGCGCCTGAGGATGACAAGTCCACATCAGGCTCCAAGAACAAGTCAGCATCTAAGAAAGACCCTAAAGCAAAATAAGAGTGGTGCACTTTATAAGGTGCACCACTCTTATTTTGTCTTTATTCTGTTTTCTTGTTTTTGTCGGTTACGCCCATGCTTTCAAATATTCTGTCATAACTGTCATTACCATAGTTAAGCGACCTGTTGACACGGCTAATCGTTGCTGTAGATGCTCCTGTAAGTTGGGCTATCTCAAGATAAGTCCTGCCTTCTCTTAACATCTTTGCCACTTCAAAACGCTGTGAGAACGATAGTATCTCATTAATCGTGCACACGTCTTCGAAGAAATCATAGCACTGTTCCTTATTCTCAAGGCTCAATATTGCATCAAAAAATAAATCCACTGATTTATTATCCAGCTTTTTATTCACATCGCACCCCCAAAATCAAACATTGTTAATAGTTTACCACACTAAACTATAAAAGTCCAGCGACAAACAGATGATAAATTTATGGCATCTGTATGCCGCCAGACTTATTAAAATGTTTCTTATTCTGTACGGAGCGCAATAACAGGGTCTTTCTTAGCCGCCATAGATGCTGGCATAAGTCCTGCTATCGTTGTGAGCAGGACACTTATAACAATAAGTATCACAGCCCCAGCAACCGGCAGTTTTGCAAGATTAGATATATCTGTAATATTTTTAATAATGATATTAGCTGGTATACACAGGATAAGCGTTATGATTATTCCCATGGCTCCTGAGACAAATCCCTCAATCATTGTCTCTGCATTGAACACTCTCTTAACATCCTTCTTAGATGCACCTATACTTCTAAGAATACCAATCTCCTTCGTTCTCTCAAGAACTGAGATATATGTGATAATTCCAACCATTATTGAAGAAACTACAAGCGATATTGCCACAAATGCAATGAGCACTGATGATATAGCTGTTATAATCATACTTACTGACGACATGATAATTCCCACATAATCTGTGTAACTTATCTCATCCTCACTTCTTCCATCATCATCAACCTCTTTGTTGTACTGTGTTATAAAGTCTGATATATGCTCCTTTGACTCAAAACCCTTACAATATATATCAATCTGTGATGGAGTCTCCTGTGATGTTATTCCAAGCTTCTTCTTGTTGGATTCATATGTTGCATCCGTTGTCTTGGTATCCTTCGTATTATCAAACGGCACACCTGTAAATATATCAACATCCTTGTTTGCCTGCTGCTTCTTCACAATCTCTGTCTGGTTAACCCTATCAATTATGTGAAGCATTAGCTCTCTTGTATAACCTATTCCATTCGATATAGAAGTGTTGACCGCATCAGGATTAGGACGTATGATTCCTGATATTTTAATAGACTCAGCTCCATCTACAATCTTTTTCATGTATACATCGTCTTTTGTATAGTCGTCCCATGTCCCGGTCTTGGAATTATACTGATAAAACTGTGTCGGATACACAAGCTTAAACTCATGATTCAGAACATCATCATAAGAAAGTTCTATATTATCTGTATCATAACTCTGCCCTGCATAGACATTTTTAAAAATAGTCTTTACCTCGTGCGGGTCCTTAAATCCTAACGAATACAATGTGTAATCCACAATCTCGTTATTCTCATCAACAATAAGAACCACCTCATTGTAATCAGATGGCCAGCTTCCAGCAACAACGTCATACTGCTCATCGAGAAGCTCCTGATTATCAAGAAGCTGGTTCCACACACTGCTGTTCATCATTCCAGATGTCATCACAGAATTGCTGCTTTTCTGGCTTGAGCCCATTCCCATGCTCTCCATCATAGTTCCCGGATTGAGCTGGACAGCTCCATTAGATGTGTCTGCTGAATAAATGTATAGCGGAACATCATACGAATATTTGATATCGCTGACATACTGGTTCAATTCATCTCTTCTGTCCTCAATATATGTCCTGAACTTGGTAAGATTGTTGCTGTTAGCCTCCGCAACCATCGAATTAACCATATCAGTCATTATATTATTAGAATATATTTTATCCTTGTCATGGGTTATCTCTTTATCCTTCTGTCCGGTCATGTTCTCAATCATGCTGCTGACATCTATACTCTCTGTCTGGATTGTTATAGGATAGCTCGACAGCGTATCTCTCTGAACCCTGTCGATATATTCCTGAATACCATTAGATATAGCAAGGATAAGCGCAATACCGATAATACCTATGCTTCCTGCAAATGCTGTGAGAAGCGTTCTTGTCTTTTTCGTCATAAGGTTATTAAGGCTGAGTGACAGCGCAGTAAAAAATGACATTGAAGTCCTCTGCTTTTTGCCAGCCTGACGTTCTGCCTTCTCAGATTTCGACTTGGAAGCCCCTTCATGCTTAGACCTTCTTCTTTTCGTATCTGCAGTATTTCTTGCAGCGTGCTTTTTAGCCGCACTTCCGACCTCTCTTGCGTAATCGTATGCAGCCCTGTCCTCCTCGGTCATCTCGAATAATTCAACTGTCTCAGCCGTATCAACCGTAATATCCCTGTTGTACTCCCTGTCTGTGTAAGGGTCAGAATCGTCAGTTATCTTACCGTCAAGCAGCCTTATTATTCTTGTTGAATATTTCATGGCAAGCTCTGGATTGTGCGTAACCATAATGATAAGCCTGTCCTTGGAAATGTCTTTCAACAGCTCCATAATCTGTACAGATGTCTCTGTATCAAGTGCTCCAGTAGGCTCATCCGCAAGCAGAATATCTGGATTATTGACAAGAGCTCTCGCAATAGCAACTCTCTGCATCTGTCCACCTGACATCTGGTTAGGCTTCTTATAAATGTGGTCTGACAAGCCAACCTTCTCTAAAGCCTCTACTGCCCTTTTCTTTCTCTCTGCCTTAGATACACCCGACAACGTAAGTGCAAGCTCAACATTGGCAAGCACTGTCTGATGTGGTATCAGGTTATAACTCTGGAATACAAATCCAATCGAATTATTGCGGTAATAATCCCAGTCCCTGTCCTTGAAATCCTTCGTTGATTTGCCATTTATTATCAAATCACCTGACGTATACTGGTCAAGTCCTCCGACAATATTAAGCATTGTCGTCTTACCGCATCCTGACTGTCCAAGAACCGATACGAATTCACTATCCCTGAATCTCAGATTAATCCCTTTAAGTGCTGGCACTTTCGTTCCGCCAGTCTCGTAATCCTTTTTAATATCTATTAACTCAAGCACGACTATTTCTCCATTTTAATAATCTTTTCTGTAACATACACATTCTATATTCACTTTAGATTATTTTCAAATTAAAAATGTATAAAGTGTTAATAAATATTACCACTTGCCTTTTAAATAAATACATTTTATAATTATTGGTATCGACTACTAAAGGAGACTCAGCCGATGGCTAATACACGCAACAGAATTATCAGCACATTTATAATTATATTATCTATGGTATTGTGTTTTGGGGTAGCTGCCAATGCTGATACGCAGCAGAAGCTTGATGAAACTAAAGACACTCTCAACCAACTGCGTGAAGAGCAGGCTAAGCAGTCGTCAGAATTATCTAATATGAATTCCCAGATGGATACTATCAATGGCAGGCTTTCTGATATACAGAACCAGATTGAGGACAAGCAGGATGAGATTGACAAGCTCACACAGGAAAGTGAGGAATTGTCAGCCGATATTGATGAGCAGTACGAATCCATGAAATTGAGAATCAGATACATGTATGAGAATGGAACTGATACACTTATCAATTCATTACTGAGTTCTGAGAATTTCGCAGAATTTCTTTCAAGATCAGAATATATATTCCAGATTACAAGATATGATAATGCCATGATGGTTAATCTTAATGACTCAATGACAAGGCTCAATATGGCAAGAGAAACTGTGGAGGCAGACATGCAGCAGCTTGGCACATTAAAGGAATCTGCTTCTGCGGAATCATCTAATCTGAAATCATTGATTCTTGATACACAGAACAAAATCGACTTGAATTCAATCAATATAGAAGAGACAGAGGCTCTCTATAAGAAATACGAGGAACAGCTCGAAGCTGAACGACTCGCGGCTCTTATGGCGCAGGGAACTGGTAAGAACAGTTCTTATGTCAATGGCGGTACACCTATCAAATATACAGCAGATGACCTCGCCATGCTTGCAGCTATCGTTGAGTGTGAGGCTGGCAACCAGCCATATGCAGGAAAACTCGGTGTAGCCAGCGTTGTATGCAACCGTGTTAACAATCCAAGATTTGATAACACAGTTTCTGGTGTAATCCTGTCACCTAAACAGTTCTCTCCTGTTACCAGTGGACGTTTCGCACTTGTTCTTGCAAGAGGCGCAGGTTCTGAATGTGTAAAGGCAGCCAAGCAGGCGTTAGAGGGCGGAATCAATATTGATGCGCTGTATTTTATACGATACAGAGGTTCACAGGATGATAACAAGTTAAAGATTGGCGACCACGTATTCTTCTCAGACTGGAGTATGTACTAAATAACATTTTTAACAGGGGGACTTTTTTATGGAATTTTCAAATGGGGATAAATCAAAGCATGGAAACAGTGCTAAAAACAGTCTTTCAAATATTCTTAAAAGATGTGTTGATAACGGATATCTTTCACAGGTTATTTCAGAATATAGAGTTGGAAAGCCAAATTATTCTAACTCTAAACAATTTTATGCTCAATTTCTTATTATATTTAACGATGAATCAAAATGGATTTTATTCACAACGACTTCAATGAAAACAGATCGTGTTAAAGGACACCAATGGGATACTATTAACCTGAAAGAAATAGATCCATTGATAACCCGTGCATACATTGTTTATCCAGACGGCATCTCAGATGACCTGAAAAATGAATTTATACGTCAAAACAATAAATATATAGATAATTACGAATATTCTGCTATAGATGCTATTGTTTCACAAG
>URGC01000031.1 GCA_900547255.1 uncultured Eubacterium sp. | reverse complement strand
TTTGATACCAGATTGCTACGTGCTTTCTGACCTTTTGACCCTGGTATCATATTATCAATAATATGATATATTTCAACATATTTCTTGTATAATATCATGCAAAAATTGCACTATTTCTACTTCTATTTACGAATGGAGAAAAACACAGTTCTAATATGAATAAGGGACAAATAAACCTTTTAGATTTATTTGTCCCTATTATTTTTATATTTATATTTATATTTATATTAGTCTTCCTTAGACCAGATTCTTAATGTCTGGATGAGCTTTTCCTTTGTATCAGCATCAAGCTTCTGAACAAGCTGCATAATCTCGTTATCTAATGCAGTGTTCTGGTATGACTTGTCAACGCTTCCTGCAAGATAATCTAAAGATACATGTGTGAGGTCAGCATAGTAAGATAACATTCTAAGTGTCATAAGATTACGGCCATTCTCAACGTTACTGATATATCCAGGTGTAACATCAAGGGCTTTTGCTACGTCCTCCTGTGTGAGTCCGTGCTGAATTCTTAACTTCTTAACCTTTGCGCCTAAATCGTTTTCCATGTGTGTAATCCTCCTTGTTATGGTATAATAAATATATTAAATAATTAATAACACAGCTTATTTCTTATTAGCTCTGTATCTTAATGTTGAATCAAGAATCTTCTTTCTGATTCTTAAATGAGTAGGAGTTACCTCCAGAAGCTCATCTGTATCAATGTAATCCAATGCCTGCTCAAGACTTAATATCTTAGGTGGTACAAGTCTTAATGCTTCATCGGCACTTGAAGAACGAGTGTTAGTAAGATGCTTTGTCTTACATACGTTAACTTCAATATCTTCAGTACGTGGGTTTTCACCGACAATCATACCGGCATATACTTTTTCACCAGGTCCGATGAAAAGAGTACCTCTGTCCTGAGCATTGAAAAGACCATAAGTAACAGCCTCGCCATCCTCGAAAGCTATTAAAGAACCAGTCTTTCTGTAAGAGATATCTCCCTTGTATTCTTCATAACCTTCAAAAGAAGTATTGATGATACCATTACCTTTAGTATCAGTAAGGAATTCACCTCTGTATCCGATAAGTCCACGGGATGGGATAGAGAACTGTAATCTTGTGTAGCCACCGTTGATAGGTGTCATACCAAGAAGTTCACCCTTTCTCTGGCTTAACTTCTGGATAACAGAACCTGAGAACTCATCTGGAACATCAATGTATGCAAGTTCCATAGGCTCAAGCTTCTTGCCGCGCTCGTCAGTATGGTAGAGAACCTCTGCCTTGCTGACAGCAAATTCATATCCCTCGCGACGCATGTTCTCGATAAGGACTGAAAGATGAAGCTCACCACGTCCTGAAACCTTGAAAGAATTCTCAGAACCAGGGTTCTCCTCAACTCTTAAAGATACATCAGTGTTAAGCTCTCTGAAAAGTCTGTCTCTGATGTGGCGGGAAGTAACGAATTTACCTTCCTTACCAGCAAGAGGACTGTCGTTAACCATGAAATCCATAGAAAGAGTTGGTTCAGAAATCTTCTGGAAAGGAATAGCTACTGGATTTTCAACTGAACAGAGAGTATCTCCGATGTGGATATCAGCGATACCTGATACAGCAACAATCTCACCAATAGTAGCTTCATTAACCTCAACCTTATTAAGACCATTGAAAGTATAGAGCTTAGTAACTCTTACTCTCTTCTTAACAGAAGGGTCGTGGTGGTTAACAATCATAACCTCCTGATTAACTCTGATACCGCCATTTTCAATCTTACCTACACCGATACGTCCTACAAATTCGTTATAATCAATAGTAGAGATAAGCATCTGTGTATCTGCATCAGGGTCACCCTCTGGAGCAGGTATATTGTTAACGATACAGTCAAATAATGGCTGCATATCTTTAGGCTCGTCCTCAAGATTAGCCATAGCATATCCAGACTTAGCTGATGCAAATATGAAAGGACAGTCTAACTGGTCTTCATTAGCATCAAGATCAATGAACAGCTCAAGTATCTCATCAATAACTTCATTAGGTCTGGCTTCTGGTCTATCAATCTTATTGATACATACTATAACTGAAAGGTTCATGTCAAGAGCTTTTTGTAAAACAAACTTAGTCTGTGGCATAACACCTTCAAATGCATCAACTACAAGTATAACTCCGTCAACCATCTTAAGAACACGCTCAACCTCGCCACCGAAGTCAGCATGGCCAGGAGTATCAATAATATTAATCTTAGTGTCTTTGTAAGTTATAGCAGTGTTCTTAGAAAGGATAGTGATTCCTCTCTCACGTTCAATATCATTAGAATCCATGACACGCTCAGCAACTTCCTGATTAGCACGGAATGTTCCGCTCTGCTTAAGAAGTTCATCGACCAGAGTAGTTTTACCATGGTCAACGTGAGCGATAATAGCAATGTTTCTAATATCTTCACGCTTTGTCTTCATAAATAACCTCCGTTTTGGCTACTTTTATATTAGCAACTTTTACATTCTATCACAATACCTGAAAATATCAATAGTAAAAATATACATTTTTATATAAATTAATCAAAACCTTTTCACAATATTAACAAAATCTAAATAAAATATAAAAAATAAGCCATTTTTGAAAAAAACACAAAATAGACATAATTTTTATGTAATAATTTACGTAATCGATACATATACATACTTATGAACAAAAATAAAGCACATTCCGTATTACGGAAAAAGAAGGGAGATATACAAAATGCTTGATAAGGTTATTGAAAACAACCAGGTAAACATCATTGGAGAGGTAGTTTCTGAATTTAAGTTCAGCCATGAGGTTTTTGGAGAGGGATTTTATCTTGTAGATGTGTCGGTCAACAGATTAAGTGAGATGGTAGATATAATTCCACTCATGATTTCCGAGCGTTTACTTGATGTAACTAAGGACTATAGAGGAATGAAGATAGAGGTATCTGGTCAGTTCAGGTCATATAACAGACATGAAGATACCCGCAATAAATTAATACTTTCAATATTTGTAAGAGAGCTTCAGTTCCTGGAGGATGATGAGATGCCAGAAGAACAGTCTAAGGCTAACCAGATATTCCTTGATGGATTTGTATGTAAACCACCTACATATAGAAAGACACCACTTGGAAGAGAGATTGCTGATATCCTTATAGCAGTCAACCGTCCATATGGCAAGTCTGATTATATCCCATGTATCGCCTGGGGACGTAATGCGAGATATGCGGCTGGTATCGAGGTCGGCGGACACCTTCAGATTCAGGGAAGAGTACAGAGCCGTGAGTACACTAAGAAGATAAGCGATGAGGAAGTTGAAAAGAGAGTTGCATACGAGGTTTCAGTATGTAAGATAGATGTTGTTGATGATGAGGAATAAATGCGTCACAAATCAGTTTATTTAATATTGACGATAAATTTATAAAGTGATATAGTCATTGTATCAATAATTATAAGAAGTAGAGGTTGCGTTGTTAATCAGTAGCATTGAAGATGTTTCAGTGACAGTTGATTCTGTGTGAAAGGTGATGACGCCGAAGCGGGGGATGTGCTGAGATATCCTGCTGGGCGCAAGGCGAACAGGTTTGCGACTGTCATCGTAAGATGGGGAGCTACTAACAAAATTCAAAGTTTGTGCTGGTTCTTCTACTATTTGGTCGGAGAATCAGCATTTTTAATGCCAAAGATGGCGGAAAGAGGTTAAGATGTCAATATTTACTGGTGCAGGAGTTGCGATTGTCACTCCTATGAAAGCTGATGGAGAGATTAATTATGATAAGTTAAAAGAACTTATTGATTTCCAGATAAATAACAGTACAGATGCTATTGTTATCTGCGGAACAACAGGTGAATCTGCTACAATGACAGAGCAGGAGCACATCGAGGCTATAAGATTTACAGCAGACTATGTTAACAAGAGAGTTCCTGTTATAGCAGGTACTGGTTCTAACTGTACCAAGACTGCCATAGAGCTTTCAAGAGAGGCTCAGAGCGCAGGTGTTGATGCAGTTTTAGTTGTTACACCATATTATAATAAGGCAACACAGAAAGGTCTTATACAGCATTATACAGATGTTGCCAAGAGTATTGACCTTCCTATTATCATGTACAATGTTCCAAGCAGAACAGGCTGCAATATCCAGCCAGAGACAGCAGTCAAGCTTGCTAAGGAAGTTGATAATATCGTAGCTATCAAGGCTGCTACAGGCAACCTTTCACAGGAATCTAAGACAATGATGTTAGCTGAAGGCGCATTAGATATGTACTCAGGTGAGGACGGACTTATCGTTCCACTTATGTCAATCGGTGCAAAGGGTGTTATCTCAGTTCTTTCAAATGTAGCACCTAAGCAGACACATGATATATGTGCCAAGTTCTTCGCTGGTGACGTTGAGGGCGCAAGAAAGGCTCAGTTTGATGCATTAGAGCTTGTTGATGCATTATTCTGTGAGGTTAACCCAATCCCGGTTAAGACTGCATTAAATCTTATGGGAATGGAAGTAGGACCACTCAGAATGCCTCTCTGCGAGATGGAAGAAGCTAACCTTAACAGATTAAAGACAGCATTAAAGAATTATGGAATACAGGTGAGATAATATGACAGATATAATTATGCATGGCTGCAATGGCCATATGGGAAGAGTTATAACAGATATAGTAAGTAAAGATGAGAATTGCCGTATAGTTGCAGGCATTGACCCATTTGATGATGGACACAATGATTATCCGGTATTTCCATCAATAGATGCATGTGATGTCAAGGCAGATGTAATTATCGACTTCGCAGCCGCCGCCGCAGAAGATGCACTGCTTGATTACAGTGTGGCTAAGAACATTCCAGTTGTTGTATGTACAACTGGTTTATCAGATGAGCAGTTAGCACACGTAAGAAGTGCAGCCTGCAAGGTCGCAGTACTTAAATCAGCTAACATGTCATTAGGTATCAATACATTATTCGGACTTTTACAGGAAGCAGCCAAGGTATTAGTTCCTGCTGGATTTGATGTAGAGGTTGTTGAACAGCACCACAACAAGAAGCTTGATGCTCCTAGCGGAACAGCACTTGCATTGGCTGATTCAATCAAGGAAGTACTTGGCGATGACTATTACTACAAGTACGACAGAAGTCAGGTAAAAGAGAAGAGAGACAGCAAGGAGATAGGAATAAGCTCAGTAAGAGGCGGTACAATCGTAGGAATCCATGATGTTATCTTTGCAGGCGAGGATGAGGTTATAGAATTCACCCACACAGCATATTCCAAGTCAGTATTTGCAAAGGGCGCAGTTGAAGCTGCCAAGTTCCTTGCAGGTAAGCCAGCCGGAATGTACGATATGGGTGATGTTATCAGTGCATCTCGTAGTAAGTAATACATTTTAACTCAGTAAATCCGCATTTCTGATATAATTTTATGGCAGCAGTGTTACTGCCTGTCACATGAAGGATTATGGATTTACCGGCGTTATCGTCTATTGAATAATAATCATTGAGGGCATAGTTCACAAGATGTGTGGCTATGCCTTTCTTTCTGCATTCCGGGGCAACCCAGACATCATTCATGCAGCCTTGTGAGTCAAATGAATCAATATAAAGCTCCCCGATTACATAGTCGTCATCATCAACCGCCTGATAGCAGGTACATGTGTCGGACACGTCATCAGCCTCAATCGTATAATCATCAGATTTGCTCAAAAAATGTATCAGGTGTGTATTGCCTGTAATACCATACAGATACTCCCTGCTGTGCACAGATGGCGCAAAATGGCAGCTTTTAAGCGCATTATAAATGTCATCCTCCATAGGGCATATAATCGCAGGCATCTCATCAAAACCATAATCTTTTCTTAAAATGTCTTTTACCGCATCATACATGGCTGAAAATACGCCTTTCTGCCTGTAATCAGGTGCAACATAGGCATTCATCATGGCATCACCATCTGGCTGGTTATTCTCATAATCAGGAATCGTGCATGTTATAAATCCTATATATCCGCCTGACACTTCATCTATCGCTGCAAGCTGTATAAGGTCAGACGCATCCTCTTCATATATATAAGTATATTCGCTGGTACTGGCGAAAAGCGCAGTAAGCTTTTTGGAATCTATGTCATTCGATACGCGAAAATTTTTATTCATAAAAATCTAAATCTCCTTAAAGGTTCTGAAGTTTCCCACCAGTCCAGCCCCAAGTGGCAGCCATAGCGGTTCCCCAGCGCGCAGCTCTCTCTGCATAGGTAAAATGGGCTGGTGGGAAACTATTTATAATGATATGATTTTTATGAATAAATATCAAGACTTTATACAGTGATTAAGATGTCTAACACACGTAGTAATGTAAACTAGATGTATATAGATAGTAATAAAAATTTAATAAAGTTATTGTGCAGAATTGGTTTATGGGGTAAAATAAATAGTATATTTTTATTAAGAAATTACAGAACAGCCTGTTGTGCGTAAGGCTGTAGATAATTGTGGAAAGTGGAGATTGATATGAGCAGAGTAGCGATTATAACAGATAGTAATAGTGGAATAACACAAGCGGAAGGAAAGAAGTTAGGGGTAAAGGTTGTTCCTATGCCTTTCTTTATAGATGGACAGCAGTATTACGAGGATATTGACCTTACTCAGGAGCAGTTCTATGAGAAGTTAAAGTCGGATGCAGATATATCTACATCACAGCCATCAGTTGGAGAGATACAGGATGCATTTGATGAGATGTTAAAGGATTATGACGAAGTTGTATACATTCCTATGTCAAGCGGATTATCAGGAACATGCCAGACAGCTACAATGGTTGCTGACGATTATGATGGAAAAGTAGAAGTCGTTAATAACCAGAGAATTTCAGTAACACAGAGACAGTCAGTGCTTGATGCACTTGCTCTTGCAGATAAAGGATATAATGCAGCTAAGATTAAAGAGATTCTTGAAAGAGAGAAATTCAGCTCAAGTATATATATAACTCTTGATACATTAAAGTATCTTAAAAAGGGTGGAAGAATTACTCCTGCGGCAGCAGCGATAGGAACAGTCCTTAAGCTTAATCCTGTTTTACAGATTCAAGGAGAGAAGCTTGATGCTTACGCTAAGACAAGAGGTAAGGCTTCTGCTAAGAAGATTATGTTAAAAGCCATGGATGATGATCTTGCTAACAGATTTGCAGATGCATATGCACAGAGGAAGGTTCATATGGAAGCTGCATATGCAGGCAATCCCGAAGAGGCAGAGGAATGGGCAGCAGTCATAAAAGAGCATTATCCAGACCTTGATTTTAACATGAATGCATTGTCATTAAGCGTAGCATGTCATATAGGTCATGGTGCACTTGCCATAGCATGTTCAATATATCTGCCAGAGTTAGATTAGGAATTACACATTTTCAGATGGTAATATAAGAACAGATTATATGATATGTCATGTAAATTTATAAGGAGAGTGTGATGGCTAAGTTAAGAAGTGAGATAGATGATAAGTTCAAATGGGCTGTCCATGATATATTCGCAACTGATGAAGCGTGGAATGACGAATATGAAAGATGTAAGGGTATTCTTGATACACCAAGCCGATACGAGGGAATTATAGGTGAGAGTGCTTCCAATCTTGCATCTGAGTTAAAAGAAGAGATGGATGAGAGCTTTGCATGTGAGAGACTTTATGTATATGCATTTATGAAGTATTACGAGGACACAGCTAATCCAGTGTATCAGGCTATGTCAGGCAAGGCACAGATGCTCGCTATGAGCCTGTCAGAGAAGTATGCATATTCTGAGCCGAAGATTCTTGCAATTGACAAGAATAAGATGAATGAATACCTTGCTACACCAGAGATTGAACCATACAGACATCTTCTTGAGGATATGCTCTCTAAGCGTGAACATTCACTCTCGGCAGCAGAGGAGAAGCTTCTTGCGATGTCAGACCAGATGTCACAGGCGGCAAGCGAGATTTTTTCCAAGTTTAATAATGCAGATGTCAGATTTGGCGATATACATGACGAGAATGGTGAGAGCGTAGAGCTTACACACGGAACATTTGGCGTGTATATGGAGAGCAATAACAGGGAAGTCAGAAAAGAGGCGTTCTATGCCCTTTATAAGCAGTATAAGGAGCATATTAACACACTTGCATCAACATATTATGCCAATGTATGCCAAGCTATGTTCTATGCGAGAGCAAGAAAGTATCCATCTACACTTAATATGTATCTGTCAGCGTCATTTATACCAGAGAGCGTATACACTAATCTATGCGAGACAGTCAATAAGAATCTTCCTAAGATGCATAAGTATGTATCATTAAGAAAGAAGTGCTTAGGAGTTGATGAACTGCATTTCTACGATATATATGCACCTATGGTTAAGGATTTCAAGATGGAGGTAAGCTACGATGAGGCTAAGCAGATAGCCCTGAAGGCACTTGCTCCATTAGGGGATGAGTATCTTTCAAAGGTTCAGGAAGGCTTTGATTCAGGTTGGGTAGACGTGTATGAGAATGCCGGCAAGAGAAGCGGCGCATTTTCGTGGGGTGTGTATGGAACACACCCATATCTGTTCCTCAACTATAATAATACTTTGAATGATGTGTTTACGCTTGTTCATGAGATGGGACATTCAATGCACACATATTATTCTAATAAGACACAGCCATTCATGTATTCAGGCTATAAGATATTCGTTGCAGAGGTTGCTTCTACATGTAATGAGGCACTTCTTATCAATTATCTTCTTAAAAACTGTACAGATGAGAACGAGAGAAAGTATCTTATCAACCATTATCTTGAGCAGTTTAAGGGAACATTGTTCCGCCAGACAATGTTTGCTGAGTTTGAGATGGAATCACATAAGATGGCAGAGGCTGGCGAGGTTCTTAATGCCCAGAACCTGTGTGATTTGTACAGAGACCTCAATAAGAAATATTTTGGCGAAGATATGGTTATTGATGATGAGATTGCATATGAGTGGTCGCGCATACCGCATTTCTACACACCATTCTATGTATATCAGTATGCGACAGGTTTTTCAGCTGCAATTGCCATAGCTACCAAGATTCTTGCAGGAGATAAGGAAGTTCTTGCCGGATATAAGAAGTTTTTATCAGGTGGTTCAAGCATGCACCCAATCGAGCTTCTTAAACTGTGCGGCGTGGATATGTCTAAGCCACAGGTTATCCAGGATGCCCTTGATGTATTTGATAAGCTTCTTGATGAATTCACAAATGAATAAAAAATATGTAAAAAGTTGTTGACAAATGGTTCAACTTTCTATATAATCAAACATGCGTCTGAGAGATAACAAACAGATGCATATGCGCGAGTGGCTCAGTGGTGGAGCACCTCCTTGCCAAGGAGGGGGTCGCGGGTTCGATCCCCGTCTCGCGCTCTTTTTTATTTTTAATGAGTCCGGTACACATTGTATCGGACTCATTTATTTACTATCTGGTAAATTGGTACCACATCGAACGAAATTCCTTTTGAAATTCCCTGAACAATAGTATAATTTATCTATCACATTACAACGGAAAGGGGACTATTGTTGTGGAAAATAGGGGAAATAGTGCTGGAGAAGCACAGACATTAACAAAGTCTAAAAAAACAAAAAGTATTAAAAGGTCGCTGACAATTATGTGTATAGCGATAGTAGCAGCTACGGTAGCTGTTATGGGAACGATTTCAATTATTGGAATCAAGTCGACAAGCTCACTTGCCCTCAATAATTATAATGAGGCAATGTACGATGGTTACAAGACAGAGATTAAGTCACAGATTCAGGCAGGAATTGCCATTGTCCAGCATTATTATGATTTGAGCAAGAGCGGCAAGCTGTCAGAGAATGATGCCAAAGAGCAGGCTAAGGAAGCGATAAGAGCAATGCGTTACCGTGATGACGGAAGCGGATATCTATGGATAGATGATGCTAATTATAATCTTGTAATGCATCCTATTCTTACTAATCAGGAAGGTAATAACAGATATAATCTTCAGGATCAGAATGGAGTAATGATAATTCAGGAGATTATGAAGAAAGCGCAGTCTGGTGGAGGCTACAACAGCTTCTGGTTCACTAAGGCAGATGGTGTGACAGTAGCAGAAAAGCTTGCTTATTCAGAGCAGTTCCAGCCTTGGGGATGGATTCTTACAACTGGTAACTATATAGAAGATATGGACGCACAGATGCAGGCAACTTCGCAGAGCATTAACAAGAGCTTTGTAAGCATGATTACAGTAGTAGCTGCAGCTGTTGTTATAATACTTATTATAACAGTTATATTTGCACTTGGATATGCACGTATGATATGCGACCCATTAAAACAGCTTGAGCAGATGGCTGTTAATCTTTCAGATGGTGACCTTACAAGCCAGATTAATGTCCGCAGTAATAATGAAATAGGTGCTACAGCAGATGCGTTAAAGATTGCACAGGAGCAGTTTACAGAGCTTATATCAGATATAGATAATGTTTCAGGCTCACTTTCATCAGCTATATCAGATTTTGATGATAAATTTGCGACAATGGGTCAGTCAATAAGCACAGTTTCCAATGCTATAGGCGATATAGCCCAGAATAGTACAGAACAGGCTGATTCAACATCAGCCGCTAATGAGGGTATTACTATCATAGGTGACGGAATTAAGAATACATCTAATGAGGTAGAGTCACTTCGCAATAATGCAGATGACATGAAGGAGCTGTCTGATAAATCATTAGAGACATTAAGAAATCTTATCGAAGCCAATAAGAAGAGCATGCAGGATATAACATCTATGCAGGAGCAGACAAATATAACAAGCACATCTGTAAGCAGAATTGGAGAGGCAACAACACTTATTGATGGCATTTCTTCACAGACTAATCTGCTTGCCCTTAATGCATCAATTGAGGCTGCAAGAGCTGGTGAGGCTGGACGTGGATTTGCGGTAGTTGCAGAGGAGATAGGACATCTTGCAACACAGTCTGCTGACACAGTAAAAGAAATCAACAGCACAATTAATGAGCTTGTTACTAATTCAGATAACCTTGTAAAGACTATGGAGACAATGACTGTTACTGCCAAAGAGCAGGAGAGTGCATTAAAGGAGACAGCAGAGACATTTAAGAAACTGCGTGAAACACTTAATGCATGTGTTACATCTGTCAATGCAATATCAGCGGTTATGGAAGATGTTAACAGTCAGAAGGATATAATAACAACAAAGATTGCAGGCCTTAATGAGATTGCTACAGATAATGCAGCATCATCAGAGGAGACATCAAGTGTAGCCATGGAGCTTGAACATACAGTATCGGCAGCTACACAGAAAGTACATGTGCTTGCCGACAATGCAAAGAAGCTTGTTGACTGCATGAAGAGATTTACATATTAATCTTAAAGAAGCGTTTTAGATGCCGGAATGCCAGATAAAACCGCTCCCATCCCTTGAACTGATATGTGTACAGAATTCTGGTACATATCAGATTTCAAAGGATGAGAGCGGTTTTATCTTTGCTCTTGATTTATTTTTGCTCTATAACCAAAATATTTAAGCAGCCTATACTTTACTTTGTCTGTAAATCAGCTATCTTCCAGCTATTGCCAGTCTTAACGAAGTAGAGTGTAACTTTCGTTGGATAGTGGTAATTGTTGCCACTCATCACAACATCATATGTGTAATCAGCCTCAACTGAATAGCAGTCTGACGAATAATGCTTAACATTAGTAAGAGCTATATCTCCGATTGTGAGTGAGCTGTGGTCTGCATACCACACACTTGTGTATGTGATATATCTAAGAAATTCATAAGCCTTTGAATCCTTTATTACACTGCCTGAGATAGATGAGAAATTAGCTTCTGTGTACATGTACTTAGTGTAGTTAGTTATGAAATTCTTAATATTGTCAGTGTTGTCTGCGATTATAGAATCATCAGTTTCATAATCGTATGTGTATGTTCCGTTTTTGTCGATTGAAGGAGTTAATTCCTTTTTGCTGATAGAGCTTGTACATTTGATGTCAGGACTGATATATGCGCCGTCTACTTTATATTTCACAAGAAGTGGAATAGAAGTGTATTTTGAAACATTTTCAAGGTCTGTGGCGTTGATATCGCTTTCCACGATATTGTCCTTAGTAAGAGCTGTTCCGTTAATGGTTACTGTGTAATCAGCAGGTGCTATTACATCATGGTATCCTTCAGTAGAAAATCCTAAATCAATGTCGCTTATGTTCCATATAATGGAATTATAAGAACCGCGCTTGTCAGATTTGACAAGTCTGAGAACTGCTATCTCATTGCCGTCAGCTTTGATGCTGTAGGCTGGTGAGTCAGTTGTGTACAAAGACATTTTTTTAGAGTATGTATAATCGGAACCCTGTATGTGCTGTCTTACAGCTTCGTTGACCTCTGCATCACTGTCAACGAACTTGGAACGGTTGTTATAATGGCTTACAATGCCTTCAACATCAAGGTTTTTAAACATTGTCACAACATCTTCGGCTGCATGCTCAGGCTGTGCTTTTTCATATGATGCTAAAAATGTCCACAGTACGATAAATACTGCGATGACAGCGATAGCAGCAATGCCTGTCACTATAGCATATATTTTCCAGAATTTACTTTTCATGATTACCCTCGATTCGTTAGTTGTTTATTTTACAATGACAGATGTAGGAATACCTCTGTCGCCGATAAGAGATGAGCAGTTATTGATTATCTGTCCTTTGTAATACATCATTGATGAAGAACCACCATCCAGGTTGGCGGCATTGACAGCACCATTTTCAAGCATGATATTGATAAGGTCTGCGTATGATGCGCCAAGGCTGGCAGCAGAACGTCCATCAATAACAACAAGGATTACAGTTCCATCGGCACACTGACCGATAGCTGTTCGTGGGTTAAGACCGCTTCCTGAACCATTAACTACAGAAGGTTCGCCGTTGACAATAAGGACTGGCCCAAATGAAAGGGCATCCCTGACGCCTCTGTCAACAGCCTGCTGTCCTGTCATGCTACCAACTACAAGCTTGTTGTCATGGTCAAATCCGATAACTTCGTATGTCTTAGATGCGCTTCCCCATACAATCTGTCCTTCATGTATAACTATTCCTATAGGAATACCACCATTACCAGTTCCGTTAGGGTCTTCAAATCCTCCGCCGTTAGTTGCAAGTATTGCACCATAGCTCTGAGCCTGTTCTGTGACAGTCTTACCGGCATGGTCAGCACCGAACTCGCCGCTTATTCCAATCTGTACTCTTGAAGGGTCTTTTATCTTAGCCATATAGCCCTTGTATGTAGCACCTGAAATCTCTTCAACAGTTATTATCTCGTCATCGCTTGCTTCTGCTGCGACAGTGCTGCTTATATTGATAAGTCCTGAATCTGTTACAGCATCAGAAGACTGGACTGAATTCTGGTTTCGTATCTCTGTAATCTGTTCATCAGAGAAGAACAGTGTAGCCATGAATTTACCAGCACTTGATTCCATAGCTGAGTTGACAAAGAGATTTCTTGCGGTCTTTGATGGACCGAATTCAACTATAAGTATCACGCCTGTCAGGAATATAAGAATAATCGCAAGAAGCGTTCCTATGCTTGCTGCAATTCTTCCTATTATAGAGGACGTTTTAAGCTTAGGCTTTCTGTTGTCCTGATTAATATAGTATTTTTTTGTTAGAGACATGTCTATACTCCTTTAATCCCGTATTATGTCGTATTTGCAATCAGAGCTTATTATACTCTAAGGTATAAGTATTTTCAACTAAATCATATAAAAGGTAAAAAAATATGATAAAAGTGCTTGACAAATGGCAGATCATAGTATAATATATATCTTGCTTGCGCGAGTGGCTCAGTGGTGGAGCACCTCCTTGCCAAGGAGGGGGTCGCGGGTTCGATCCCCGTCTCGCGCTCTTTTTTATTTTTAGGGCAGTCTGAATATGATGTGAATCTATGTTGATGTGTAGATTTCCTTCAGGATTCAGACTGTTTTTTTATACCTTATGCGAAAGGAGGAAAAACTAATGCCAGTAATAAGATTTGCCAGATGCGAAGATGCCAGAACATTCTATGATGTTATGCAGGCGGCGTATGACAGCCTTGATAACAAAGATTTATATATCTGCGATGATTATGAGTATGTAAGGGCAGTACTTGAAAATCCAGATGCCGGATTCGGACTCATGTACTATCAGGAAAATCCAGACGAAAAGCCTGATAGAAATCCCGAAGAGAAACCGGGCAGAGAGCCAGACAGCGGATACTGCGCAGGGGTTCTTTTAGTCATATTTCCGGGTGAGGCAGAGGATAATCTTGCAAGAGATATGTCATTAAAAGGTTATCTTATGGCTGTGGCGCATATAGAATCTGCTGCGGTAAGGGCAGAGAGCCGTGGGAATGGAATCCAGAAAAAACTTATTGAATATGCATGTGACTATTTGTGCAGAAAATGTGGTAATATAAGATATGCAATGGCAACGGTGTCGCCAGATAATATACCTAGTCTTAAATCATTTGAAAAAGCGGGATTTAAGATAATGCTCACTAAAGAGAAATATGGTGGAAAGTTAAGACATATATTGATGCGTGAGATACAAGGAGGTGGCTTGTATGGCTAATATGCTTGATTACATTGAGTGGAGAGGTGATATTACATTTAAACAATCAACATTTAATGAGGTCGACAATATTATTATGTCGCAGATTGCGTATGTTGACCTTAAAGGCATTGTGCCCGGTATATCGGAGCGGGGATTTATCACGCTTGCAGAGGCGGCAGAGAAGTATTTTAAGCTTCATGATGAGGAGAGCCTGAAGCAGGTTAAATCATTCATATGGCAGGCACCATTCCTTATGAGAGCTGCCGCACGCAGTGAGCGTTTCAAAGATGTCAGGCTTGGCAGATACAGATGGGTGTATGATGAGAAACGTCAGACGCAGTTTGCAGCGTTCACGGCAGATATGGGAGATGGCACTGTGTATGTTGCCTATATGGGAACGGATGACACGATTGTCGGTTGGAAAGAAGATTTTAATATGAGCTTTTTACAGCCAGTACCAGCACAGACTGAGGCGGTTGCCTACCTCAATGAAACTGGCAGACACATGAGAAAGAAAATAAGAATCGGCGGTCATTCCAAGGGCGGTAATCTTGCGATTTATTCAGGTATATATGCATCAGACGGAGTTAAGAAGAAAATCATTAACATTTATAATAATGATGGACCGGGATTTGATAAAGGCATAATCAACAGTCAGGAATATATGCAGATGAAGCCTCGAATGACATCAATTGTGCCATATCATTCAATTGTCGGCATGCTGCTTGAGCATGATGATGACTATATAGTTGTTGCGAGCGATGAGAAGGGAATAATGCAGCATGATGCGATGTCGTGGCAGGTGAAGGGAACTAAGCTTGTGACGAGAAAGGATTTAAGCAGTGCCAGCAAAGCTATGAATGAGACACTTAGTAACTGGATTAACAGCATTGACAGGGCTGAGCGTGAGGAATTTGTGGATGCACTGTTTGAAATTATATCTGCGAGTGGAGCGGTGACATTGTCCGAGATTCAGGCAGACAGATTTACATCGGCAGGTGCGGCTATCAGGATGTACGCATCAATGCCGAAGAAGCAGAAGCTTATGATAAGAAAGATTCTGTTGTCGCTTTCAGGAGAATTTGATAAGGCTGTTAAGAAGCGAAGATGACGGAAATGCATGTATCTGCAAAGGGATGCAGTCATATTGATATAGTAATATATTTATGAAGATATAATAATGAAAATATATTGATAAAAGGAGATTTGGGTTATGTTAAAGATAATAGCGGGAGCGGTAATACTTGTTGTTGTTATAGGAATATATGTCGGAGTGTCATATATGCATGATAAAAAAATGGGCGGCGGAAGCGGATGTAATGGAAACTGCGCTGGATGCAGCATGCATGATGCAGGGTGCAGCTCTGAGAAATAGGCGGCTTATCTCAGACAGGGATATTTCTCTATAATATGATTGATAACGAATGTGTGATAATAATATATAAACAGGCGGCGATTTAGAATATCACCGCCTGTTTTTTGCGTAAAAGTGTATTTTTTGTCGAATTTTATCAAAAATTGACAAGTGTAAGGTTTTACAAAATGTAGTAAATCAGGGGATTACAGCCACAAAATATATAAAACAAGCATATAAAGAGTGTTATGTCAAGTGGAAAAACTTGCCAGATTTTAAGATTGCATTGAAATCTGGAAATTTACCAAATGTCAGAAAGTACTAATATATAGCTAGTATAGTACTTGGAGGCATAGAGTTTATGGGAGAGTGGGATGATTATTCTGTTGCTTTTGGACAAAGAATCAAAACATACAGAATGGAAAATGCTTATACCCAGGAACAGTTAGGAAAAATGCTCTATATAACTCCAACTACTTTATCAAGAGTCGAGAATGGCAAGAAAGAGCCGTCATCCAATATAATTCATTACATAGCGAAGAATACGAAGTGCGATATCGACTGGCTTTTACTGGGGGTTAAGTCAGAGACATCTTATATGGCTGATATACTTGAACAACTGACAGTCATACATGGCGGTGGCAGCAGGGCGGTTATGTATGTTATTGGAATGATTAAGCTAAGATTACTTACACATGACGATAGTGGACTGGAAGAAGAAAAGTACCGTAAATATAGATTTAATCTGCGGCTGGCGGAGCGTATCTGTGAGGAATATGATAATAATGCAGATGAGGGGCAGGTGTTTAAGTCAATACGCATGATATTGGGAAAAACCATAAAAGAGATGGGGGATATTCTCGGAGTTAAAAGCACAAGATATGGATATCTTGAGAAATATGGCAGACCAACATCAACGGAGCTGATTAAACTATATGATAAATTTAATGTCAATCCTGGATTTGTATTGAGGGGGCAGTGCCAGGAGATGACAGCGATTAATGAATTACTAAAGACAATTAAAGAGGGGGTTTTACAATAAGTGGATATAGCAAATGAATATGTATATATGTTTAAGAAGAACAGGAGACTTGGCGTTATCAAGAAAAATGCGATTATGTATATAAGCTGTCATGGCAGGGTTTTGCATGTCGGGACACCTTATATAGCAGTCGAACACAACGGTACGCTTCACAATGCGAGGCAGCTTCTTGGCGAAGATGATTTCATTCAGGTCAACAAATCAGACCTTATCAATATAAAATACGTTATTTATACAGATCTCTCAACAGTCACTATGCGGGATGGAACAGTATTTCCCGTCACTCCGGCTTATTCAGCACAATTTGGTTCCAAAATACTTAATCTATATATTAATAAAGACCATTTATCAGAAAATATTTAAAGGTAATTTAGCAGAAATCCAGTTAGCCCCCACCATATATCATTGGTATGATGGAACGGATTTTAGAACTGGAAAAACTTTCAGAGAAAGGATAAGCTATGGTTCAGAAAGCATATAAATTTCGATTATATCCAAACAAAGAACAAAGAGAATATTTTGCCAAGACCTTTGGTTGTGTGCGTTTTGTATATAATCGTATGCTTGCTGAAAAGATAGCCTATTACGAAGAAACAGGAAAAACATTGGCTATTACTCCTGCAAAGTATAAATCGGAATTCCCATGGCTGAAAGAAGTGGATTCCCTTGCACTTGCAAATGCACAGATGAATTTACAGAGTGCATATCGCAATTTTTTTCGTGATAAATCAGTGGGTTTTCCTAAATACAAGAGCAAAAAGAACAACCACAAAGCATATACAACAAACAATCAGAAAGGTTCAGTTGCGATTGTTGGGAAATACATAAAGTTACCTAAGATTGGATATGTAAGGGTAAAACAGCATCGTGGATTTATTGGTACAATAAAGAGTGTTACAGTTTCACAAGTACCCGGTGGAAAGTATTATGTGTCAATACTTGTAGAAACAGAGCATATCGAACTTCCACATACTGATAATAAGGTTGGACTGGATTTAGGAATTAAAGATTTATGTACCGCATCAAATGGAGATAAGTTTGAAAACCCTAAGACATTAAAGAAATACGAAAAACAGTTGGTAAAATTGCAACGTCAGCTTGCACATAAGGAAAAAGGCAGTGCCAATTTCTATAAAATGAAACGAAAGATAGCAAGATGCCATGAAAGAATTACAAATATCAGAAAGGATAAAATGCATAAAATCTCACATAAACTAATCAACGATAACCAAGTGATAGTAAGTGAAAATCTGGCAATATCCAATATGATAAAAAACCACAATCTTGCAAAATCAATAGCAGACTGTTCATGGTATGAACTAACACGACAATTAGAATACAAAGCTGAATGGAACAATCGTCAGTATATAAAGGTCGATACATTCTATGCGAGCAGTCAGTTGTGTGGGTGCTGTGGATACAAGAACACAGATGTAAAAAATCTTGCAATAAGAATATGGTCGTGTCCTGTATGTGGAACAAAACATGATAGAGACCTCAATGCAAGTCAGAATATATTAGCAGAGGGACTTAGATTACTCTCTGCATAACAAAATACAACTAGGGATGGTTCAACCCGAATTTACGCTTGTGGAGTTAGTAGATTACGAGGACGTTGAAGCAAGAAGCCAGTAAGCTTTAGCTTAGTGGTAGTTCACAAAATTGCAGATATGTGATATAGTTATTTCATACAATGCGATTTAGGATTGAATAATATGGAAAAGATATACAAAGAAAAGGCTGTGCAGCTTGGAAAGTTAATGAACACAAAGTCTACATTTTCAGTACCACTCATTAAAGTTATACTGGAATGTTTCGAGATAGCTTTTACAGAGACTGATATTGACAGACTGCTCATGGTTGGCGAAGGAGAATATACTAAAGAACAGCTAAGCCGCTTCTGGGGATTAGATGCAGCAGAGTTTGAAGAATATTTTAACCATATTACTAATATAGGTGCATTATGGCCAAGAAGACAGGCTGGTTTATATGAGCTTGCACCGATATTTCCGGGCTGGATAGAGATATATGCATCAGGACCTGAGAATGAGAAGAAAAGACAGCTTATAAAGAAGTTCTCAGAGTTCGAGAATGTTCTTAAAATGCTTAACATTCCACCAGTCAGAGCGTACATGAATCATGTTAATCAGAACTATGTGTCGTCTAATCCGGGCAGAATGTCGACAGTTGTCACGGGAACCCTGCCGGATAGCGGGAAGACATCTGGCAAGCCTAAGACTATAAAAGTAGGCAGTAAGATAGATGCTGAGAATGCTGTTATGCAGGTGGGGGATTTGTATCCGATGCTTTTAAAGCATGACGGGCATATAAGCGTTATGAACTGTTTCTGTCGTATGATGAAGAAGCTTGATGGCAAGTCATGTGACTGCGATATACCGATTGAAGGCTGTATTGCGGTTGGCAGAATGTCAGATATGCTTGTGGACAGCGGAGTGTCAAGGGCGATATCGTATGATGAAGCGGTGGAGCTTATGGGCAGCATGGAGAAAAAAGGCTGTATACATACAGTGTATCATTATGGCATAACTTCAGCGGAGGATGAGCTTATTATATGCAACTGTTGTACGGACTGCTGTTTCCTCTATAACGGCTACAGAGAGGGTGCACTGTCACAGCTTATAATGAAAGCATATTACAGACCGGAGATTGTTGATGCGAGTCAGTGTATAGGATGTAATAAGTGCAAAAGATACTGTCCGACAATGGCGACATATTATGATAAGGATAAGAAGAAACTTATATTTGATATAGACAGATGCATAGGGTGCGGTCAGTGCGTTACCCAGTGTGTCAAGCCTGTAAGAGTCATGGTCAGGGATGAAAGAAATGTATTCGTCAAAACCTTAAAAAAGAAGGAGGTAGGAAATGCTTAGCATATACAGAACAGATGAGAGCATAATTAACAAAATGGCGACATTTGAAGATGGCGTCTGGGTTCGCTTGGTGGATCCTACCAGTACCGAATTAGTTCAGGTGGCGGAGCATTATGACATCGAGGTTGACGACCTTGCAACTGCTCTGGATGAGGAAGAGAGTTCACGTATCAGCCTTGAGGATGGATATACCCTTATTCTTGTGGATATTCCATCACCAGAGGTAAGACATGAGAAGAAGATGTATACAACAATACCTATGGGCATCGTTTTAAAGCAGAATGCGATTATAACTGTATGCCGTGAGGAATCGCCGGTTGTAGATTATTTCGTGCGCAATAAGCAGAAGGATTTCAGCACGAAGAAGAAGATGCGTTTTATATACCAGCTTCTTTTGCGTTCGGCATCATTATATCAGGCATATCTTCGTGGAATAGATAAGAAACGAGTAGAGATTGAAGAAAGAGCCGGTAAAGACACTAAGGACAGCGATATAATAGACCTTCATGAGCTTGAATCGACACTGGTTTACTTCGCAACGTCTCTCAGATCTAACAGTATCGTGCTGGAGCGTCTTAGGAGATATAAGCGTATTGAACAGTATCCAGAGGACATGGAGCTGCTTGAGGATGCGATGGTCGAGTATCAGCAGGCTATCGAGATGACGGTAATCTACCGAGATATTGTCGATGGTACAAGAGAACTGCTGTCATCGGTCATGGATAACAAGCTGAACAATGTGATGAAATACCTCACTTCTATAACATTGGTAATGGCTATTCCTACAATCATATCGGGAATATATGGAATGAATGTTGCAGAAGAGTGGATGCCATTTGCAAAGACTCCATATGGATTTGGCATTATATGTGGAATAATTATTGTTATATGTATTATTACAATGTGGATTCTAAAACGAAAAAGGATGTTATAGCTATGAAATCAATATTGATAATTGGTATGGGTGGATTTGGACATCATCTTGTGAACAAGCTTATTGAGCAGGGAAAGACACAGGTGATGGTTGTTGATAAGAAAGAAGACAATATCAGGGACATGTTTGGAACTGTCACTAATGCAAGAATAGGGGACTGTACGAAGAAAGATGTGTTAAAGGCACTCAAGATAGATACATATGACGAGGTTATCGTGTGTATCGAGAAAGATTTCCAGAACAGCCTTGAGGTTACAAGCCTTGTAAAAGAGGCAGGGGCTAAGTATGTTACAAGCGTTGCAAGCCGTGATATCCACGCAAAGTTCCTTTTAAGAAATGGTGCGGACGAGGTAGTATATCCTGACAGAGACTTAGCAGAGAAGGTTGCTGTAAAGGTAAGCGCAGATAATGTATATGATTATATTGCACTCACAGATGAATACTCTATATATGAGATACCAGTTCCATCTGCATGGGAAGGTAAATCAATGAAGGATCTGAATGTGCGTGCTGTATACAATGTCAATGTAATTGCGGTAGTTCATGGCAATGGTGAGATAAGTGTCATGCCGGATGTGAATTATACATTCTGTCAGGGAGACCATGTGAAGGTTCTTGCGCAGAAGAGCGATATAGAAGACATTTTAAAGAAGATGGAATGAATAAAAATAAGGCTGTATCCGTGAGATAATCTCATGTGATACAGCCTTTAATTCATATTAATATATTAATTATATTAAACAAAAGTAAAACGGGAGCTGGATTACTTATAAATCTCCTGCCAGCGTGAAATCATCTCCAAAGCTTCTGCCTCAGAAGGAACTTTAGTTACGATAACACCATCAAGATATATCTCATAAACCGGGAATTTCTTGACTGTGTCGCCATGTGATACGATTACCTTGTTCAACGTTACTCTTTCCATTAATAAAATCCTCCCCATAAAATAAGTTGTAAACCCCATGATTGCTACGCAAATCAACAATATATTGTATTGTATCATACTTCAATATAAAAATAAACACATTATATTGTAATGGTACCAAAGTACCACAATTTTTCCAAAATATATTGCAAAAGGCATTTCAATTTGTTATAATTTTATCAAATCAGCGTGGGATGGATGGCAGCGCACCATCATAGATTTTGGGTTTTTGCAATAATATTTCATGTGTCTATGTCATGTTGTGATATATGTACATGTACATAGTGGCACACATACAGAGGTGAATGGCTATGGATTATAACAAAGACAGGGAAGACGACATTGAAGCAATAGCAGCAGGAGAAGATATAGAGCGTATGTTGGTATCATTTGATGAGAGTTACAATTTGTATGTCTCAAGTAGAAGGTTTTTAAGATTTTTTGATATGGACGACAAAAAAGAAATCAACATTATAGACGATATTCATCCAGATGATGTTGACAGCTTTAAAGAGTACGTCAGTGGGGGATACGAGAGCAGGTCTGGCGGACAGCTTGTCCGTGTTATGAAGAATAATGAATATCATACATGCCTCATTATATTTAATGGATACAATAATAACGAAGAAGGCAGAATGAATATCAAGTTCGAGATTGTTGATGTCATGACAGCCGTAGATTATTATGAGAAGTCACTTAATGATATCGCAAAGACAAGACTGGTGCTCAGCCTGTCAGATGAGATATTGTTTACATACAGCAAGAGCGATAACCAGTTCTGTCTGTACAAGTATGATGAATTAAGAAGAGTAGATATATACGCAGGAACACTTGATGCATGGAAGAAAGAAGTTCTTTCGAGTGGAATGGTAACAGGTGAAGATGCAGCTATGTTTGATACATTTGTACTTGACCTTAAGAGCTATCTTGCCAATTTCACAGTTAAGTTTACAAGCTCTATATTCACAGGCGGCAAGACACCTGATACAAGAGTGATGATTGGCGCACTCTATACAGACAATAGTGGTAAGAAGAGCATTGTGGGAAGAGTTATCAAGGACAGCAAGAACAGCTCTATCGTATCAGATGAGCTAGCTGGTGAGTTGAGAATTGATTCCCTTACAGATGTATATAATAAGCGTACTATCACAGAATATGCGAAGAAGAAGCTTGTTGAGGAGAAGGAAAACAAGGTTATAATTGCGATATTAGACCTTGACCATTTCAAGTCTGTCAACGACTCATTTGGACATATGATAGGTGATAAGGTTCTTGCAAGAGCTGGAAGAAGATTAAAAGAGATTGTTGGCAATGATGGTGTTGTAGGACGAATCGGCGGCGATGAGTTCATGATTGTATTTACAGGACTTAATGATGACCTTGCTTTAAGATCAATGCTTCGTGCAATCAGAACACAGATTAAGTGGGAATTTGCAGAGGATTTCGAGGCACTTTCAATCACATGTTCAATCGGTGCATCTATATATCCTACTAACGGAACAGATTATGATGACCTGTTTAACAAGGCTGACTGTTGTCTGTACATTGCCAAGGAGAAGGGCAGAGAGGATGAGTACAACTTCCTGAAGCTCATAGAGCAGGAGGGTATCAAGTGCCTGCAGGAGCA
>URGC01000030.1 GCA_900547255.1 uncultured Eubacterium sp. | reverse complement strand
CATCGATGTTATCTCCTTGATATATTTAGTTATGCATAACTATATGTTAAATATAGCATGGATATAATTCTAATGCAAACAGAATATATAAAAAACTTATGAATTTTCAAAACTGCACTCAAGAAAACTTTGAATCACAAGCAGAGTTCGAAATATAATAGAAGATATATTAAAAAATCCATTGACATTGTATAAAATTTACTAAAAATATAAAAAAGTACTTTACAAAATGAATATAAGTGATATAATAACTATTGTAAAAGTAAGTAATATATATGACGAAGGGAGGTAAATATATGCATGATATAATTGAACATTATGGCAAGGTTGTTGTAGCACTTGCTGGTGCGCTTGCGGCTGTTATGCTTACAGTTTCTGTTGTTGGAGTTGTTAAAGATAAGACTAATACAGCAGTTGATAAGATAGCATACGAGGATCGTATAGAGTCAGCATTTGGCGAGCAGTCAACAACTTCGCAAGTGTAGGGTACCATATGCAGAGGAACAAGCGTTGAGTATATGGGAGAACATCTATGAATGGAGAAGAGTTGAGACAATACCTTGCAAGGCACAAGGAGGAACTCTTTGACGAGCTGAAGGATGAGATAGACGATAACGACATAACTGATATCGAGTGGGATGGATATAATCTGTGGATTACACATCTGAAGTATGGAAGCTATTTATCGGATAAGAAGTTAAGAAGTGATTATGTAGATAATCTGTCGATTCGTCTTGCTAATATTATGATGACATCTTTCAATCGTTCTAATCCTGTATTGGAAGCCAATACGGAGAATCTTAGAATCTCAATCTGGCATGAATCAAGATGCGGTGTTAAGAGTATCGCTATAAGGAAGATACCAAGAAGCATAAGGTTTTGCCATGAGTCACTTATCAGGAGTGGATATGCTCCTGAGAAGATAATCAATTTATTAGAGAACTGTACCAGAGCACATATGAACTGCGTTATAGGCGGGCAGCCACACGCAGGTAAGACAGAACTGTTAAAGTATATGTCTACTTATATTCCGGCAGAGGAAAAAGTTGGCGTGTACGAAGATAATCAGGAGATACATTATAGGACGATTAATCCAGACAAGAAATGTGTGGAATTTCGTGTTGATGAAAGATTTGGGTATTCACAGATTATTAAGGCAGGACTGCGCCATAATGTTGACTGGGTACTATTATCAGAATCGAGAGGACAGGAGGTACTTGATCTGCTTAATTCACTGAGCACAGGCGCATACTGCATGACAACAATGCATCTTGACTGTGTCAGAAGCATACCGGACAGAATGTATAACATGCTTGGTGAGAGTAATGTGGCAGACAGATTTATTAACAGCATATATCAGTATATAGATGTAGGAATTCTGGTGGAATGTGATAAATATGAGAGAAGAAGCATAAGGGAGGTTGGATTTTTCACAAGGACAGAAGGTGTTAACAAATGTACTGTTATATATGAGAATGGGGAGTTTACTTCTAACGAACTGCCGAAGGAGATTATTATGCGTTTTGCCAAATATGGAATAAGCAATCCGTATGATGATTACAGGTAATTGTTACAATGTTGTGCCGGGTAGCGGCAGACAGCCGCTATCTGGTGCGATATGTGTTATGTAAGTCTATATCAGAGGGGGTATGATGAGAAAAAGAAAAAAGGTAATGATAACTTTCCGGGAACTTAAAAATATGGCAAAACAGGCAGATGAGACTAATGTCACATCACTTGGAATACTTGTCACAATGTTGTTTCTGGGAGTGCTGTGCATATTGGGATTTGTGTACAGATTACATATGATATGTTCATGTCTTATTCTGGGTGCCGGAGTATGTGTTATCCCGATAGTTTTGTATTATCACTATTATCAGAAAAAAGAGAATATAAGATTTAATCAGGTTGATGTATATATTCACCAGATGGCGTATTCATTTCAGAGAAGCCCTAAGATAATAACAGCCCTGAAAGATACATATCAGATTGCGGATGGTTATCTTAAAGAGGTTATTCTTAATGCTATTGCGTGCATGGAGAGTGATGATAGTGAGCATGTATACACACAGGCACTTGAGATTATAGAAGAGGCTTTTCCGTGTGACAGAGTGTATACATTGCATAGATTTCTGATAAGCATTGAAGAAAGAGGCGGTGAATACAGCCAGCCATTATCTATATTGCTTGAAGATTTTGACCGCTGGGTAAGGCGTGTATACAGATATCAGGATGATATGAAACATGTAAAGATTAATTCAGCAATAGGAATTATACTTAGCTGCATACTTGCTTCGATGTCTGTGATAATAAATACTATGTTAAACCAGACTGCGGAAGTGAATATGGATATCGCGAATCTGTATATATATCAGGCTGAGACAATCGGATATATGATGGTAAATATTATCTATTTTATATATGTGATTGTGCATTATTCAAAGGACTGGATTACTGCTGTAAGGGATGACGAGACAGTGATGAAGGATTATCATATTGTCTTTGACAGTGAGTCGAAAACTGTAAAAGCTGTAAGATGGGGGATAATTATAGTGTCTGTTATTGTGTCTGTGGTAACTGGAATAAAAGCAGGCAGGACAATTGGCATCATGATTTTTATAACAGGGGCTGTTATGTATTTTATGCCGCATTACAACAGGACGAGGGCTATGGCAAGACTAAAAGATGATGTGTATACAGGATTTTCAGAATGGTTAAGGGAGGTTGCAGTCAATCTTTCACATGCGCCATTGCAGGCGGCGATACAGGAAAGCTACAGGACATGTCCGGTAGTTATAAAACCATCACTTGCTAAATTTATATATGAACTTGATGATAATCCGGCAGATGTAACACCTTATTATACATTTTTAGAGGAGTTTAAGATACTTGATATCTCATCTACAGTAAGGACGCTGTATTCGATAACAGAGAATGAAACACAGAATATGAGTGAGGTTATAAGTGGGCTTATCAGTCGAAAATACGAGCTCGTTGATAAGCATGAGGCACAGCGCAATCAGAATAATATAAGCATGTTAAAGTTTGCAGAGTATATACCATTATTTATCGTGTCTGTAAAGATAGGGATAGACATGATGCTTGTTATATCTAATTATCTGTAAAATGATAAAGCAGAGGGAGGCGTTGTTATGGAGCTGGTTATTGAAGAATTTGGCGGTATGGCAGTGACATTATTATACACATTTGTGATTATAGGTGTATTTGCCGGGCTGGCGGATGCATTAATGAAGGCGATGTGAATCATGTGTTTGGGCACAGTAAAGGAAAATGTAATCTGACATGTGTTTTTGACACAGTAAGGGGGTATTTTGAAATTAATAATTGATGTTTCGGTGTATATCATTGTGATGACAATAATGTGTTTTGTGTCGCTTGATTTTATATTGATTAATAAAGATATAAGTGAGAAGCAAAAGACTATTGATTATATAAAGGATTATGTTGAATTATATGGGACAAGTGTTGATATAGGAAGGGCAGAACAGGGACAGGGCAAGATATATGAACTTGGAACAGACGTGTTTAATGCTATCAGCACTATGGCTGGCAGTAAAGACATAGATATATCTGTGACATATGAGGATTCAACAGGCAGATATTATTATTATAAGATGAATGCTGCCTACTATATCCGTAGTGGAATACTTGGACTTAACAAGAAGCAGAACAGCAGTGTACTTATAAGAACAGAAGCGGAGCAGACATTATGAGAGCAGCAGCCGGAGTGAGTGGAAGCCTTGTAATTCTTATGATAGTTGTGGCAATACATTACAGCATATTAAGTCAGGAAGTCCGGGACAGAGAGGTTTACCGCGGACTCAACTGTGCATTTGACTATTGTATGGATAAGGGGCTTAAAGAAAGAGAAGCATTTGTTCAGGAATTCGCAAAGATACTTAATGATATTATGATAACCGATGGAGAGTTAGATATATATCTTGTAGATGGCGGATGGGACAAGGGGTATGTTGATATTGTTGTAGAGGAGACATATGAATATGGATTTTGGGGAAGGAAAGGCAGAAACAGATGGGAAAGAGCGTATAGAATCTTTTAGACTTAAAGTGATAAGGTATGTTCTTGTATTAGCAGGCCTTATTACAGGAATAGCTGTGTGCATAAGTGTCAAGGCTATGGCAGACAACTATTATCACTATATGTATGATATCAAGATGAGATATTACTCCGAGGATAAAGTAACCTTGAAATTTACAATGGAAGATATAAAAAATACATGTATAGGAAATGATTATGCAGGGGCAACTGTGTATGCATTTGATACATACCTGAAAGACAGGGGGCTTTCAGAGGGTCAGTGGCAGCTTGCTATGGATGTAAGAAAAGCAGACCTTGTTAAAGTGGCTGAGGCTGATTTTGGAATGTCAGATATGCCAGTAGTAGAAGCTGATATAACTAATCTGTATAACAATACAAATGCATTCAGAAAGAGAGATTCAAGCGAGGTTGAGTGCAGCAAGATAGTCACGGACAAGTCAGTAACTTTCAATGGCAATGGCTATTACAATTATGTTATTCTTGCTGTTGTCAGTAAAGGGTATCCTACGGATAAGGAATGGCTGTACCAGTATCTGGAACAGACGACGTATAATAAGGCTGGAAGAAAGGTGCGTTATACATTCTTTGAATACACGCTGATTATGAGATGTGCATCGAGCCAGTACAGGATTAATGATGGACAATGGCAGGATTGGTCAGATATCAGCAAGACTTTTAATTATTCAGATTATAAAGATGGTGATGTCATATGGTTTCGGGCTGTATATGATGACGGAAGCTATTCAGCACCTATAAACCATATAGTTGCCAGGCTTAATGTACATGTCGACCCGGCAGGTGGAATTATCAATGGACACGATACAATGTTTACATGTGTTAGCGATGGTACATATGATGATAATGTGTATATTGCAAGCAATAATGAAGAGATTGAGAAGTTTGACAGAATTGTATGTGAAAGAGAAGGATATATATTCAAGGGCTTTGAATTTGTCGATGGATATGGTGAGATTATACAGAAACATAAATATGGCTACAGAATGTATTTGCAGATAACGAATATAAGAACAGGGCGGAAAGCCACTGTGACAGAGCCGGTTAATCAGGAGATAGCCGACAAGTGTGGCAGCAGGGAGGCGGTGCGGCAGTATTATATAAAGGATTTAAAAAGATTATATGGAGTCAGTACAAGATTCACGTATAATGATGAGGATATAGTTATTGTTGAGCAGAACCAGATGCTGTATTATGTTAATTCAAATCTTCCAAGTGTTACAGTTCGGGCGGTGTGGGAAGGAAAGGAAGAACAGCCGCCAGATATAGATAACAATGATAACAGGCATACATTGGTGAAGATATCATCTACAAGATATAAGGATTCGCTGATAAAGCGTACTGATGGTGATGATAGCTGGTATAATACAAGCAGTGTATTAAAGCTGTCAGAAAGTATGAAAGAACACACAGATGATATTGCATTGCATATTAAGATTTCATCCTCTGGAGAAACAACATTAAAATAAACCGGGATGGCATTGGTAATTAATTATTTTAAATAAAGCCGTTGTGAGATAGTTAAACTCACAACGGCTTGGTTTTATTGTTTATCTTTATTGTTGTTGACTTTCATGATAACAGAATCAATTCGTGCCTTAGTGGCATTCTCAATTATGAATTCAAAGTTATCAATCGCAAATCGTTCTCCCGCTTTAGGGATTCTGTCAAGCTTTTCTGTTATGTAACCACCGATTGAATCGTTGTCATCAGACTGGAGATTACTTCCAATCTCATTATTGATATCATCCAGCTTGTATGATGCATCAATTCTGTATGTATCTGGTGCAAGCTGCATGAATTCTTCTTCCTCGTCCTGGTCGTATTCATCCCTGATATCACCGACAATCTCTTCGAGTAAATCTTCGGTAGTAATCATTCCGACAGATGAACCATATTCATCAATTACTATTGCAATGCTTATAGAATTCTTCTGCATTTCTTTGAATAAATCGGACGTATTCTTCTGTTCATATACAAAGAATGGCTGTCTTAATATATTCTTTAATTTGAATGCCTGACCTGTAGGAGCAGTGATAAGATCCTTGATATAAAGGATTCCGACTACATTGTCCGGAGTCTCTGAATATACAGGAAATCTTGAATATTTGGTTTCTTTGTAAGTGTTAATGACATCAAGATAATCGGCTTCGACATCAATAAGTGTCATATCGATTCTTGGAATCATAACATCTTTTGCTTTGGAGTCGCCAAAATCAAACAGGTTCTTGATTATTTCTTTTTCGTCCTGCTCAATTACACCATCTTCGTGACTTACATCAACAAAAGTCCTAAGCTCAGCCTCTGTTATAGAGTGCTTGGCACTTGTTGAATCAACACCGAACAGCTTAAGGAACATTCCTGCCAGATTGTCAACGATAAAGATGACAGGCGTAAGAATGTACATAAGTGATGCTATTACAGGTGCATATGCAAGTGCAATCTTCTCAGAGTAATGGGTCGCAAGTGTTTTAGGAGATATCTCACCAAATATAAGAACGAGTAAAGTGATGATACCGGTTGCAATACCAGTTGCGTAATTACCCCATAATTTGATAACGAGAGATGTTGTAAGGGTAGATGCACTTAAATTGACAACATTGTTACCAATCAATATTGCTGAGAGCATCTTACCAGAGTTTCCGATAATCTTCTCAACCTTTTTGGCACGCTTGTTACCAGATTCGACAAGAGAACGTATCTTAATCTTGTTGACCGTAGTAAAAGCCGTCTCCGCAGATGAGAAAAATGATGAGAGTGACAATAAAATAATAATGACAATAAACTGAATGATACTATCCGTATCCAAAAAAAACCAACTCCTTTTTGTTTAATTATTGGGAAAGTCTCCCAGAAAGTAATATTGATAATATACAAAAATAATATAAATAAGTCAATACGTCATAGTCTTATAAATGTGTGAATACACTTAAGAATAAGTAAAAAATTAATAAATTTGGAGGCTCAATTGGTTAACAGAATTATCAAAATGGTACAGACGATTGTTATTGCGTATTTTATGTCAGCGATACTTCTTGTTGTGCTGGCACTGGCGGCTTATAAGATGGGGATGGGAGAAAAAATTGTATCTATAGGCATATATGCTGTGTATGTCATATCAACATGTGCAGCAGGCATGATAATAGGTGCTAAAATGAGAAGCGCAAGGGCAATATGGGGGATTGCGGCAGGAGCAGTATATTATATGATAATATTTATAGTATCATTAATACTGAATAAAGGAATAGCACAGAATGTAAGCGGAATATTGACAGCACTTGGGCTTTGTATACTTGGCGGATTTATCGGTGGATTTTTTTCTGGAAGTGTAAAAAAATAAAAAGGAAATCCTATGGTGGCATAGAAGTTTAATATTAGGCGCACTTGTATGATTATAGATTGTGGGTGAATATATACAGTTATGAATATAAGAGAAGAGCAGGAAAAAAGAGAACATGAATATCTAAGTCCATATGCCAGTTTCAGTGATATGTCAAGAGGGCGTGACAGGGAAGAGCCACAGTGTGACATGAGGACTATATACCAGCGTGACAGGGACAGGATATTGCATTGTAAGTCTTTTAGAAGATTAAAGCATAAGACACAGGTATTTCTTGCACCTACTGGAGATCATTACAGAACACGCCTTACTCATACTCTGGAAGTTGCACAGATTGCAAGGAGCATAGGAAGGGCACTTAATCTTAATGAAGACCTGATAGAGGCTATTGCTTTAGGGCATGACTTGGGACATACACCATTTGGCCACGCAGGAGAGAGAACCCTTAATAAGATATGTCCGCTTGGATTTGCGCATTACAAGCAGAGCGTAAGAGTGGTTGAGCTGCTGGAGAATGATGGAAGAGGACTTAATCTTACATGGGAAGTAAGAGATGGAATGCTCAATCATAAGACTACAGGTAATCCTGCCACACTTGAGGGCAATGTTGTACGTCTTTCTGATAAGATTGCATATATCAACCATGATATTGATGATGCGATAAGAGCAGGTATATTTGCAGAAGACCAGATTCCTAAGATATATACAAGTATTCTGGGTAACTCTACTAAAGAGCGTCTTAACACTCTGATTAAAGATATAATTATCAACAGCAGAGGTAAGAATGGAATATATATGTCTGATGAGGTCGGCGATGCGATGACCAGTTTAAGAGAGTATATGTTCAGCAACCTTTATACTAATCCGACTGCAAAGAGTGAGGAAGCTAAAGCGTATAAGCTTATAGCAGAATTATACAATTATTATCTTGATAATATAGATGAGCTTCCAGATAACTATAAGCAGTTTATTGATAAAGGACAGCCACAAGAGAGAGTAATATGTGATTACATATCAGGCATGACAGACCAGTACTGTGTATCTAAGTTTACAGAGATATATGTACCTAAGTCATGGAAGGGTTAATGATGTATTCAAGACAGATAATAGATGAAGTTATATCGAGAAATGATATAGTTGATGTGATTTCAGGGTATATAAAACTTAAAAAGAATGGAAGCTCATATGTGGGACTTTGTCCATTTCATAATGAAAAGTCCCCTTCATTTTCTGTATCAGGTTCAAGGCAGTTGTATCACTGTTTCGGATGTGGAGCTGGCGGCAATGTAGTGACATTTGTTATGGAATATGAGAAGTTCACATTTCCAGAAGCAGTTAAGGCACTGGCTGACAGGGTTAACATGGAACTGCCAGAGGTGGAGTATAATGAGCAGGAAAGACGTGACCGTGGCATAAGGGACAAGCTTCTTGAGATTAACAAGCTTGCAGCTACATATTATTATAAGCAGCTTAGGACTGAGCATGGACAACTGGGACTGGATTACTTAAAGAAGCGTGGATTAAGTGATGAGACAATCCAGAGGTTTGGACTTGGGTATTCAGCGCAGGGTTCATCCGTGTATCGTTATCTTAAAGAGAAGGGGTATGATGATGACATCCTTAAAGAATCAGGCTTGTTCTCTTACGAGAGAGGTATAAGTGATAAGTTCTTTAACAGAGTGATGTTTCCTATTATGGATATCAATAATAAGGTTATCGGTTTTGGCGGAAGAGTTATGGGAGATGCCAAGCCTAAGTATCTTAATTCACCAGAGACGAAGCTTTTTGATAAGAGCAGGAATCTGTATGGACTTAACATAGCGAGGGCGTCAAGGAAGGACAATCTTATAATATGTGAGGGATATATGGATGTCATAAGTCTTCATCAGGCTGGATTTAATCAGGCTGTTGCATCGCTTGGAACGGCGTTGACACCGGGACAGGCAAGACTTATGAAAAGATATACGGATAATGTATTTATAACCTATGACAGCGATGAAGCGGGAGTTAAGGCGGCTATGCGTGCCATTCCTATATTAAAAGAAGCTGGACTGTCAACTAAGGTTATCAATATGAGACCGTACAAGGATCCGGATGAATTCATCAAGGCACTTGGAGCAGAGGCATTTCAGGAACGCATTGATAAAGCAAGCAACAGTTTTATGTATGAGATATCAGTTCTTGAGCGAAACTATGATAGGTCAGACCCGGAAGGCGAGACTAACTTCGAGCGGAGTGTCGCTGGCAGGCTGATTACATTTTCTGAACGGCTTGAGAGAGAGAATTATATGAAGGCAGTGTGCCGTGAGTTTAATATTAACTATGATGGCATGCGCGAGATGGTAGCACACTATGGCAGCAGGGAAGGACTTATATCGTCTAAACCAGAGAATGCACCAAGGCAGGCGGCGCCAGTAAAGAAGAAGCGTGAGAGCGGTGTAAGACAGGCTGAGAAGATACTTCTTACATGGATGATAGATGATAAGAATGTATTTGCAAAGGTAAGAGAGTACATCCAGCCGGAGGATTTCATAGACCCGCTGCTTAATGATGTGGCTTCCAAGCTTTATGAGCAGTTTGATGCGGGCAATGTTAATCCGGCATCAATAATCAACACATACGATACAGAAGAGGAACATAACGAGGTTGCGGCTTTGTTCAGTGCTGATTTAAGCGATAATCTTAATGCAGCAGAGAGGCAGAGGGCACTCAATGACACAGTTATTAAGGTTAAAGGCAACAGTCTTGAATATGCACTTAAGAACACTAATGACGCAAGGCAGCTTCAGGACATAATGACACAACAGGTTAAGTTAAAAAATATTCACATATATTTATAATTTAAAGAGAGAAAGGATACAACAATGGCTAAGAAAAACGAGGCAATTGAGGAGAAGGAAGTAAAAGCAGTTAAAGAAAAGAAACCGGCTGCCAAGAAATCAACTAAAGCTGAAAAGGCTAAAGAAGCAGATCCAGTGGTTGATATGATTGATGACGAAGAGCAGTCAGATGGTGATGACCAGCTTGACAGTGCTGCTGAGTCGGCTGCTAAGTTTGAAGAGAAATGTAAGGGACTTCTTGCACTTGCAAAGAAGAAGAAAAATGTTCTCGATTATCAGGAGATTATGAATTATTTCCTTGATACAGATTTTGAAGCTGACAAGATGGAGAAGGTATTTGAATTCTTAGAGAATAATAATGTAGATGTCAAGATGTCAGAGGATGATACAGATGACGAGGATATCATTCTTGATGACG
Organism: uncultured Eubacterium sp.; assembly: GCA_900547255.1. Classification (GTDB taxonomy): domain Bacteria; phylum Bacillota; class Clostridia; order Lachnospirales; family Lachnospiraceae; genus Lachnospira. Next base: position 12,653 of record URGC01000030.1, on the reverse strand, counting down.
AGGACGAGATTAACATTGAAAAGATTGATTTATCTGTACCAGATGGAATCGGTCTTGAAGACCCTGTAAGAATGTACCTTAAGGAGATTGGTAAGGTTCCACTTCTTTCAGCGGAGGAAGAGATTGAATACGCAAAGAGAATGGAACAGGGTGATGAGGAAGCTAAGAAGCGTCTTGCTGAAGCTAACTTAAGACTTGTTGTAAGTATTGCCAAAAGATATGTTGGACGAGGAATGCTTTTCCTTGACCTTATCCAGGAGGGTAACCTTGGACTTATAAAGGCTGTTGAGAAGTTTAATTACAGAAAGGGCTTCAAATTCAGTACTTATGCTACATGGTGGATAAGACAGGCTATCACAAGAGCTATTGCAGATCAGGCGAGAACTATCCGTATACCAGTTCATATGGTAGAGACTATCAACAAACTCGTAAGAGTTTCAAGACAGTTACTTCAGGAGTTAGGAAGAGAACCGACTCCAGAAGAGATAGCAGAGGCTATGGATATACCAGTTGAGAGAGTAAGAGAGATTCAGAAGATTAGTCAGGAGCCAGTTTCTCTTGAGACACCTATCGGTGAGGAGGAAGACAGCCATCTTGGAGATTTCATTCAGGATGATAATGTTCCAGTTCCAGCCGATGCGGCTGCATCAACACTTCTTAAGGAACAGCTTGTTGAAGTGTTAGGAACTCTTACAGAGAGAGAGCAGAAGGTATTAAGACTTAGATTTGGTATGGATGATGGACGTGCCAGAACTCTTGAGGAAGTTGGTAAAGAGTTCAATGTAACAAGAGAGCGTATCAGACAGATTGAAGCTAAGGCATTAAGAAAGTTAAGACATCCTAGCAGAAGCCGTAAGCTCAAGGATTATCTTGATTAATTGATAATAGGAATATAAGCATGGAAGGATATAATTTATCAAAGAGGCTTTCATGTGTGGCAGAGTGGATAAAAGACACTGGCAGTAAAAGAGTGGCAGATATCGGTACGGATCACGGATATCTGCCAATATATCTTGCAGGGAATGGAATTGCGGACAAAGTCATTGCAATGGATGTAAGGCAGCAGCCTTTGTCTAAAGCTAAGAATAATATCAAGAGCTTTGGCGTTGAGGACAAGGTGAGCGTAAGGCTCAGTGACGGACTTGAAAAGCTTGAACCGGGAGAGGTTGATGCTGTTACAATCTGTGGAATGGGGGGAAGGCTTATAAGAAGTATTCTTTCTAACGGCAAGGGTAAGTTTGATGGCAGTACACAGCTTATATTGTCGCCACAGTCAGAGGTTAAGGAATTCAGGGGATTTCTTGCGGGTTCCGGATATTCTGTCATAAGAGAGCATTTTTTGAAAGAAGATAATCAGTATTACACAATAATGGATTGCCGTTATAATCCGGATTTTGAACTGTTTTTAAGATACGGTAAGGACAATCTGGTTAGCAGAAATGAGGATTTGCATCTATATCTGAAAAAGGAGCTGGATGTTAATCTGAGAATTCTTGATGCAGTTAGTAAAGCAGGGGCATCAAAGCGCATGACCCAGGTTAATGAAGATATATATTATATCAGAAAGGCACTGGTGGATTATTATGAAGATAATGTTGTCACAGCTCGTAAAGGAGAAACAGAATCAGTTCGACAATAAGATAATTCTTGCCAAGGTTGATGGCAAATTATGTGAAATATGTGACAAAGAAGTTGAAAGTGATGAATGTGAATTCGTTACAACTGATACTACAATTGGCAATGAGGTGTATAAGAGAAGCGTATTATTCATGGCACTCAAAGCTATAGATGATGTAGATACTGACGAAGCAGTAGGTCAGATAAGTGTTGAATATTCGATAAGTAAGGGATTATATTGCAAAGCTGTCAATGGCAGTAAGATAACAACTGAATTTCTTGATAAAGTTAAGGTGAGAATGCAGGAATGTGTTGCAGCAGATATGCCGATTGTCAAAAAGACAATGAGTACCAGGGAAGCCATAAAACTATTTGATTACTATGGCATGAATGACAAGACACAGCTATTCAAGTACAGAAGAGGCTCTGTTGTCAATGTATATAATCTTGATGGATATGAAGATTATTTTTATGGATATATGGCACCATCAACAGGAATATTATCTGTATATGACCTGTTTGCTTATGATGAGGGCTTTGTATTGCAGTTACCTCAGAAGAAGGCACCGCTTGTAGTTCCAGAATTTGCTCCACCAAAGAAGCTGTTTAATGTCTTAAAAGAGACAACACAGTGGTCAGAGATGCTTGATATGCATACAGTCGGAGCACTTAATGAGCATATAGCCAATGGAGATATAGGTGAGCTTATGCTTGTGCATGAAGCACTTCAGGAACAGAAGATTATGCAGATTGTTGAGATGATTGAGCAGAGACCGGGAACTAAGTTTATAATGATAGCTGGCCCTTCTTCATCTGGTAAGACAACATTCAGCCATAGATTATCTGTACAGCTTATGGCAAGGGGATATAAGCCACATCCTATAGCTGTTGATGACTATTTCGTTGAGAGGGGGCAGACTCCTGTCGATGAGAATGGTGATTATGATTTCGAGGCCCTTGAAGCAGTAGATATAGGGCTTTTCAACAGACATATGAACCAGCTTCTTGCAGGTGAAGAGGTCGAGATGCCTACATTTAACTTCAAGATAGGAAGGAAAGAATATAATGGCAATACTTTAAAGCTTGGCAAGGAAGATATTCTTGTTATTGAGGGAATACACTGCCTTAATGATAAACTGTCTTACACACTTCCAGTGGAGAGTAAGTTTAAGATATACATAAGTGCACTCACACAGCTTAATGTTGATGAACATAACCGTGTTGCATCTACTGATGGAAGACTGATAAGACGTATGGTAAGGGATTACAGGACAAGAGGAGCATCAGCCAAGAAGACTCTCTCAATGTGGGAGTCTGTAAGAAGGGGTGAAGAGAAGAATATATTCCCATTCCAGGAGCAGGCAGATGTTATGTTCAATTCATCTCTTGCATATGAGATATCGGTATTAAAGCCATATGTAGAGCCACTTTTATTCTCGATAAGAGAGGATGAGCCGGAATATTTAGAAGCAAAGAGACTGTTAAAGTTCCTTGATTATTTTCTGGTATGCCAGCCTGAGTATATCCCAATCAATTCAATTCTTAGGGAATTTGTTGGCGGCGGATGTTTTAAAGTGTGATAAAGGCAATAATTGCCTTGACATAACAGACGGGGCTTAGGTATAATTTTAATCAATTATTATGATGTCAGGGGCACAAGCAGAGAGCTGTTTGTGTCTGCACAAAAGCTTTTATGTGTTGTGGCATCCTTATATATAATAATATCAAATACGAGGTGGAAAGAAATGAGTATAATTTACAAGAGTACCAGAGACGATAGTGTCCAGGTTAAGGCTTCACAGGCTATTCTTAAGGGACTTGCACCAGATGGGGGATTGTATGTTCCAGATTCGATTCCAGCACTCGATAAGAGTTTCGAGGAATTATCTAAGATGGATTACAAGGGTGTAGCATACGAAGTTATGAAGCTTATGCTTGATGATTTTACAGAGGAAGAGTTAAAGCATTGTATCAACAGTGCATATGACTCTAAGTTTGATACAGATGAGATAGCTCCACTTGTTAAGGCAGATGGCGCATATTATCTTGAACTTTTCCATGGCAAAACAATCGCGTTCAAGGATATGGCACTCTCAATTCTTCCGCATCTTCTTATAACTTCTGCTAAGAAGAACAATGTTAAGAATGATATAGTTATCCTTACTGCAACTTCTGGTGATACAGGTAAAGCTGCTCTTGCTGGATTTGCGGATGTCAAGGGTACTAAGATTATTGTATTCTATCCTAAGAATGGTGTAAGCCCAATTCAGGAGAAGCAGATGGTCACACAGAAGGGTGACAATACATACGTAATAGGTATTAACGGTAATTTTGATGATGCCCAGACAGGCGTTAAGAAGATATTTGGAGACAAGGCACTTGAGAAGGAGATGGATGATGCAGGATTCCAGTTCTCTTCAGCTAACTCAATCAATATCGGACGTCTCTGTCCACAGATAGTATATTATGTATATGCATATACAAGACTTCTTGCTAATGGCGAGATCAAAGATGGCGAGAAGATTAATGTAGTAGTTCCAACAGGTAATTTTGGTAATATTCTTGCTGCATTCTATGCTAAGAATATGGGACTTCCTATTAACAAGCTTATATGTGCTTCTAACGAGAATAAGGTTTTATTCGACTTCTTTAAGACAGGTGAATATGACAGAAACAGAGAATTTGTTCTTACAACATCACCTTCAATGGATATTCTTGTATCAAGCAACCTTGAGAGACTTATATACATGATAGCTGGCAACAGTGCAGCTAAGAATGCAGAGCTTATGAATGAGTTAAAGACTGTTGGCAAGTACAGCATAACAGATGATATGAGGGCGAAGCTTGGCGACTTCTATGGCAATTATGCATCAGAGAGTGAAGATGCAGCTACAATTAAGAAGTTATATGATGATACAGGATATGTAATCGATACTCATACAGCAGTTGCTGCCGCTGTATACAACAAGTATAAGGCTGAGACTAATGATGACACTAAGACAGTTATAGCTTCTACAGCCAGCCCATATAAGTTCACAAGAAGTGTACTTAATGCTATCGATAAGAAATATGATGCTATGGGTGACTTTGAGCTTGTAGATGAGCTCAGCAGAATATCTAATGTCAAGGTTCCACAGGCTATCGAGGAAATCAGAACAGCACCAGTACTTCATGATACAGTATGTGATGTTGACAAAATGTGCGATAGTGTTAAGAAAATACTTGGAATTTAATTTTTCATGACATTTAAGACCTGTTTCATGACAACTTAAACATTTTATCCTTCCTATGTGTAATAATGGTAATGCATTTTTGCAATATATATTTTTACAGATAGGGAGGATTTTTTATGCATTTTTGTTTTTATGAGGGAAAAGGTGAGGAGTGGTCACATGAGCTGGCATGGAATCTGATTACAACATTACAGGAGTATGACGCGGGTTCAGTATCGACAAGCAGTGAATCAACTATCAATGAGACATCGGATTACCTTCTTTCGAGATATATCAGGGAGCATAAGTATGTTGTTATAATAGTTTCACAGAAATTATTCACAGACATGTATGCGCTGGTGGAACTTGATATTATCAAGAAATTATTTGCCAAAGGTGATGTTATGGTATTCAGCATATATGATGGCAAGCATATTCCAGTGCTGCCAGATAGGGCTGAGTGGATTAATGATACATGGAAGATACCTATTAATAAGAAGCAGGATGAGTCGCTCGCAGCAGGGGTAATATTGGAAAGAGTCATGAAAGACAGGCTGATAGAGAGCATGGCTGCCAATATGGTCGAGAATCTTAACAGTAAAAAGCAGGGTAAGGCTTAGATAATGCATTGATTGATTTTATGCTGCTTATTTGATATACTTTAGTTGATATTTAACAGTGCGTGGAATACTCTGGCACAGAAAAGAGGAACTATGAAGGGAATTATTCTGGCAGGGGGAAGTGGTACAAGATTGTATCCACTTACTAAAGTTACAAGTAAGCAGCTTTTGCCTGTATATGATAAACCAATGATATATTATCCTATGTCAGTACTTATGATGGCTGGGATAAGGGATATTCTTATTATATCTACACCACAGGATCTGCCTAATTTTGAGAGACTGTTTGGAGATGGAAGTAAGTTAGGACTCAGACTGTCATATAAGGAGCAGCCATCACCAGACGGACTGGCACAGGCATTTATAATAGGAGAAGAATTTATAGATGGCGATTCGTGCGCTATGGTTCTCGGCGATAATATATTCTATGGTAATGGACTGACAAAGCATCTTAAGAATGCGGCAGCTAAGGTTGATGGAGCAACAGTATTTGGATATTATGTTGATGATCCTGAGAGATTCGGAATTGTTGAGTTTGACAAGAATGGAAAGGCTATATCTATAGAAGAGAAGCCTGAACATCCTAAGTCAAATTATTGTGTCACAGGATTATATTTCTATGATAGTAATGTATGTGAATATGCTAAACAGGTTAAGCCTTCTGCAAGAGGAGAGCTTGAGATAACTGATCTCAATAAAATATATCTTTCTAAGGGCAAGCTTGATGTGGTGACGTTAGGAAGAGGATATGCATGGCTTGATACAGGTACGATGGATGCTCTCTCAGATGCATCGGAATTTATCCGGGTTATAGAGAACAGACAGGGCATACAGATATCGGCGATTGAAGAGATAGCATACAATAATGGATGGATTAGTCTTGAGCAGCTTCTGGAACATGCAGATAGTTATGGCAAATCGCCATATGGTGAGCATTTAAGAAAGGTTGCTGACGGAAAAATTCTATATTAAACAAGGATGTTTACATAGAAAAGTGAGGAATATTATGAAGATTGTTGTTACAGGCGGAGCCGGATTTATAGGCTCTAATTTTGTGTATTATATGCTGGATAAGTATTCAGATTACAAGATAATATGTGTGGATTGTCTTACATATGCAGGCAATATGTCTACATTGAAGAAGGCGTTAGAAAACCCTGACTTTACATTTTTAAAGATTGATATAACAGACAGAGATGCTATCTATAAGATGTTTGAGGAACAGCATCCTGATATAGTTGTCAATTTTGCGGCTGAATCGCATGTTGATCGTTCAATTGAGAATCCAGAGGTTTTCCTTGATACTAATATCAAGGGAACAGCAGTGCTTATGGATGCATGCCGTAAATATGGAATCAAGAGATACCATCAGGTTTCAACTGATGAGGTATATGGTGATTTACCTCTTGACAGACCGGATTTGTTCTTTACAGAGGAGACACCTATACATACAAGCTCTCCATACAGTTCTTCTAAGGCTGCGGCAGATTTACTGGTGCTTGCCTACCACAGAACTTATGGATTGCCGGTTACTATTTCAAGGTGTTCTAATAATTACGGACCATATCATTTCCCAGAAAAGCTCATACCTCTTATGATAGCTAATGCACTTGCAGATAAGCCGCTTCCTGTGTATGGAGAGGGACTTAATGTGCGTGACTGGTTATACGTTCTTGACCATTGTAAGGCAATAGACCTTATCATACATAAGGGAAGAGATGGGGAGGTTTACAATGTCGGTGGACACAATGAGATGAGGAATATAGATATTGTCAAGCTTATCTGTAAAGAGTTAGGCAAGCCTGAGAGCCTTATAACACATGTCGCTGACCGTAAGGGACATGATATGAGATATGCCATCGACCCTACTAAAATTAACAATGAACTTGGATGGCTTCCAGAGACAACATTTGCAGAAGGAATCAAGAAAACAATACAGTGGTATCTTGATAACAGAGAATGGTGGGAGACAATCATTTCTGGTGAATACAGGAATTACTATGAAAAAATGTATGGGAATCGTGGATAGAATATGAAGATATTAATTACAGGTATTAATGGACAGCTTGGACACGATGCAGCCGAGGAAGCTAAGCACAGAGGACACATTGTGTATGGCACAGGGACTACCAGTGAGTATAGCGGCAGTGCCAGATTAATGTGTGAACTGGATGGATATATCAGGATGGATATCACAGATGATGCAAGTGTGTCAGAGGTGATGGATACTATAAAGCCGGATGGAGTTATACACTGTGCTGCATGGACAGCGGTGGACAAGGCAGAAGATGAAGAATGCAGGGATATGGCTGTAAAGGTCAATGCGGATGGAACGGCTAATATCGCAAAAGCATGTAAAAGAATCAATGCAAAACTTATATATATAAGTACGGATTATGTATTTGATGGGGAAGGCACTAAAGCATGGGAGCCTGACGAGACAGATTACAGGCCGGTAAACCAGTATGGGCTTTCTAAGCTCATGGGAGAAAAGGCTGTGGCAGAGAATCTGGAAAAGTTCTTTATAGTAAGAATTTCATGGGTATATGGAATTAATGGCAATAATTTTGTAAGAACTATGATGAAGCTTTCTGAATCACATGACACACTGAGAGTCGTTAATGACCAGATAGGACTGCCCACATATACAAGAGATTTAGCTTCACTTCTTATGGATATGATACAGACTGAATGTTATGGATATTATCACGCATGTAATTCAGGAGAGTATATATCGTGGTATCAGTTTGCGTGTGAGATATTTAAGATGACAGGAGCAGATGTTAATGTCATTCCAGTTACTACAGAGGAATATGGATTGTCGAAGGCAAGAAGACCCAAGAATTCAAGACTGGATACGGGCAAATTAAAAAAAGCCGGATTTAGTGAGCTGGCTGAATGGAAAGATGCTCTGGGTAGATTTTTGAAAGAGGTGCAATAGATTTATGGGACAGATTAAAGTTACTAAATTGCCAATAGAGGGACTGTATATAATTGAACCGGCAGTTCATGGCGATGAGCGTGGATATTTTATGGAGACATATAATCAGAACGATTTTACAGAGGAAGGACTTGATTATACATTTGTTCAGGATAATCAGAGCATGTCTGTAAAGGGAGTATTAAGAGGATTACATTTCCAGAAGGAATATCCACAGTCAAAGCTTGTAAGAGTTATCAAAGGCAGGGTCTTTGACGTAGCTGTTGATATAAGAAAAGGCAGTAAGACATATGGACAGTGGTATGGCGTTGAATTAAGTGACGAGAATAAGAAGCAGTTCCTTATATCAGAAGGATTTGCACATGGATTTGTTGTATTGAGTGATACTGCTGAATTCTGCTATAAGGTTACAGATTTCTATCATCCGGGTGATGAGGGCGGAATTGCATGGGATGACCCTGATATCGGAATTGACTGGCCATTAAAGGATAATCTGATTCTTTCAGATAAAGATAAGAAATGGCCTGGTTTAAAAAGTCTATGAGATACGAAGATAACAAGATAACTTTCATGAATATGTCAGGAATGTATTCTGGCATGGATGATGCACTGGCAGAATATGCCAGAAGCGTTGTGCAGACAGAGTATATAGAATGCAGTGAAATATCGGGAACAGAATGTTATTGTGACGACAGGGCACAGGAGCTGTTAAGAGAAAGAATAAGTGAGCACAATGTATCAGTAAAGTCGCTTCATTATATAGATAATGGCAACTATCACTATCTTACCAAGATTATGCTTGAACGTATGGACGAGCCATTTAACCTGTTAGTTATTGACAATCATCCAGATATGCAGAGCCCGCTGTTTGGATCGATTCTTTCATGCGGAAGCTGGGTAAAGGATATGCTTTCTGATAATAAGTATATTAACAGGGTTTGCTTATATGGCGTTAAAGAAGAACTTATAACAGAAGAGATAATGCATACAGACAGAGTTGTTGTGGCAAAGAGCCAGAATGGCATAATGGATGCACTTGAAGCACAGATTCCGTTATATATATCTATTGATAAAGATGTGCTTGACAAAAAGGATTATATTACCAACTGGGATCAGGGCAGCATGAGAATAGAAGAGCTGGAAATACTTTTAAAAGAGCTGTCAGATTCACATAATATATGTGGGACTGATATATGCGGTGGCATGGATTCTCTTATGATGGCAGGCTCTTTCGATAATAACTGCAATACAGATATAAGAATATTAAAGGCACTGGGATGCGAATAATCCCGGTGCCGATTTTATTTTTTCTTAATAAATTTTATTTGCATTTTTTGTTGACATTAATTAGTGATAGTGCTATCTTAACTATAGCGATATTAGCACTCCATCTTTTTGAGTGCTAACAATCGATATAAGACATTTGGTATCACACTTCGAGAGGAGGATGTCATGGAATTAGATGAGAGAAAAGTAAAGATTCTAAAGGCAGTTATCAAGAATTATCTTGAGACTGGTGAGCCGGTTGGTTCAAGAACAATATCCAAGTATACAGATCTTAAGCTTAGCTCAGCAACAATCCGTAATGAGATGGCAGACCTTGAAGAGATGGGATACATTGTTCAGCCTCATACTTCTGCAGGACGTATTCCAACAGATAAGGGATACAGATTATATGTGGATGATATGATGAGCCAGAAGGAATCAGAAGTGGCAGCCAGAGAACAGGATGTCTCTGAAAGAGAACAGAAAGTATCTGACAGAGAGAAAGATGTTGAGTCGATGGCTGATGTGCTTAACCAGAAGGTAGACCGCGTTGAGGAGCTTTTACAGAATGTTGCCAAGGTGCTGGCAAAAGATACTAATTATGCAACGATGATAAGTGCTCCACAGGTCAAGGGCAACAAGTTAAAGTTTGTCCAGTTATCTAATCTGGAACCTAATAAGATTCTGGCAGTCATAGTCATGGAAGGCAATGTAATCAGGAACAAGGTGATTACAGTAAGCGAGGATGTCAGTCAGGAGAACCTCCTGAAACTCAATATCCTGCTTAACACATCTTTGACAGGCCTTAGTCTTTCAGAGATGAATTTAAGCATTGTCTCACGTATGGAAAGTCAGGCAGGGGAACATATGGTTCTCGTTAAAGAGGTGGTTGATGCGATAGTAGAGACTATTGGAAGTGAGGATAACCTTAAGATATATACAAGTGGTGCAACTAATATCTTTAAGTATCCAGAGCTTAGTGATTCTGCTAAAGCGAGCGAACTTATATATGCCCTTGAAGAGAAGAAGAGCCTTGACAGCTTCGTCAGTGATAGCCCGGAGGAAGATGGCAAGAATGGTATTCAGGTGTATATAGGAAGTGAGGCACCAGTTGAATCCATGAAAGATTGCAGCGTTGTTACAGCAACATATGAGCTGGCTGATGGAATGCGAGGCACAGTTGGCATTATAGGACCTAAGAGAATGGATTACGAAAAGGTGGTTGAGAAACTTAAAACAATTCAGAATCAACTGGATGATGTCTTTAAGAAAAGTTAGAAAGGTTGGAGATATAAGTGTCAAAGAAATATAAAGAAGAGACAGCGGATAAAGATGCTGTTGTAGATGAGAAAGTTAATGCTTCTAAGATAGATGATTCAGAGGAAACTAGTGCAGATGTGGATACAACCGCTGCCGAGCAGGCAGATGGCGCAAGTGATGCACAAGACCAGAATGACAGCAAGAAAGCTGCCGATCCAAAGGACGCTGTTATTGCAGATTTACAGGACAGAGTTAAGCGTCAGATGGCTGAGTTTGATAATTTTAGAAAGCGTACTGATAAAGAGAAGTCAGCAATGTTTGAGATGGGTGCTTCAGATGTAATTAAGAAGCTTTTACCTGTCATTGATAACTTTGAGAGAGGCTTCAAGTCAATAACAGACGATGAAAAAGAAACTCCATTTGCCAAGGGCATGGATATGGTTTACAAGCAGACAATGAAGATGCTTGAAGACCTCGATGTCAAGCCTATAGAGGCAGTTGGTTTAGAGTTTAACCCGGATTATCACAATGCAGTGATGCATGTTGAGGACGATTCAGTTGGTGAGAGCATCATAATTGAAGAGTTTGAGAAGGGTTACACATATAGAGATACAGTTATCAGACATTCAATGGTCAAGGTAGCTAACTAATTATTAATATTTGATTTTATAGCGCATATGCGCAGAAAGGAATATATCATGGGAAAGATTATTGGTATTGATTTAGGTACTACAAATTCATGTGTAGCAGTTATGGAAGGTGGTAAGCCAGTTGTTATCTCTAATACAGAGGGACTTAGAACAACACCATCTATAGTAGCATTTACTAAGACAGGAGAGAGACTTGTAGGTGACCCTGCTAAGCGTCAGGCAGTTACTAATGCAGATAAGACAATCTCTTCTATCAAGAGACATATGGGTACAGATTATAAGGTAACAATTGATGATAAGAAGTATTCTCCACAGGAGATTTCAGCTATGATTCTTCAGAAGCTTAAAGCAGATGCAGAGAGCTATCTTGGTGAGCCAGTTACAGAAGCAGTTATAACAGTTCCTGCATACTTCAATGATGCTCAGCGTCAGGCAACTAAGGATGCCGGTAAGATTGCTGGTCTTGATGTTAAGAGAATTATCAACGAGCCAACAGCCGCAGCTTTAGCTTATGGTCTTGATAATGAGAAAGAGCAGAAGATTATGGTATACGACCTTGGTGGTGGTACATTCGATGTATCTATCATTGAGATTGGTGATGGCGTTATAGAGGTTCTTGCTACTGCTGGTAACAACAGACTTGGTGGTGATGACTTTGATAATGTTATAACACAGTATATGCTTGATGATTTCAAGGCTAAAGAGGGCGTAGACCTTTCTAAGGATACAATGGCACTCCAGAGATTAAAGGTTGCTGCAGAGCAGGCTAAGAAAGAACTTTCAAGTGCAACAACAACTAATATCAACCTTCCATACATCACAGCTACAGCAGAAGGTCCAAAGCACTTTGATATGACTCTTACAAGAGCTAAGTTTGATGAACTTACTCATGACCTTGTTGAGAAGACAGCAGAGCCAGTTAGAAATGCACTTTCAGATGCAGGTCTTACAGCAGCAGATCTTTCAAAGGTATTATTAGTTGGTGGTTCTACAAGAATTCCAGCAGTTCAGGAGAAGGTAAAACAGCTTACAGGTCATGAGCCTAACAAGTCACTTAACCCAGATGAGTGTGTTGCAATCGGTGCAT
>URGC01000029.1 GCA_900547255.1 uncultured Eubacterium sp. | reverse complement strand
GTGTGTGGAAAAATATTTCATATGAATTGTGAGATTATGGCTGGATTTCAGCAGAGTCTTATGGATGAATATGGATTTAAGCTCGAATGTGAGAACTCAATGCTTTCAGGTCTGTGCAGTGAGTGTGCAAAGCTTGCGAAAGCGTGAGAATTTTAGGAATGGAGAATAATTTAGATGATAAGAAAGTATAGAAAACAGCTTGCCCATATCGTGCTTGCGCTGTGTCTTGTGGTTATGATGGCAGGGTTTACAACGCTCACAGGATGCAGTGTCAGTGGTGATTATGCGGGAGATGGCAGATACAAGATTGTGTGTACAACATTTCCTCAGTATGACTGGGTTAAGCAGATAATTGGCGATGATGACAGATTTGATGTAAAGCTTCTGCTTGGCAATGGCGTTGACATGCACAGCTACCAGCCGACAGTTGATGACATGTATCAGGTTGCGACAGCCGACATGTTCGTGTATGTTGGCGGTTCATCTGATAAATGGGTGAGTGATGCATTGAAGAATGCCAGAAACAAGAACATGAAAGTTGTCAATATGATGGAAGTCATTGGTGATAAGGCAAAGGTTGAAGAACTTGTTGAGGGCATGCAGGAGGAGAAGCATGACAGTCATTCGCACAGCCATGATTCAGACAGTGATTCACATGGCGATGGACATAGTGATGATGGACATGAGCATAGTGAAGATGAGCATGATGATGACGAGGAGCTTGAATATGACGAGCATATGTGGCTTTCGCTTGGCAATGCAATGATTATCACGCAGGAGCTTGCAGACAACCTTAAACAGATTGACAGTGATAATGCTGACAAGTACGAGGCTGATGCAAAGGAATATATAAGCAGATTAAAGGAGCTTGATAACAGATACAGAGAAACTGTGTCTGGTGCGGCTGATAAGACGATTATGTTCGGTGACCGCTTCCCATTCAGATATCTGGCAGATGAGTATGGACTTACATATTATGCGGCATTTCCAGGATGTAGTGCCGAGACAGAGGCGAGTTTTGAGACAGTTACATTTTTGTCAGGAAAGGCTGATGAACTTGGACTTAAGACAATATATGTAATTGAGAATTCAGACAAAAGAGTTGCACAGACTATTGTAAAGAACACAAAAACAAAGAATCAGGAGATTGTTACCATGAATTCCATGCAGTCGGTATCCAATAAAGATATCGCAGCGGGAGTGAGCTATATAGGAATTATGGAAGATAATCTGCTGGCGCTGAAGAAAGGACTATAGGATTATGGCATATATAACATGTAAAGACCTCGCACTCGGATATGATGGCAAGTCTATCGTCAGCGGGCTTAATTTTGAGATTAATAAAGGCGATTATCTGTGTATAGTTGGTGAAAATGGTGCCGGCAAGAGTACACTTGTAAAGACGCTTTTACAGCTCACAGATGCAATGGGCGGTGAGATAATAAGAGGTGATGGCTTGAAATCGTATGAGATAGGCTATCTACCACAGCAGACAGTTGTGCAGAGAGATTTTCCAGCGACAGTATGGGAAGTTGTGTTATCGGGTACATTATCACATCTTGGCAGAAATCCCTTCTATGGCAAGGCTGAGAAGCAGCTTGCAAAGGATAAGCTTTCAGAACTTGGAATGTGGGATTTGAGAAAAGAATGTTACCGCAATCTGTCAGGAGGACAGCAGCAGAGAACTCTTCTTGCAAGGGCTTTGTGTGCAGCAAGCAGGATTATTCTGCTTGATGAGCCAGTTACAGGGCTTGACCCTAAGGTTACCCTGGAATTTTACCAGATTATCAAAGAGCTTAACAATAAAGGCATAACAGTAATTATGGTATCGCATGATTTACAGGCTCTTTCGTATGCAAGCCATGTGCTTCATATAACGAGAGAAAAAAGCTATTATGGCACAAGAGAACAGTATATGAAGCAGGATCTGGCAAAACATTTTCTTTCAGGGGAGGTTGAAATCAATGAGTGAGACGATAGCAAAACTTCAATTTTATTTTGATTATCCATTTGTCCGCTATGCATTTATAGTAGGAATACTTATAGCTCTGTGTTCATCACTTCTCGGAGTTGTGCTTGTGTTAAAGAGATTTTCATTTATCGGGGACGGACTTTCGCATATCGCCTTCGGGGCTATGGCAGTTGCGACTATATTTCATCTGACAAGCGATACAATAATAGTTATGCCAGTTACAATAATTACAGCAATTCTTCTGCTTAGAACGGGTCAGAATACAAGACTTAAAGGGGATGCGGCGATAGCTATGCTGTCTGTAGGAGCACTTGCAGTCGGATATCTTGTTATGAATATATTCTCGACTTCAGCAAATGTGTCTGGAGATGTGTGTTCGACACTTTTTGGTTCAACGACAATCCTTACACTTACTTCTGTAGATGTTAAGCTGTGTATTGCGGCATCTATTGTGGTTGTGCTGTTTTTCTGCCTTTTCTACAATCGGATATTCACTGTGACATTTGACGAGAACTTTACTAAGGCCACTGGCAAAAATGCAGAGATATATAATATGGTAATTGCTGTTATAACAGCAGTGATAATTGTGCTTGCCATGAATCTTGTGGGTTCACTGCTTATAACAGCACTTCTTATATTCCCGGCATTGTCTGCGATGAGAGTGATGTACAGCTTTAAATCGGTTATAATATATTCAGCAGTACTTTCTGTGATTGGTGCAACATTCGGACTGCTGATATCAATATTATTCTCAACACCTGTCGGAGCTACGATAGTAGTTGTGGATATGGTTATATTTGCACTCAACTGCGTAGCAGGTAAAATCATGGGAAGATAATTATCCCTGAAAGCTTCTTGTTGCAAGCCTGTCACATAACTGGCTGTATCCGTCAGGTGCGAGGCCTGTCATGGTCTGTGTGACGGCGGTGCGCACCTGTTCATGTGTCATATGGTCTTTGTTTGCATCAATAGCGCGCATGCTGTCGTGGTATACTTTTTCGGGCATGTCGTGGATGTCCCAGTAACAATTGTTATAAAACATTTTTGAAGCCTCCTAAATATGAAGAATTATTTTCAGGTTACATATTTATTGTTTGCGATTTCGTGCAAAAAACACATGTAATATATGGTTGAATAATAAATATGCCGGTATTATAATAGCCAATGGCTGTGCCTAAAATATGCATATAAATTAAGTATTTGTATGTAATAAACCGGAGGAAGAAAGTGAATAATAAGGATTGTGATTCGGTCGCACTCGCGGCGGTCAACAAAGCACGACTGTGCAATGAACATCTGGGAAGATACATGATAAGAGCTATTATGGCTGGATTTTATATTGTGGTAGCAACAATTCTGTCAAATATGACGGCATCAGTGCTTCTTAGCACGTATCCACAGTGGGGAAAGCTTCTTAGCTCATTTTTATTTGCAATTGCAATCATACTGGTTGTTTTTATGAATGGTGAACTATTCACGGGAAATAATTTTGTGATGTCGATGGGAGCGTATAAGAAGAAGGTTTCTGTTAAGGATATGGTTAAAGTGTGGTGTTTAAGCTACATCGGCAACTTTATAGGAGCATTTATACTGGCAGCGTTGTTTGTATGCAGCGGTGTGTCACATGGCATACTTACGGATTACTATAACAGCTTTATATATGGAAAGCTTGATATATCAGCGTTACAGCTTGTGATAAGAGGCATGATGTGTAATTTTCTTGTGTGCCTTGCGGTATTTACAGGAACAAAGTTAAAGAGTGAGAGCGGAAAGCTGATAATTATGTTTTTTGTAATTATGACATTTGTGCTGTCAGGATTTGAGCATTGTGTTGCTAATATGGGAACATTTTCGATAGCATATATGCTGCTTGGCAATATCAGGATAGCAGCGGTTG
The DNA here is from genome assembly GCA_900547255.1 of uncultured Eubacterium sp. Lineage (GTDB taxonomy): Bacteria > Bacillota > Clostridia > Lachnospirales > Lachnospiraceae > Lachnospira. Next base: position 21,048 of record URGC01000029.1, on the reverse strand, counting down.
CAAAAAGCATGATATTTGTTACAATAGGTAATATATTGGGCGGTGGAGTTTTATTCGGACTGCCACTGTATCTAAGTGAACTAGATAAATAAATGGAGGGTTTTAGAAAATGAGTGAAGAATGTACACATGATTGTGGAAGCTGTAGTTCTAATTGTGAGGATAGAACACAGCCACAGAAGGATCCTAATAACTATAGAGGGGTCAAAAAGGTAATCGCTGTAATGAGTGGTAAGGGTGGTGTAGGTAAGTCTATGGTTACATCACTTCTTGCAGTTAATGCATCTAAGAAGGGATTAAAGACAGCTATCATTGATGCTGATATAACTGGACCTTCAATTCCTAAGTCATTTGGACTTACAGAGAAGGTCACATGCAATGCAGAGGGTACAACTATGTATCCAGTTGAAACTGCTGATGGAATAAAGGTTATCTCTATGAATCTTCTTATGGATAAGGAGACTGATCCTGTAATATGGAGAGGCCCTATCATAGCTGGTGCTGTTAAGCAGTTTTGGGAGGATGTTTCATGGGGCGATGTAGACTGCATGTTTATCGACTGCCCACCGGGAACAGGTGATGTTCCACTGACAGTTTTACAGTCACTTCCTATAGCTGGCATCGTTATTGTTACATCTCCACAGGAACTTGTATCTATGATAGTAGGCAAGGCTGTTAACATGGCTAAGGCTATGGATATTCCTGTTCTTGGAATTGTAGAGAATATGTCATATTTTGAATGTCCAGATTGTGGCAAGCGTCATGCTATATTTGGCGAGAGCCATATTGATGAAGTTGCAGCTGAGTATGGAATTAAGACTGTTGCAAAGCTCCCAATCAATCCAGAGGCAGCAAGAATGGTTGATGCTGGTGAGGCAGATAAGCTTGATACAACAGGACTTGATGAGATATTTAAGGCAATCACACAGGAGAACTAATATGGATAAATGGGTCATAATGTTTAAAGGTGGAGTGGAAACTCAGGAATTTTTCAGCATGGAGATGGCTCATACATTTGAAGCAAGAGGCTATAATGTCTACTGGATTAATCTTGTAACCAGTGAGCAGGATAGCATCTTGCTTCAGCTTTTTCTGGAAGAACACAAATGTAATGAAATAATTACATTTGCATTTAATTTTAATGGATTATCCTGCGAGCCGGGATTATACGGAAGAAAATGGAAATGTGGAAATGTATGGGATGACTACGAGATTCCTGTGTATAACATGGTTGTTGACCATCCGTTGTACTATCACAAGAATCTTGGGATAATACCGAAAAGGTATGTGCAGTTGAGTATTGATTATAATCATATTGAATATATGAAGAGATTTTTTCCACAGGTCAATGCAAGCAGTGCGTATGCCGGAATACCAGATGAGAGATTTTATCTTCCACTTGGCGGAACCGGAATTAATATGGATGGAAGCATACTGGCAGACAAGCCTTATCTGTCTATGGATGAGCGCCCAATCAATGTTATATTTACGGGCAATTACACTCCACCAGAAAGGTTTGAGCAGTATCTTACAGGAATGGACCCGGAGTCAAGAGAGTTTTTCCATGAACTTGTCCATGAAAATATCGCATCTCCAAATGAGCTTACAGAGGTGCTTTTGGAGAGAAAGCTTATGACAGAGCAGATAACTTATGATACGGATTCTTTAAGAAATGTGTGTCCTAATCTTATGTATGTTGACCTCTCTATCCGTTTCTATTACAGGGCGAAGGTTATAACTGCACTTGCGGACAGTGGAATTAAGATTGATACATATGGAGCTGGCTGGGATATGGCTGACTGTGCCCATCCTGAGAATATTATAGTTCACGGTAATGTCAATTCTAGGGAATGTCTTGATATGATAAGCCAGTCAAAGATATCTGTCAATGTAATGCCCTGGTTTAAGAACGGGGCACATGACAGGATATTCAACTCGATGCTCAACGGCGCAGCGGTTGTAAGCGATTCAAGCGCATATCTTGATAAATGTTTTGATGATGACTCAATACTTTTCTATAAATTAAATGCTCTGAGAAGCAAAGAGGGGTGTGAGGCGCTCGGTGAATCTGTTAAAAAGCTTCTTGCAGATAAGGAAAGACTGGACAGCATGACTGCTAATGCATACAGAATATGTGCAGATAAACACACATGGGCGTGCAGAACCAATCAATTTATTGACAATTGCATCAGCCTCATGGTATAATATATTTTGCTTGCGGATATGGCGGAACTGGCAGACGCGCTAGATTTAGGTTCTAGTGGGAGACCGTGCAGGTTCGATTCCTGTTATCCGCATATATATGTCCAGAATTATTGTATCCGCAATGGTTCTGGACATAAATTGTTTATAGGGGAGGTTTACCATGAAAGGATTCAAAATTAATTCAAGATTTAATCTTATATTCCCCTGCTATTTTGCCTTTTTTGTAAGTGGTGCGATGGTTCTTACAGTAGGAACAATCCTGCCATTTATTATAGGAGAGATGCAGATTAGTTATAGTGTGGCTGGTGGACTTTTGTCGGCATTTGCTATCGGCAATCTGCTGGCAAGTTTTATATTCCCGCTTCTTGCGGCTAATATAGGGCGTAAGGCATCAATAGTCACTATGTCATTCCTTATTCCGTTATCATGGATATTGATTGCGATGATGCCATCTGTGATTATTATGTATGTGGCATTTGTGCTTATGGGAATTGGACGAGGCTCTATAAGCATTATCAACAATGCGATAATCAGCGATAATTCGGACGGAAAGCCGGCAGCACTTAATCTTTTACATATGACATTTGCGATGGGTGCGTTACTTGCACCAGCGATAACAAGTATATTTATATATGTAGGCTGGGGCTGGAGAGCTGTTGCGTACACAATGGTTGTTGCGACAACACTTGTATTCATGTTCTACTCATTTATGAAGATAGATTACAACTGGCCTAAGGAAAGTTCTAAGAAGAGTGATATTGCATTCTACAAGATGCCTGTATTCTATGTTATGGGAATTCTTCTTTTCCTGTATCTTGGACTTGAAAACTGTGTTAATGGCTGGTTTGTCACATATTTCCAGAATATGAGGGTTATGGACGGAACATTTGCAACCAACCTTGTTTCACTGACATGGCTTATGGTTATGCTTGGAAGACTTCTCACAGCGAAGTTATCAACTATTATAGATAAGAACAAGCTTATATTCATATATTGTATTGCGACAGCGGTATTCTTTATCATGATGATAGCTACAACTAATGTTGTTGTCATAACAATAGCAATCATGGGACTTGGCTTCTTCTTTGCAGGAATCTATCCTACAAGTGTATCAAGTGCCGGACTTGCCATACATGGAAGCACTGTGGGCGTGTCTGCATTCCTTGCGATAGCCGCCATAGGTGGTATTGTGACACCTGAGATAGTCGGACTTGCGGCAGATGCAACAGGACTTACAGCAGCTATTATGATACTTTCGATTAATGTTATCGGAATGCTGGTGCTTTCATTCGTCAATATGAAGATGAGTGGGAAGCAGGAAGGTTAATCTGCAATCTGCTTACCCGTGCCATCCATATGAAAGTCCTGTCTTATAATCAATTCAGAGATAGGAACAAGCTCATATCCCTGCGCCTGTAATCCGGTGATTACGGATTCAAGGGAATCGGCAGTGTATTTGGCACCATTGTGCATAAGAATTATAGAACCGTCACATAAAGCTTTGTGCTGTGTGACGGTTTTTATTATGCTGTCAGTTCCGTAGTCTTTCCAGTCGAGAGAATCCACATTCCATTGTATAGGGTAATAGTTAAGACTATAGCATGTATTGATAAGCGTAGAATTGTAGTCGCCATAAGGTGGTCTGAATAAGAATACATCATAACCGGTAAGCTCTTTTACTGCATCACCGACAGATTTGATTTCTTCAACCTGTTCGGATGCGCTTAATTTGCTCATCTGCTTATGGTTCTGGCTGTGATTGCCGAGGTCGTGTCCGCGGCTGTAGATTTCTTTTACCATGTCAGGATAAGAATTAACCCATCCACCAGTCATAAAAAATGTCACTTTGACATTGTATTTGTCCAAAATGTCAAGGATACGTATCGTGTCATCACAACCACAAGCTGCATCGAAACTTAATGCAACTTTTTTTTCGCTGGTGTCAACATTGTATATAGGCAGGTCTTTCTTGCCGGCTCTTGGGCTGCCTGTGATGTCGCCGCCAGCGATACCACTGCCATTATGTACAATATTGGATATAACTGGAAATGTGGCTGCGATATCAGTGGTTTTTATAGTGTTAATAAAAAGAATTGCGCCAGTTATACAGCCAGCAGTTACAAAAACAAATGATATTGGAAGCAGATATTGCTTGAAATGAGTGAATGAAAGCTTCATAGCCTCATCCTCCGAAAGACATTTGTTCATTATATGCTGGGGATTAGTAGGAAATTCGTTGATTTGCAACACTAATTTGGCTGCAATTTATCGGAAGAATGTTGATGATTATAATTATTTTAATTTTAGGTAAATAATTTGCATGTGCGTGTCCACTACATGGGGTACATTATAATGTATATTTTTTGGCTGAAACAAAGTGAGTTCACGGGAAAAATCCAAAATAGATACTTTTTCAGGTTTATATTGCATTATAAAATCCTGATTTGGGTAAAAATAAATAAAAGTTGCGAAAATCCCTAAAATATATGACTAAATTGGAGCTTTTCACAACTTTTATGATATAGAGACAAAAGTGTAGTTTAACGAAGTGCAAATCAATGAATTCTGGATTTTTTACTACTATTCGGCTAATTTAATCCGAATTCAGATAATTTGTGTAAATCTCCTGCGTATATCCATCGTAGGAATCTTTTGAAGAAACCAGCGTCAGGAATCTGCTGCAGAAACTTATTCTCCCGTATACATATCCCCCAGCACCGCCTTCGCAAATTTCTTGCAATAATCAAGTGTGAAGTTGCTTGCACTGTGGGAGCTGAGCCCCAGAATATCTGCGCCGCATAAGCAGTTAGTTTCTGTGCACTCAGTTGTGTCACGCCTTATAGCGTTCTGCATGGCGAGTTCGTTCGTGTAGTCAGATAGCTTGTATGTTGTAATCAGCTTGTAACCGAACAGCTTCTGTGTTACAAGTGGCTCAATTGAATACGATTCAACATAGGCATTGTTACCATCCTTTACAAGAGTTAATTTAGCCATTCCGCCAATCATTCTAGGCATCTCGTCCTGATTAGATACGAAGTTGCCAAGAGAGTAATATACAACCATTGTGTGTCCGTCCTCGCGTGTGAACTGTTCTACAGGCTCAAGGACATGTGGGTGCGTTCCTATAACAATGTCAACACCTTCCTCAAGGAATATATCCGTCCATTTCTTCTGGTAAGATGTGGCAGAGTAGACATATTCTGTACCCCAGTGTGGGCAGACAATTACAAGGTCTGACATAAGCTTGGCGCGCTGGATGTCATTTCTGACCTTAGCCTCATCATCAAATGTATTGACACAGTATGGCGCAGATGAAGGGATAGGAATACCATTCGTTCCGTAAGTGTAGTTAAGCACAGCAACCTTGAAACCGTCCTTTTCATATACATATATGTCGTCTGCATCCTCCTGATTGTCATAGATTCCTATTATAGACATTTCAGGGTGCTTTGTCTTCCAGTACGAAACAGTTGTGTTAAGACCGGTAAGACCCTTATCAAGAGCGTGGTTAGTTGCATGAAGGACAATGTTAAATCCGGCTGTAACCTCTGCATCGCCTATTTCCTGTGGACTGTTAAAATTAGGGTATTCATCAAGTCCCATCTCCGTTCCGCCAAGAATTGTCTCCTGATTGACAATACGCATGTCTGCCTCTTTGATGTCATCGAGGATATTGGCAAAAAGGTGGTCAAAATTATAATTCACATTGTCAGTTGTACCAGAGCGGTAAACACCTCTGTGAATCAGCATGTCACCTATCATCATGACATTAATCTTAACCGGGGCATTCGTGTGGGTGGATTCTTTAAGTCCTACGGTTGTCTCTTCTTCGTAGTGTGCAGTAGTTGCCGCAGTTGTCTGTGTTACAGTGCTGTTAGCTGCTGTCGCGGCATTTTTACGGTTCTCTGTGACAAACCATGCGAAGCACAGAAAGCACATACACAGAAAAGATATAGACAGCAGCGTAATCATAAGAATCATCTGCTTATTTTTTGGTTTTGATTTTTTATTTTTATTCATTAAACTTTTTGGCATTATAATTTCCTTCCTGAGAGCCGGCATATGCGCTGGCATATAGTTATAGTACAGTAAAATAAGCGAAATGACAATAAAATACTATACATCATTTGGCAGATTGTTGTATAATTTTAAAATAGCGTATAAATTTAATATCAGCCTGAAGGAGGAACAGCAGTACAATGGGTAAATACACTAAAAATGACATATTCAGAATGGTTGAAGAAGAGGATGTAGAATTTATAAGACTTCAGTTCTCTGATATATTCGGAGTGCTCAAGAACGTGGCTATAACATCAAGCCAGCTTGAAAAGGCGTTGAATAACAAATGCATGTTTGATGGTTCATCTGTAGAAGGATTTGTAAGAATAGAAGAATCAGATATGTATCTGTATCCAGACCTTGATACATTTGCAATATTCCCATGGAGACCACAGCAGGGTAAAGTTGCACGACTTATATGTGATGTGTATACACCAGATGGCAAGCCTTTTGAGGGTGATTCAAGACATACATTAAAGAAAGTTATCAAAGAAGCAGCAGATATGGGATATGTGTTTGATGTAGGCCCTGAGTGTGAATTTTTCTTATTCCACACAGATGATAACGGACTTCCAACAACACTTACACATGAGAAAGCTGGATATTTTGATTTAGGCCCTACAGACCTTGGTGAGAATGTGAGAAGAGACATGGTTCTTACACTTGAGGATATGGGATTTGAGATAGAGGCATCACACCATGAGGTTGCACCAGCACAGCATGAGATTGATTTCAAGTATGATGAGGCGTTAATTACAGCCGATAATATAGAGACATTTAAGCTGACAGTTAAGACAATTGCCAAGAGACATGGGCTTTATGCTACATTTATGCCAAAGCCAAAGTTCGGAATCAATGGTTCTGGCATGCACGTCAATATGTCACTTGCAACAAAGGATGGCATGAATATATTCGCAGATGACAATGATAAGCTTGGACTTTCTAAGGAGGCATATCATTTCATAGCAGGACTTCTTGCACACGCAAAGGGAATGGCTGCGGTTACTAATCCGCTTGTCAATTCATATAAGAGGCTTGTGCCAGGTTACGAAGCACCAGTGTATATTGCATGGTCTGCTACTAACAGAAGTCCTCTTATAAGAATTCCAGCTTCAAGAGGCAATGGTACAAGAGTAGAGCTTAGAAATCCAGACCCATCAGCTAATCCATATCTTGTTCTTGCACTCTGTCTTGCAGCGGGTCTTGATGGAATCAAGAGAAAATTAGAGGTTCCAGCGAGCGTTGACTGCAATATATTTGAGATGACAGATGAACAGAGAAAAGCGGTAGGAGTTGATGTGCTTCCGGGAAGTCTTGAGGAGGCAGTTGAGTGTATGAAGGCAGACCCATTTATCAGGGAAGTACTTGGTGAGCACATATTCAGCAAATATACAGAGGCAAAGATGGCTGAATGGGATTCATACCGTACTCAGGTGACACAATGGGAGATTGACGAATATCTCGCAAAGTTCTAAGAGGATAAGATGTATACATACTATTGACACTAAAGCGGATGACACGGAGGTATGATATGTCTACTATAATTGTGGCATTTCCGAAAATTGAAGAAGCTAAAGCTATTAAGAATCTGCTTGTCCGCAGGGGATATGAAGTTGCTGCGCCATGTATAACGGGTGCACAGGTTATCAATCTTGCGGATACGCTGTCAGACGGAATAATCCTGTGTGGATATAAGCTGTCTGATAACATGGTGTACACCGAGCTGAATGAATATAGACCAAAGAGCTTTGATATGCTTCTTGTAGCATCAAGGAATCTGTGGAGCGATTGTCAGGATAATGACATCGTCTGCGCGGCTATGCCTATTCATGCCAATGAGCTTACATCTACCATAGACATGATGCTTGAGGCGCAGATACGCAGAAGACGCAAGAAACGAAGCACACCACGTCAGAGAAGCGAAGAAGAGATTAAGGTGATTTATGATGCAAAGCATGTTCTTATGGAGCGTAATAACATGTCGGAGCCGGAGGCGTTCCGCTATATCCAGAAATGCAGCATGGACAGCGGCAACACAATGGTAGAATCAGCTATGATGGTTATGGGAATGTTCTTAAATAATTAAATTTGGATAATATATAGAAGGAGAATTGCATATGGTATTTACTAAAATGCAGGGTGCAGGCAATGATTATGTATATGTTGACTGCACAGTCAATGAGCTGGAGAATGCATCGCAGATAGCGGTAAAGGTGAGCGACAGACATTTTGGAATTGGAGCGGATGGACTTATACTTATCAAATCCTCTGATAAAGCTGATTTCTTTATGGAAATGTATAATGCTGATGGTTCACAGGGCAAAATGTGCGGCAACGGCATAAGATGTGTCGGAAAATATGTGTATGACAACGGACTTACAGATAAGACAACAGTTACAGTAGAGACTTTATCAGGAATTAAGACCTTGAAGCTGAATTTAGGTAAAGATGACAAGGTTGCATCAATCAAGGTTGATATGGGTGAGCCTGTTTTAAAGCCAGCAGATGTGCCAGTTGATGTGGCTGAGCTTGTATCTTACAAGGGCAATGGCGAGGGACCTGTAGTCAATGAGAAAATTATGGTTGATGGCGGGGAATACGCTGTGACATGTGTGTCTATGGGTAATCCACATGCTATAGTTTATCTTGATAATGATATAGATATTAAGAAGTTTGAGTTAGAAAAGATTGGACCATCATTTGAGAAGCATCCAGCATTTCCTGACAGAATCAACACAGAATTCATTCAGGTGCTTGACAGGGATAATCTTAATATGAGAGTGTGGGAGAGAGGTTCAGGAGAGACTCTTGCATGCGGAACAGGAGCATGTGCAAGCCTTGTTGCCACAGTTCTCAACGGAATGTGTAATGATACAGCAGTGCTTCATCTTCTCGGTGGAGACCTGACAGTTACATGGGACAGACAGGATAACACAGTATATCTTGAAGGCCCTGCGGTTACAGTTTTTAAAGGAGAGATTGACTTATGATGACAGATATGAATATGAAAACATTTTTAGATGAATTGTCTTCATCAGCACCAGTACCAGGCGGCGGTGGCGCATGTGGATATGTTGCGGCTATAGGAATGAGCCTTGGAACAATGGTTGCGAATCTTACAACTGGTAAAAAGAAATATGCTGAATATCAGGAAGAGATTGAGAAGATGATAACTGATACAGCCAAGCTTACAGATGAGCTTGCCGAGTGCATGGACAAGGATGCTGCAAGTTTCAAGCCGCTTGCTGACGCATATGGACTTCCTAAGAGTACACCGGAAGAGATTGCACATAAAGAAGAGGTTATGGAGAAGGCACTTGTTGTTGCAAGTGAAGCACCTCTTGCCATGATGGAGAAGATTCTTGAAGCCATGATGCTTCTTGACAGATTATCAGTTATAGGAAGCAGGATTGCGCTGAGTGATGTCGGCGTTGGCATCAAATTATGTGAGGCTGCCATGAATGGTGCATCTTTAAATGTCTATATCAATACAGGAATGATGAAGGACAAATCACAGGTAGAAAAGCTTAATGCCAAGGCAGATGACCTTATTAAAAGGTCGGAAGAACTGTCACAGATTACTTATGAGAGAGTATTAAAGGAGATTAGAAAGTAATGGAGACACTTAAAGGACTTCCAGTTGCCAATGCTATCAACGAAAGAATCACTGATGCCATGAAGTCATGGACAGGCAGAGTTCCTCATCTTGCCATTATAAGGGTTGGTGAGAGACCAGATGATATGTCATATGAGCGCGGAGCAACCAAGAAGATGGAAAAAGTTGGATTTGATTGTACATCATACACATTTCCAGCAGATATAGATAATGATACATTTCAGAAGGAATTTGATAAGATTAATGAGGATGACAATATAGATGGAATACTTCTTTTAAGACCACTGCCTAAGCATCTTGATGAACAGGCTGTTGTTAACAGAATTAATCCAAACAAGGACCTTGATGGAATATCACCTGTTAACATGGCAAAGGTGTATGCTGGTGATGAGACTGGTTTTGCACCATGTACAGCAGAGGCTGTCATAGAGATGCTTGACTACGCAGGAGTAGATTTGAAGGGCAAGAGAGTTGCGGTTGTTGGAAGAAGTCTTGTTATAGGAAAGCCGGTTGCAATGCTTCTTATGAAGAAAAATGCAACAATCACAGTATGCCATACAAAGACTATAGATATGCCGGGTACATGTAAAAATGCTGAGGTTATTGTGGCGGCAGCAGGTGTTGCCAAAATGATTGATTCATCATATGTCGCTGACGGAGCAGTAGTTATTGATGTTGGAATTAATGTTGACGAAGAAGGCAATCTTTGCGGAGATGTTAATTTTGATGATATAAGCGGTGTGGCATCAGTTGCAACACCAGTCCCTGGCGGAGTTGGCTCAGTCACAACATCAGTCCTTGCAAAGCACCTGCTTGCAGCGGCGCAGAATGCACGATAAGAGGGTAAAACTCAATAAGACTGGATGGGCAGGCAGCGCAGCCGAGATTCTTGCTGTCATGATGAATGTAAGTTCGCGGGGCTGATGAATGATTGGATGCATTAAGTGGAGTGATATATCTTGCATTATTATATCTTGCATCATTATATCTTGCATTATTGTATCTTGCACTATTGTATCTTGCATCATTGTGTCTTGCACCATATGGATTTTGGGGTTTTTAGTAAATGAGCCATGAAAAAATCCAAAAAAAGTAATATATAAGCCATGAAAAAATGAGTTTGGCTTAATTAGAATAAAGGGCAGTGAAAAATCCGCATTTTTGGTGATTCCTGGATTTTTTCGCTGCTTTTTTATATTGAACCCGAAAGTCGGGTTTAGCGAAGTGACAAAACTGGAAAATTGGCTTGTATAGAGTGATTAGTTGAAAATAATCCAAAATCAGATATTACAATATAAGTGAATAGACAAACAATTATAAAAGAATGTCACAGTGATGGAATCGGGATAATGAAATAGTCGGAATGATTGGATGCACAATGAATGTGAAATAATGTGAGATGAATATGAGATGAATGCGAGATGAATGCGAGATGAATGTGAAAAAGAAAACCCCCGGCGCATGATATATGCCGCCGGGGGTCATTTCTGTCCTATATGCTTTTAATTATGCATTTTCTGAGTTCTTAGAACTGTTTCTGTAAACCTTTGTAGAGTTAACTACAATGATAAGACCAAGAACAATAAGGAGAACAGCGATTATAAGCTGAAGTCCGTTAGCGATAAATACGCTTCCCCATGTAGCCTGACCTGCTGGAATTGTAACAGAAGCGGCCTTCTGGATAGCCTTAACCATAGCTAAGAATCTCTGTACAAGTGCTGTAAATGTTACACAAAGCATGATGATAAGTGGTGGGAAGAGCATCTTGTTGCTTCTTCCTGTAACCTTTAAGAATACGCAGAGTGTAAGAAGTACGAGGGCACTTAATAACTGGTTAGCTGAACCGAACAATGGCCAGATGTTAGCATATCCAATCTTAGTAAGGATGAAACCAAATACAAGTGTTATAACTGTTGAGAAATATGTATTGCAGAGGAGTTTTCTCCATCCTTCTGCATGTTCCATATCATCTACGCTGAAGAGCTCCTGGAAGCACATACGTCCGATACGTGCAACAGCATCAAGTGATGTAAGAGCAAGAGCAGATACACACATTGTCATGAATACTGTAGCAAAATGTACTGGAACACCAAACATTTCAAAGAAACCTGCTACACCACGGCTGAATATCTGGAATGGAGTACCTGTAGCTGCTGTTCCGTCTGCTGCAGCGGCTGCACCAGCAACACAAAGAGCAAGAACTGCAAGTAAACTCTCAAGTATCATTGCACCATAACCAACCTTTAACATATCCTTCTCATTTTCAACTGTCTTAGAAGAAGTACCAGATGAAACAAGGCTGTGGAAACCAGATACAGCACCACATGCAACTGTTACGAAAAGGATTGGGAACATTGTTCCGAGTTTTGCATTGTTAAATCCTGTGTATACAGGAAGGTTCATAGATGGATGAGCAACAACAAGACCAAGTGCTGCACCAACTATCATAGCGATGAACATGAATGTTGTCATGTAATCACGAGGCTGCTTCATTAACCACATTGGCATAACTGCTGCAAAGAAGATATATATAAATGTAATATAGCTCCAAGCATTCTTGCCTAAGATGATTGGGAAGAAGTTACCTATTACAAATGAAGCAACTATGAATACGATACCAACAACAGCTTCTTTCCAGCCTGAAAGATTGAATTTCTTCTGGATAAGACCAAATATAACTGCGAATACCATAAACATGATAGAAACTGTACCGGCTGAACCGTTAGTTGATACAACTGTTGTCTGTCCACCAGCTACAGAGTAAGCATTGAATGTACCTGCAACCATATCTGCAAATGCTGCGATAACGATAAGTGTAAATAACCAGCAGAAAAGTAAGAAAATCTTACGACCAAACTTACCAATATATTTCTCGATAATCATACCCATTGACTTACCTTCGTTCTTAACTGATGCATACAGAGCACCGAAGTCTGTAACAGCACCGAAGAATACGCCACCGATAAGTATCCAGAGTAAAACTGGTAACCATCCAAATGCTGCTGCCTGAATAGCACCAGTTACAGGACCTGCACCAGCGATAGATGAAAACTGATGGCTGAATACTGTCCATCCGTTAGTAGGAACGAAATCTTTGCCGTCATTATACTTAACGGCAGGTGTCTTTGCTTCTGGGTTGATTCCCCATTTGTTTGCTAACCAACGGCCGTAGAATACATAAGCTGCAAATAATACAACTGCCGCGATTAAAACGATTACTAATGTGTTCATAATCTTTATCTCCTAAATTATTTTATTTCTTCAGTCAAACACTTGAGGGGAGCTTGTGAGTAATTATGGAAACCATGCAGCTAATGAACATTCAGGTGCTGATAGGAATAAAAAAACCTCCGCCCATGCACATATCCAATGTATGGATTCTGTGCAAAGACGAAGGTAAAATTCATATTACATCCGCGTTACCACTTTGCTTGCCGAACGTGTCGACCTCTCTACTGCCACTCAGCCGATATCAACCTTATGGCATGCCCTGTTAACGATGGGTACCGGTTCCAACTAATCAGCATAAACTAGAAATCTAACACATATCAGACGCCTTTGTCTGCCTTTCACCAGAACTGCTCGCAGGTGAGGGCTAATTCATTCCTTGCTGCCGTTTCTCATTAATCGCGGCTTTCTGTAAGCGGTGCTATGAAGAAGTCATGTCCTGTTCTTCGCATTTGACTGTTGAATTACGTTGTATGATAGTATCTTGTTTTACATTTGTCAACACTTTTTTTATGATTTTTTAATAATTTTTCTGCGCTGTTAGGACTCTGGGCTGGCTGCCGGGCGCGGAAAAATTCATTAATATAAAAAATAATAAAAAATACATTCTTTACAAATAATGACTATATATGATATTATACATTATATTTGAATATCAAAAGACTATGAAAGAGACTTCTTTTCATGGAACCTGACAGGAAAGTTATGTCATCGGCTGAGAGCATACGCAGGGAATTGTTAAGAGGAACACTCTGGAGTTGAACAGGTGAAGCTGTAGATTTCATAATCCCTGATATTTCTATATATGTTTATTATGAGGCACTCATATGGGGCTGCTCATAAGTAATGTATAGAAGAACTGGTCTAGCCTGTTACGTGACATGCGTTAAATGTATAGAGAGGAAGAGCAATAGCTTTTCAATGCGGGTGGTACCGCGGATAACATGATTATTCGTCCCGGAATACAATACAAGTATTCCGGGACTTTTTTTGAGCAATTCCTTATCAAACAAGGAACAAAGTGACGAAGTGAGATTAGGAAATGCTCAGCAATTTTAATGATGAAATTCAGCTAAAGACCCGGAATAGAAAGTTTTATATTTATTTTATCTAGGAGGTAACAATGGGTAACATTTACAGAGACACAACATTGCAGAATGTAAGCGAAAGCGACATCGGCAAGGAATTAAAGGTTTCAGGATGGGTTGAGAATATCAGAGACCACGGTGGAGTATCATTCATCGATTTAAGAGATATGTATGGCGTATTACAGGTGGTACTTCGTGATACATCACTTCTTGACGGAATCCATAAGGAAGTATGTATATCAGTAGAAGGTATCATGGAGCAGAGAGACGAGGAGACATACAATCCTAAGATTCCATCAGGTACAATCGAGCTTGAAGCTAAGAAGATAACAATACTTGGACAGGTTTACCAGCAGCTTCCATTCGAAGTTATGACTTCTAAGGAAGTAAGAGAGGATGTACGTCTTAAATATAGATACCTCGATTTAAGAAATCAGAAGGTTAAAGATAATATCATCTTCCGTTCTAAGGTTATAGCATTTTTAAGACAGAAGATGACAGATATGGGATTCCTTGAAATCCAGACTCCAATCCTTTGTGCTTCATCACCAGAGGGAGCAAGAGATTATATCGTTCCATCAAGAAAGTATAAGGGTAAGTTCTATGCTCTTCCACAGGCACCACAGCAGTATAAGCAGCTCCTTATGGTATCTGGATTTGATAAATATTTCCAGATAGCACCATGTTTCAGAGATGAGGATGCAAGAGCTGACCGTTCACCAGGAGAATTCTATCAGCTTGACTTTGAGATGAGCTTTGCTACACAGGAAGACGTATTCAGAGTAGGTGAGGAAGTTCTTACAGAGACATTTGCTAAATTTGCACCAGAAGGATACGAAGTAACACAGGCTCCTTATCCAATCATCAGCTACAAGCAGGCTATGCTTGAGTTTGGTTCAGATAAGCCAGACCTTAGAAATCCACTTAGAATTATTGATTTATCAGATTTCTTTAACAAATGTACATTTAAGCCATTCCAGAATAAGACTGTAAGAGCAATAAATGTTCACGCAAAGTTATCAAAGGGACAGCATGAGAAGCTTCTCAAATTCGCTACAGGAATCGGTATGGGCGGACTTGGTTACCTTGAAGTATTAGACGACCTTTCATACAAGGGACCAATCGATAAGTTCATCCCAGATGAGTTAAAGGGAGAAATCAGAGAACTTGCAGGACTTCAGGCAGGCGATACAATCTTCTTCATCGCTGATAAAGAGGACAAGGCTGCATTCTATGCAGGACAGATTAGAAATGAACTTGGTGAGAGACTTGACCTTATAGAGAAGAACGCATACCGTTTCTGCTATGTTAACGATTTCCCTATGTTTGAGAAAGATCCAGAGACTAAGAAGATTGGATTTACACATAACCCATTCTCTATGCCACAGGGCGGACTTGAGGCTCTTAATACAATGGACCCACTTGATATTCTCGCTTATCAGTATGATATTGTATGCAATGGTATTGAACTTTCATCAGGTGCTGTACGTAACCATGATATGCAGATTATGGTTAAGGCATTTGAGATTGCAGGATATGATGAGGAAGTATTAAAGAATAAGTTCGGAGCACTCTACAATGCATTTCAGTTCGGTGCACCACCACACGCAGGTATGGCTCCAGGTGTCGACAGAATGATTATGCTCCTTAGAAATGAAGAGAACATCAGAGAGATTATTCCATTCCCAATGAGTGGTACAGCACAGGATCTTATGTGTGGTGCTCCTAACGAAGTTACAGAGCAGCAGTTAAGAGAGGTTCACATTAAGGTTCGTGATTAATTAGAATAACTCTGTAGTTGGAAGTTCAAAAGCTGTTTGTATTCATACAAAAAGCTTTTGAACCATAAGACAATAATACATCTATGAAAGGAGCAGCTTAATGGCTAACGTAATTGATGATGCAACAATAGAGTATGTTGGTATCCTTGCCAAGCTTGAACTTTCTGACGAAGAGAAAGAACAGGCAAAGAAGGATATGGCAAGCATGCTTGATTATATAGACAAGCTTGGTGAGCTTGATACAACAGGTATTGAGCCAATGTCACATGTGTTCCCGGTAGAGAACGTCATGAGAGAAGATGTAGTTACTAATGGAGATGGAAGTGAGGCAACTCTTGCTAATGCTCCAGAAAGACACGATACATCATTTGTTGTGCCTAAGACAGTTGATTAATCATCGCAGGAGGATTGTATGGATTTATTGAATATGAGTGCGGTGGAGCTTGCCGAAGCAATCAAGGCTGGTAAAACCAGCGCAGTAGATGCTATGGAAGCAGTAATTGCACAGATTGAAAAAGAAGAGAGCAACCTTAACTGTTATGTAACATTTGATAAAGAAGCGGCAAGAAAGGCTGCAAAGGAAGCTCAGGATAAAATCGAAGCTGGCACACTTACAGGCCTATTAGCAGGTGTTCCATTTGCAATTAAAGATAACATGTGTACTAAGGGAGTTCTTACAACATGTTCATCTAAGATATTAGAGAATTTCATTCCGCAGTTTGACTCAGAGGCAGTTAAGCGTCTTACAGATGCTGGTGCTGTTATCGTTGGTAAGACTAACATGGATGAATTTGCCATGGGTTCTACAACAGAGACTTCATATTATGGAGCAACTAAGAATCCACGCAACATAGAGCATGTTCCGGGTGGTTCATCAGGTGGTTCAGCAGCCGCTGTAGCTGCAAATGAATGTTTTGCGGCACTTGGTTCTGATACAGGTGGTTCAATCAGACAGCCTGCATCATACTGTGGTGTTGTAGGTATGAAGCCAACATACGGAACAGTATCAAGATACGGACTTATAGCTTATGGTTCATCACTTGACCAGATTGGACCTCTCTGTAAGGATGTAACAGACTGTGCAACTATTATGGAAGTAATTGCGGCACATGACCCTAAGGATTCAACATCGGTTGAGAGAGAAGATACAGACTTTACATCAGCACTTGTAGATGATGTTAAGGGATTAAAGATAGGTATTCCAAGAGATTACTTTGGAGACGGATTAGACGGCGAAGTTAAGGAGGCAGTCCTTAATGTTGCAAAGACGCTTGAGTCAAAGGGCGCAGTTGTTGAAGAATTTGATTTAAGCCTTGTAGAGTATGCTATTCCAACTTACTACACAATTGCAGCAGCAGAGGCAAGTTCTAACCTTGAAAGATTTGACGGCGTTAAATATGGTTACAGAGCGAGTGATTATGAGGGACTTCATAACATGTACAAGAAGACTCGTTCAGAGGGCTTTGGACCAGAGGTTAAGAGAAGAATCATGCTTGGTTCATTCGTATTAAGCTCAGGTTATTATGATGCATATTATTTAAAGGCACTGAGAGTTAAGGCTATGATTAAAAAAGCATTTGATGAGGCATTCGCTAAATATGACCTTATCATATGCCCTGTAGCACCAACTACAGCACCTGAGCTTGGTTCATCATTATCAGACCCAATCAAGATGTACCTTTCAGATATCTACACAATATCTGTTAACCTTGCAGGTCTTCCAGGAATCAGCCTTCCTTGCGGCAAGGATTCAAAGGGACTTCCAATCGGTGTCCAGATGATAGGTGACTGCTTCAAGGAAAAGAATCTTATTAGAGCGGCTTATTCATATGAGCAGGCACGCGGAAAGTTCATGTAGGAGGTATGGGTATGTCTAAACAGTACGAAACAGTTATAGGTCTTGAAGTTCATGTTGAGCTTGCAACTAAGACTAAGATATTCTGCGGCTGTTCAACAGCATTTGGCGGAGCACCTAATACTCATACATGCCCTGTGTGTACAGGTATGCCGGGTTCTCTTCCAGTACTTAATAAAAAGGTTGTTGAATATGCAGCAGCAGTTGGTCTTGCAACTAACTGTGCAATAACTAAGAATTGTAAATTTGATAGAAAGAATTATTTCTATCCTGATAATCCACAGAATTATCAGATATCACAGCTCTATCTTCCAATATGCCGCAACGGACATGTTGATATCGAGCTTGAAGATGGAACTAAGAAAGCCATAAGAATACATGAAATCCACATGGAAGAGGATGCTGGTAAGCTTGTCCATGATGACTGGGAAGATGTATCTTATGTGGATTATAACCGTTCAGGTGTGCCTCTTATAGAGATAGTATCTGAGCCAGATATGAGAAGCGCAGAGGAAGTAATTGCATATCTTGAGAAGTTAAGACTGATAATCCAGTATCTTGGAGCATCAGACTGTAAGCTTCAGGAAGGTTCAATGAGAGCTGATGTTAACTTATCTGTAAGAGAAGTCGGCGCAGAGGAATTCGGTACAAGAACAGAGACTAAGAACCTGAATTCTTTCTCAGCTATTGCGAGAGCGATAGAGGCAGAGAAGAACAGACAGATTGATTTAATCGAGTCTGGTGAAAAGGTTGTCCAAGAGACAAGAAGATGGGATGATAATAAGGCATATTCTTACGCTATGCGTTCTAAGGAAGATGCACAGGATTACAGATATTTCCCAGACCCAGACCTTGTACCTCTCAATATATCAGATGAATGGCTTGATGAGATACGTTCACGCCAGCCTGAGTTCAAGACAGAGAAAATGGCCAGATATGCAGAAGAATATGGTATTCCAGAGTATGATATAGGTCTTATAACAGATTCTAAGAAGCTTGCTGATATATTTGAGGCAACTACAGCAATCTGTAACCAGCCTAAGAAGGTATCTAACTGGATTCTTGGCGAGACTATGAGAATCTTAAAGGACAGGAGCCTTGATCCAGAAGATATCAAATTCTCTCCAGAAAACCTTGCAAAGCTTATTGCTCTTGTTGAGGCTGGAACTATTAATGGTAATGTTGCAAAGGATGTATTTGCAGTTATATTTGATGAGAATGTTGATCCTGAAAGTTATGTTAAGGAACATGGTCTTGGACAGGTTAATGATGAGGGCGAGCTTCGTTCTACAATCGAGAAGATTATAGCTGATAATCCACAGTCAGTAGCAGATTACAGAAGTGGTAAAGAGAAGGCTATGGGCTTCCTCGTAGGTCAGACTATGAAGGCTATGAAGGGTAAAGCCAACCCAGGAATGGTTAACAAGATATTAAAAGAACTTCTGTAAAATATATGATAAAGGGGAATTCATTATGATACTCGATATGTTTAAACTTGACGGCAGAGCAGCTGTTGTAACAGGAGCCAATACTGGACTTGGACAGGGTATGGCGATTGCGCTTGCACAGGCTGGAGCCAAGGTTGTCGGCGTTGCAAGAAGAGAGTGTGACGAGACAAAGGCACTTATTGAAAAAGATGGTGGACAGTTTGTGGAGGTAAGGGCTGACCTCTCAGATATGCAGTCAGTACAAAAGGTGCTTGATGAATCTTTAAATGCATATGGCAGAGTTGACATTCTTGTCAATAATGCAGGACTTATCAAGAGACAGGATGCCATAGAATTCAACGAGGATAACTGGGACAGCGTAATTCAGGTTAACCAGAAGATGGTATTTTTCTTGAGTCAGGCATTTGCAAAGCAGTTTATCAAGCAGCAGTCAGGCGGCAAGATAATCAATGTATGCTCAATGCTTTCATATCAGGGTGGAATAAGAGTTCCTTCATATGCGGCAAGTAAAAGTGCGGTTATGGGTCTTACTAAGGCTATGGCTAATGAATGGGCAAAATACAATATTAATGTCAATGGTATTGCGCCGGGATACATGGCAACTAACAATACTGCACAGTTACGCGCTGACGGAGACAGAAATGAGGCTATAATAGACAGAATTCCTGCTGGAAGATGGGGAACACCAGAAGACATGCAGGGAGCTGTTGTATATCTTGCATCTGCGGCATCTGATTATGTCAATGGATTCGTCCTTGCTGTAGATGGTGGATGGCTTGCGAGATAAAGATGATTTTGTGGATATCGGGCTGGTTTGTCTTAAATTAGTGCAAGAGACTAGATGATTAGCTTGAATTGGCATATGAGATTGGCTGATTTGTCTTAGATTAATACAGGCGGTTAGTCAATTTGGCTTGAATTAACAAAATTAAAATGAAAAATCCAAAAAAATGTGAAATCACGAGGCATGGGTTATGTCTTTTGGGTTCATATGAATAAAAGTTGCGGGAAAATCCGAGATTTCGGTTGAAATTGGATTTTTCCGCAGCTTTTTTGATAAAAAGAAAAATTGCTGGTTTAGCGAAGTGTAAAAGTAATCATTTTGGATTTAATATAAAGAAATGAGCAGAAAAATCCAAAATATAGATTAATCTGCTCATGCTCACATTTGATTACTCTGCCTCGGCTTCAGCCTCGTACTCATCAAATATATAATTCAATATGCCAGGCATGCCGACAAATTCGCATCCATATACGTATACGTCCTTGTCTTCTGTTGGCTGGCTTCTGATTATCTTGACTACACAGTAAAGAATGTCTTCTTCACTTCCAAGCTTCAATGCCGCATTAAAATAATATCCTTCTGGAAATACACCTTTAGAGATGAACCCGATACCGCTTCTTGATATATTAGTTACGGTGATAGGAGCATCTACATGCTCAACATTAACATTATTCTGCTTAAAAAGAGATGATACTGTTAATTTGAGGTCTGCCTTAACTCTTTTACATTTACGTTTTTCCACCATAAAACCCCCTCCGATACTGGAGCGTACCAGCTAGCAAGCTGAAACGCTGTTATGCATTAATGATACACTTATAAGGGTAATTATGCAAGTAAATGTCTATTGATTTTAAAGTATGCATGTTATATAATTTTTAAGCATGGGTTTATATTTGAATCCATATAACAAAATTAACAATAAGATATAAGAAAGGTGCAAATCATGGGAGATTTAAAGTTACTTTATGAAGGAAAAGTAAGAGAA
>URGC01000028.1 GCA_900547255.1 uncultured Eubacterium sp. | reverse complement strand
TAATAGTTCGTCAATACCCATACCAGTCTTCGCAGAAATATTAACAAACATAGTATCTCCACCCCATGAATCAGGTACAATACCATAATTAGACATCTCAGTAAGAACTCTCTCAGGATTAGCATCAGGTTTATCCATCTTATTAACCGCTACAATTATTGGAACATTTGCAGCCTTAGCATGATCAATTGCTTCCTTAGTTTGAGGCATCACTCCATCATCTGCAGCAACTATTATAATAACTATATCAGTTATACTTGCTCCTCTAGCACGCATTTCAGTAAATGCCGCATGTCCTGGAGTATCAATAAATGTAATTAGTTTTCCATTTGTATTTATTTGATATGCTCCGATTGCTTGAGTAATTCCACCTGCTTCACCTTCTGCAACATTACTTTTTCTTATAGTATCAAGAAGTGTTGTCTTACCATGATCAACATGTCCCATAATAGTTACAACTGGTGGACGCTCTACCAAATCATTCACATCATCTATCATTTCTAATTCTTCAAAATTTGTTTCATCCCTTGTTGTTTCTTTCTTTAATACCTTATTAAATTCATTAGCAATAATTTCTGAAGTATCAAAATCAACACTTGCGTTAATAGTCATCATCATACCAAGCCCCATTAATTTCTTAATAACCTCAGTAACACTAACACCTAAACTATTTGCAAGTTCACTAACAGTCATATTATCAGTATATAAAACAACATTATCAGAATCCTGTACTAAATTAGATTGTAACTTTTCTTTATGTTTATACATTTCTTTTCTTTTTTTATTAAAATCATTTTTATCATTCTTCTTATTATTTAACTTCTTACTTACATTATCAATTTTTTTATTATCACTCTTTTTAAAATTAGGTTTACTACCTTGCACTTGTTGCTTACTTTTAATATCACTTTTAACTTCTTCTAATTCCTCTTCATAACTATCTTCAAACTCTTCTTCATCAAATTCTTCTACTTCATCACTAATTGAATCAAGTTCATTATCCAAAAGAATTATTGCTTCATCATCTAAAAAATCATCCTCATCATTTACTTTAATTTCTAATTTTTTACATAATTCAATTATTTGTGATACAGTTTTACCAACATCACTTGCATATTCAGATACACTCATCATAGGTATCACCTCCATTATTTTTCTATTATTTTTCTTAACTCCTCATAAACTTCATCTGGTATTTCTACTTCTAATTGACGACTTAACGCCTTAGTCTTAATTGCAGTATCAAGTACATTTATATCTCTTTTAATATATGCACCACGACCATTACTTTTTCCAGTTAAATCTATAAAAACATTATTTTCATTATCTTTTACAACTCTTATTAATTCTTGCTTAGGTAATTTTTCTTTTGTAATTACACAAGTTCTAAGAGGAATCTTTTTATTCTTCATTACTTCCTAATGTATAAACTTCTTCTTTTTTTTGAACATTTAATTTATAATGTGTAAGTCTTGAAGCAAGTCTAACATTTTGTCCTTTCTTACCAATTGCTAAAGATAAATTGTCCTTATCCGCAAGAACTAAAACTTCTTTCTTCTTTTCATCAGTAATAGTAACATCTAAATTCTTCGCAGGACTAAGTGCATTTTTAATAAATTGAACTGGATCTTTATCATATAAAACAACATCAATCTTTTCACCACTTAAACCAGATAAAATTCTACCAATTCTTGAACCCTTTTCACCAATAATTGCTCCAATAGGTTCAACTTTTGGATTATTTGAATAAACTGCTATTTTACTTCTACTACCTGCTTCCCTAGCAACAGAATATAACATAATTGTTCCATCTGATAATTCAGGTATTTCAAGTTCCAATAATCTCTTTAAATATCCATAATGACTTCTAGAAAGCAATATAAATGGACCCTTAGGACCTATTTCTAATTTAGAAACATAAGCTTTAATTGAAGAACCCATTTCTAATTTTTCACCAGGGATTATTTCATCCTTAGGTAAAATACCAAAACTTCTACCAAGATTTACATAATAATTAAATTGGTCTTCTCTTTCTAATGTTCCAACTAATAGTTCATCTTTACAATCTTTAAATTCTTCATTAACACTTTCTTTTTCAGCTTCCTTTATTCTTTGAACTACAACTTGCTTAGCAGTACCAGCTGCTACACGACCAAATTCTTTATCTGTATATAATCTTTCTTCTATAGTTTCACCAACTTCAATATCAGGAACAATCTTTCTAGCATCTTCTAAAGATATTTCTCCTTTTTCATTTTGAACTTCTTCAACTACATTCTTAAATTTAAATACTTTAATTTCACCAGTATCAGGATTAACTTCTACTCTAACATTTGGTATTCCTTCATTTTTCTTATAAGCTGCAGCAAGTCCTTGTTCCATAGCTTCAACTACAATACTTCTATCTATACCCTTTTCTTCAACAATGTGATCTAATGCTTTTAAAAATTCTTTAACTTGTTTTGAATTCATTTTTTATACTCCCTTCTCCTTAGAAGATATATCTAATATATAACTATCATCAATAATATTTACATTATCTAATAATGGATTAACAATATTAGTTATCTCCACACATTTGTCGATATCAATACCATCTTCATTATCAATAACAATTCTTAAAAAATAATTTCCATTTTCTTTTTCATATACTATGCTATCAATAACAACACCAGCAGCATTAACATCTTTTTCAATTAATTCTCGAACCTTTTTCTCTATCATACTACCTCCTAATAAATATTAAAGAGTGGATTTTGATGCCACTCTTCTCTCAAGACATTCATATTATAGCACAATATTATTTTTAAAACAATAATTTAAAAAGAAAAACTATTATTTTTGCTAAAAAACAAGTAAAAAAAGCAAAAAATATAAAAAAAAATAAAAAAAATTCAAAAAAATGGTTGTCAAACTTAAAAAAATGTTATATAATGAACTAGTCAACACGAAAAAGTGTGACTAAATAGATGCCTGAGTGGCGGAATAGGTAGACGCACAGGACTTAAAATCCTGCGAGATTCAACCCTCGTGTCGGTTCAAGTCCGACCTTAGGCACCATCTATTATGGAGGAATACCCAAGTCTGGTTGAAGGGACCGGTCTTGAAAACCGGGAGGCCGTGAAAGCGACGCAGGGGTTCGAATCCCTTTTCCTCCGCCATAGTATTTTGTTTATCGCGGGATGGAGCAGCTCGGTAGCTCGTTGGGCTCATAACCCAAAGGTCGTAGGTTCAAATCCTTCTCCCGCAACCAATGGTTCCGTGGTGTAGTGGTTATCACGTCTGCCTGTCACGCAGAAGATCGCGGGTTCAAGTCCCGTCGGAACCGCCATTTTTTTGTAAAAAGATGCTAAGAATATAATAAATATATTTAAGGCATATTTTTAAATATATGAGTCTTAATATCAGTACGGTAACAACTATCGGAATTTATGTCTGTGGCGATTGCATCAAATCAGAAATTCATTATTGCGAAATAATGATATGTGGAATTTACTCCACTATATGTCTATTGGGCTCATAACCTGGCTTCATAGCTCAGTCGGTAGAGCAGAGGACTGAAAATCCTCGTGTCGCTGGTTCGATTCCGGCTCTAGGCACTTTTTTATTTTTAGGCCTGTATTATTTTAATACAGGCCTTTTATTATTTTATTAAATTAAGATTTTATTAAATTAAGCCACTATAATAAAAACAATCTCGTATTTATTATATATATGTGGTATTATGTTAGCGAGACTTTAAAATAGATTTATTTGTACATATTAGAGAATATTAGACATTTCAGGATATACTTTAATAGATTTGATTGATTAATAATTAAGGGGATACATGATGAGTAAAGGTAATATTAACTATAAATATCTTAGAAGACGTAAAAGCTGGTTCAGAAGGAATCTTGACCTGATTCTTATATATAGCGGAATAGGTGTTGTTGCAATAGTAGTTGTTCTTGTTATATTAATGAAGATATTCAGTTTTGGATTCTTTTCAACAGGTGAGAAGAAAGTTAAAGAAGATAAGAATAATAAGACAGAGCATGTCACAGAAGCACCAAGAGAGGTTGTATGGCATGAGGACAAAGAGCCAGAGTCAACAGAAGTGACTTATACACCACCAGAAGATGTAAGATATCCTTATTATATAAGAGTTAACAGAGCTGCCAATTGCGTTACAGTATACGGAATAGATTCTAATGGTGAGTATACAATACCTGTTAAAGCCTTTGCCTGCTCATGTGGACGTGCTGGAGAAGAGACTATTATAGGAACAGATTTTGCAACTTCTAATAAGTATCAGTGGAGACTTATGGTTGATGATACTTATGGACAGTATGCTAACAGAATATATGACGGATATCTTTTCCATTCAGTTCCTTATCTTAAGACAGACAAGTCAACTCTTGAGACAGAGGAATTTAATAAGCTTGGTTCATTTGCATCACTTGGATGCGTGAGATTATGCGTAAGAGATGTTAAGTGGATATATGATAATTGCCCAGTTAATACAAGAGTAACCATATATGATGATGCTGAGAATCCAGGACCATTAGGTAAGCCAGAGACAATTAAGATTCCATTAGACAGCGTTAATGCTGGATGGGATCCAACTGACCCAGATGAGAATAATCCATGGAAAGATTATTCAGCTAAGATTTCAGGTGCATCAGATATAACATGTAAGATAGGTGAAGATGTTAATATTTTAAATGGTGTTACAGCTTCAGATACATGTGGCAATGATATTACAAGCAAGATTATTACTATAGGAAGATATACATTTGACCAGGCAGGTGAATACTCTATTACTTATAAAGTAACAGATGCCATTGGAAGCACAGATAGTAAGACAGTTAAATTAATTGTGACAGAATAATATTATAAATGTGTATGAACCACATATAACAGCATTGTGATGGTAATTATGAATAGATAACATGGGGGTGTACATGGGAGAGCTGTTTGATAAGCTTAAAGAATTAGAATATGAGGATATTCTTCCTATGCACATGCCCGGAGCGAAGCGCAATAAAGAGCTGATAAGCATGCCTGACCCGGTAAAAATAGACATAACCGAGGTTACAGGGTTTGATAACCTGCATCATGCAACAGGAATAATAAGAGACTGTGCTAAAGAGGCAGCCAGATTATATGGGGCTGATGAAGCATTTTTACTGGTTAATGGAAGTTCGGCAGGAATAATGGCGGCGATATGTGGAGCGGCTAAGGCAGGGGATAATGTCATAGTTGCAAGAAATGTACATCGTTCAGTGATTAACTCACTATATCTTGGACAGCTTAATCCAGTGTATATATATCCAGATATGATTAACAGGGAAGCTGGAATATATGGAGAGGTAAAAGCAGAAGAGATTGAAGCCATATTAAAGGATAGAAAAGATAACGATATTAAGGCAGTCATAATAACATCACCGACATATGAGGGAATAGTCAGTGATGTGAGAGCGATTGCAGATGTTGTCCACAGATATGGTGCGGTGCTTATAGTTGATGAAGCACATGGAGCACATTTTGGATTTCATGAAGCATTTCCGGTCAATGCGGTAAGACTGGGTGCGGATGCAGTTATTATGAGTATTCATAAGACATTGCCAGCATTTACACAGACGGCATTACTTATGGTTAACTATGGAAGGATTGACGTGGAGCGTATAAGAATGTACTGGAATATGTATCAGTCAACTAGTCCGTCTTATATACTTATGGCAAGTATTGATAATTGTATAACCCTTTTAAAGGATAATGCTAAAGATTTATTTGATAAATATGTTGAAAGATTAATTAAACTAAGAGAAGAGATAGGAAAACTTAAATATATTAAGCTGCTTGAAACAGATGATATATCTAAGATTGTTCTTATTGTCAAAGACGGAGCATTGCTTTCCAGACAGCTTCGTGAGATTTATAAGATAGAGCTTGAGATGGCATCAGAGAAATATGTGATTGCCATGACAAGCATAGGAGATACAGATGAGGGATATGTGAGATTCCTACAGGCATTGAGAAATCTTGACAGTGAAGATTTTGATATATCATTGGATAGTGACAATGACTCAATACAGGAATATATGTCCGATATAGACAATAATGTATATCCCAGGATAGTAATGTCCATATATGATGCGCTTAATGCTGAGACAGATATGGTTGAATTGGAAGCGAGCGCAGGATGCATTGCGGGTGATGCTGTGGGCATATATCCACCGGGAATTAATCTGGTTAATCCAGGAGAGGTGGTGACTGAGGATATAATTAACATGCTAAAGAGTGGAAAAGAGCATGGATTGGAAGTTCTAGGACTTACAGAAGATATGAAGATTAAATGTGTACGAGGATTTAGTAATGGCTGAGATTGCATTTATAATGGGAAAAAGTGCATCAGGTAAGGATAAGATATACAAGGCTCTGTGTGAAGATGAGGAGCTTAATCTAAATACAATTACAATGTATACAACAAGACCGATGAGAAGTGGTGAGACAGATGGCGTTGAATACCATTTTGTTGATGATGCTGTGGCGGATGAATTAAAAGATGCCGGCAAGATTATCGAGATGAGATGTTATGACACAGTATATGGCATGTGGAAATATTTCACAGTTGATGACGGACAGGTAAATCTTAACAGCGGCGACAGATATATTGTGATAGGAACCCTTGAGGCATATAATGCATTTTGCAGATACTATGGTAATGAACATATAATGCCGATATATATAGAAGTGGATGACGGAATCAGGCTGGAAAGGGCACTTAAACGTGAGAGAAAGCAGGAAATTCCACGATACGAGGAGATGTGCCGAAGATTTCTGGCTGATGCAAAGGATTTTTCTGAGGAAAATATAACGAACTGCCACATAACAAAAAGATTTTTCAATAATACAGAGCTTGAGGATTGTATTAATGAAGTAAAAGTTGCTATACGCAAGGAGTTGATGATATAATGGATATCAAGGTAAATGAGGTTACCAGCACACAACAGGTTGATAACAAGCAGAGTGTCAAAAGTGGTGATGAAAGCTTTAAGTTCACACTCATAAGCAATATCGAAGAGAAGGATTTAGCTGAGAAGCTTAAAGGAATGATTCAGGATATCTCAGAGCAGGGCGATAAGATTGCCAAGCATATGGATATCAAGGATATGAAGAGATACCGTGAGCTTGTCAAAGGCTTTATGAATGAGATAACATCAAGATCACACGAATTTTCGAGAGAGAATTTCCTCGACAGAAGAGGAAGACACAGGGTATATGGAATTGTGAAGCTTGTGGATAAGAATCTTGATGATCTGGCTGCGGAGCTTATGAAAGAGGAGAAGGATCATCTGGCAATTGTTGGCAAGATTGATGATATAAGGGGAATGCTTATAGATATTTCAACCTGATTATTTCATAACTGATATGGAGATAGAAAGATGAATACATTTGCAGATATATACGGTCACGATAAAATTAAAGAACATTTGCAAAATGGCATTAGAATGAATAAGGTTTCGCACGCCTATATATTCAATGGTGGACTTGGAAGCGGCAAGAAGATGATGGCGAATGCATTTGCGGCTGCACTTGAATGTGAGAAACAGACGGGTGAGCCATGTATGGAATGTCATTCATGTATTCAGGCTGAATCAGGCAATAATCCTGATATTATATGGATTAGTCATGAGAAAAGCGGAAGCATAGGTGTTGATGACATCAGGGCACAGCTTATAGGTGACATGCAGATTAAGCCATATAGCAACAGATATAAGATATATATAGTTGATGAGGCGGAGAAGCTTACAGTTCAGGCTCAGAATGCACTTTTAAAGACAATAGAGGAGCCACCTGAATATGGAATAATAATTCTGCTTACAACTAATGCAGACATATTCTTACAGACAATTCTTTCAAGATGCGTAAGGCTTGATTTTAAGCCGGTTGGTGATGAGTGTGTTACTAAGTATCTTAAAGACAATTATGATTTGACAGATTATGAGATTAAATTTGCAGTAGGATTTGCACAGGGCAATATAGGAAGGGCTGTAGCAATTGCTACGTCATCTGATTTTGCAAAGCTGAAGGAATCAGTATTAAGAGTTGTCAAGCATGCAAAAGAGTATTCAGTGACAGAGATTATGAATGAGGTAAAAGCTGTCACAGATTACAAGGCATCTATAGACGATTATCTTGATATGCTTTCAATGTGGTACAGGGATGTGCTTGTATTTAAGAGCACGAATGATACTAACGGACTTATATTCAAGGATGAGATTGGTCTTATCAAGACTATCGGGTCACAGTGTTCATATGAAGGGCTGGAGAATATCCTCACAGCGATAGATAAGGTTAAGATACGTCTTAAAGCTAATGTTAACTTTGATCTTGTTATTGAGCTTCTTATCATGACAATCAAAGAGGCATAGCATCAGGATTTGATATAGATAGAAATGGAGAAATATAATGACTAAGGTTATTGGAGTCAGATTCAGACAGGCTGGTAAGATTTACTTTTTTGCGCCAGGCAGGTTTGATAATATTGAGGCAGGACAGCATGTTATAGTTGAGACTGCAAGAGGTGTAGAGTACGGCAGTGTTGTTCTTGGAATACGTGAGGTTGACGATAGCAAGGTTGTACAGCCACTTAAAGCGGTTATAAGAATTGCCACACCGGATGATGATGACAGAGAGTTGAAGAACAGACAGAAGGAAAAGGAAGCATTTGATATCTGTCTTGAGAAGATTAAGAAGCATAATCTGGATATGAAGCTTATTCAGGTTGAATATACATTTGATAATAATAAAGTATTGTTCTATTTTACAGCAGATGGAAGAATTGATTTCCGTGAGCTTGTAAAAGACCTTGCGGCAGTGTTTAAGACAAGAATAGAGCTTAGACAGATAGGTGTAAGGGATGAAGCCAAGTTAAGAGGCGGTATAGGTGTGTGCGGAAGACCATTGTGCTGCGCAACATTTTTACCAGACTTCAATCCGGTTTCAATCAAGATGGCGAAGGAGCAGAACCTTTCGCTTAATCCAACTAAGATATCTGGTGTGTGCGGAAGACTTATGTGCTGCTTAAAGAACGAGCAGGAGACATATGAGGAGCTTAATTCACATCTTCCAGCAGTTGGTGATTATGTCACAACACCTGAGAAATTAAAGGGTGAAGTGTACAGTTTGAATGTGTTAAGACAGCTTGTTAAGGTTGTTGTTACACTTGACAATGATGAGAAGGAGATACGTGAGTATCCAGTGGGAGAGTTAAGATTCAAGCCTAGAAAGCGTTATGACAAGAATGATGTCAATGACAAGGAGTTAAAGGAGCTTGAAGCTTTAGAGAGAAAGGAAGGAAAGTCGCATATTAGCGATGACTGATAGATGCAGAACGAGCTTAATGAGAATGAGCGAATAGATGATCTGCAATGCAAAGGATATAGACTTATACAGAATACGGCGTGCTTCTGCTTCGGCATGGACGCCGTGTTGTTATCTTCATTTGCAAATGCAGGAAGTAAGGATAAAGTGCTTGATATGTGCACAGGTAATGGCGTGATTCCGATTCTTATGAGAGGTAAGACGGAGTGTACATCTTACACGGGAATTGAGGTTCAGGATGTAAGTTTTGACCTTGCATGTAGAAATGTCGTTCTTAACGGACTTGAGACGGATATCAGGATGATCCATGGCAATATTAAGGATTACAGGCAGCTTCTTAATGGTGAGCTGTTTGACGTTATAACCTGTAATCCACCATATATGGATGAAAATCATGGAATTGTCAATCCTGACAGTGCCAAGGCGGTTGCAAGGCATGAGATACTGTGCAATCTTGAGGATGTTGTGTGTGTAGCTGGCAAAAGCCTTAAAGTAAAAGGACGATTTTACATGGTGCATCGCCCAAGAAGGCTTGTGGATATATTTGAGCTATGCAGGAAGTATAAAATGGAGCCTAAGAGGATAAAAATGGTTCATCCGTA
Organism: uncultured Eubacterium sp.; assembly: GCA_900547255.1. Taxonomy (GTDB): domain Bacteria; phylum Bacillota; class Clostridia; order Lachnospirales; family Lachnospiraceae; genus Lachnospira. Next base: position 15,071 of record URGC01000028.1, on the reverse strand, counting down.
TGCGGACAAGGATGCCAACATGGTTCTTATTGAGACTGTCAAATGTGGCAATGGGCAGCTTATTGTCGAGAAACCGCTTGTGGTGTATGAAGAGGATGGAAGTTATACTAATGAACTGTTAAAGCTGTACGGGATGGCATGAGATTACAGATGGCAGAAGTGTATTGAAGCTGTGATATGGCTGTATCAGATGGTGTTGTAGTTTAATAAATATATGTGAGGTTTGTTATGGGTGATATGACTAATGATAATGGTGGAAAAACAGAGCGCAGGGGACAGGGAATGCTGTATCTGTGTGCAACGCCAATCGGTAATCTTGAAGATATAACTTACCGTGTTCTCAGAATTTTGAAAGAATCGGACATTATTGCGGCAGAGGATACAAGAAACAGCATAAAGCTTCTTAATCATTTTGAGATTAAGACTCCTATGACAAGTTATCATGAATTTAACAAGGTTGACAAGGCAAGAGTGCTTGTGGATAAGATGCGCGCTGGTGCTAATGTTGCGTTGATAACTGATGCAGGTACACCGGGTATCTCTGATCCGGGAGAGGAACTTGTAAGGCAGTGCCATGAGGCTGGTATTACTGTTACATCACTTCCGGGAGCTGTTGCATGTGTGACGGCACTTACGATGTCAGGGCTGCCAACGAGAAGATTCTGTTTTGAAGCATTTCTGCCATATGACAAGAAGGAAAGAAAAGAAGTACTGGCGGAGCTTGTCGATGAGACAAGGACAATTATAGTGTATGAGGCACCTCACAAGCTTAAAGCTACATTAAGAGAGCTTGCGGAAGTGTTTGGAATGGATAGAAGACTGTCGATATGCAAGGAGCTTACCAAGAAGCATGAGAATGTGTTCCTGACGACATTTGAGGAAGCGATTCAGTATTATGATGAGAATGAGCCTAGAGGTGAGTATGTGCTTGTCATAGAGGGCAAATCCAGAAGCCAGCTTAAAGAGGAAGCTGCGGCTGCGTGGGAGAGCATGTCTGTTGAGGAGCATGTGAATATGTATATTGGACAGGGAATGGATAAGAAAGAGGCTATGAAGAAGGCGGCGAAGGATAGAGGGGTGTCGAAGCGGGATATTTATAGCCAGTTGTTGTAGAAGAGTTGTGGCGGTGGGGGCGCCCGGCTGGGTGTGTGTGGGAATTTGCTCCGGTTGAACCTTGCGGGAATTGCTAAGTGTGCCGGGGAGGTTATCTCAGGCGGTCGTGTCGCTCCACACGGACATCCGTGTCCGGTGTCGCTAAATCCGCCGTCCATGGCGGATTTCCACTAGGGTTTGCTTACGGCACACTAAGCAATTCCACACAAGCTTCAAATGTCGCAAATTCCCACACACACCCAGCCGGGCTTACGCTACTGCGAAAGGTCTACAACGGGGTGGCTCCGCCTGACGGCGAACGCGTGGTGGGCGGGGGAGAGACAGCGCCTGGCGGCGGCTGGCTTGAGGAGCGAGATACAGCGCCTGACGGCGGCTTTAAATAGGAGGATTTTTTTATGAGTAAGTTTATGATTGGATGTCATTTATCGACTTCTAAGGGATTTTTGAATATGGGGAAACAGATTGTTGAGCTGGGAGGGAATACTTTTCAGTTTTTTACAAGGAATCCTAGAGGTGGGGCGGCTAAGCCTATTGATGAGAAGGATATAGATGCGTTTAGGGAGTTTGCTAAGGAGAATGGGATTGATGTTATTCTGGCGCATGCACCTTATACGCTTAATGCTTGTTCGGCGGATGCGGATACTAGAAGATTTGCGTTGGAGACTTTTGAGGATGATTTGAACAGGATGGAGTATGTGCCGGGGAATATGTATAATTTTCATCCGGGAAGCCATGTTAAGCAGGGAGTTGATGTAGGGATTGATTATATTGCGGAGACTCTTAATACTGTGATTAAGAAGGAGCAGACTACTAAGGTTCTTTTGGAGACTATGGCGGGTAAAGGAACGGAGATTGGCAGGAGCTTTGAAGAGATAAGAAGAATTATTGATAAGGTTGAGCTTGATGAGCATCTGGGGGTTTGCCTTGATACATGTCATGTGTATGATGCGGGATATGATATTGTTTGTAATCTTGATGGGGTGCTTAAAGAATTTGATGATGTTATTGGTCTTGATAGATTGAAGGCTGTTCATATTAATGATTCTAAAAATCCATTTGAGAGTCATAAGGACAGACATGAGAAGATTGGTGAAGGGTCTATCGGGGTTGAGGCATTTACAAGAATTATCAATCATCCTGCTTTGAAGGATCTGCCATTTTATCTGGAGACACCTAATGAGCTTGATGGATATGCAAGGGAGATTGAGTTGTTGAAGGGATTGAGAAAGTAAAGGGACATTATAAGAGTGAATTGGATGTTTTGTAAGATTTATAGTGGAAAAATCCAATAAAGCATAATATAAATGAAATAGAAAGCAGGTTCGGCTGAAAATAAATAAAACATGCGAAAAAATCCGTAATTCATAGGGAAAGTGGATTTTTTCGCATGTTTTTTAGTAGAAATCCAAAAGTCTAGTTTAACGAAGTGAAAAATGACAGATTTTGGATTTTCCATATGAAATCAAGCTAAAAAATCCAAAATCATTACAAAATTGCATCCTATAATGACAAATATTTTCATATATCTGGTGTTATAAGAAGAAATATCAGCAAAAATTACAGTTGATTATTACTAGTACATCGTTTTCGAAATAACTATACCACTCACTTGTCTGCAAATCCGATTGCACAGGCATAAAAGCCTCGGCGTAGCCCGCTACGCCTACATTTTTATACTTGCACACTCGAATCTGCATCCTGCGTGATTGGTATAGTTATTTACGAAACGATGTACTGGTTGTTTTGTGCTTCTTGATAATCTCTTCGTATCTTCTCTGAGATGCTTTCTCTTCTTCTGTGAGAGGGGCTTCCTCTTCTTCTATTGAATCAAGCTGAGCGAATACGTCAGCGAGGTCGTCCATGTTTAATAAATTGTTATCCATATAATCCTCGATTCCGCGTTTATCACGCATTTAATACGATTGCGTAAGGAATGAAAAAGCTGTTTTGTCACTTACACCATACTATAAATATTATAACTTATTGACTGATAGGTGTCAAAGGATAGGTGTCAAAGTGAATGTTTAGATTGCATTTTATTCAAGTCCGTTGTATTATAAGATAGGTATGATTTTAAGTAATTTATATAAATAGTGTGGACATTATGCGGAGTAGATTATCAGAATAGTACATATACTGGTATCAGAATTGATAATGGATGCATTGTGGACATGCTGTGTAAGAAGGATAAGGAAGGACTCAGAGATATGAAGTTTATTGCAATTGGTGAGTTGATGTTAAGATTATCACCTCCTAATTATGAGAAGATTGTTTCTACACATAATTACATTGTTAACTATGGTGGAGCGGAAGCCAACGTAGCAGTTTCTTTGGCTAATCTTGGAGTTGATAGCACATTTATGACGGTATTACCTAACACAGATATAGGTAAGTCTGCTATTAATTACCTGAAGGCTAATGATGTGCATACTAAGCATATTATCAAGGCTGATGGTAGAATGGGTGTATATTACCTTGAGGAAGGTATATCTGTAAGACCATCTCAGGTTATCTATGACAGAGCAGGTTCAGCATTTGCAGAATATGACTATAGACAGACAGATTTTGAAGAGATATTAAAGGATTATGACTGGCTTCATTTAAGTGGTATCACACCAGCATTATCATATAGCTGTAGAAGAATGATTGATAAGGCTGTTAAGGCTGCCAAGAAGCTTGGACTTACAGTAAGCTTTGATCCTAATTTCAGAAGCACATTATGGTCATTCTCAACTGCAAGAGATGTACTTAGTAAGTATCTTCCTTATGTAGATGTGCTTATCGGTATTGAGCCAATTCATGTATACAATCCAGATGGAACAGATGTTAAGGATGGTCTTACAATGGATCCATCATTTGAGGATATGGACAGAGTATTCAAGGCTATTGATGAGCAGTACCATATGAAGGCTATCGCAAGAACTGTAAGATATGTCCATTCAGGAAGCAATAATTCGCTCAAGGCGTTCTATTATACAGACGGCAAGACTTATGAGAGCAAGACAATTAACTTCGAGATTGTCGATAGAGTTGGTGGTGGAGATGCATTTTCATCAGGACTTATATATGCTCTTATGGAGGATAACATGTCTCCACAGGATACAGTCAACTTTGCTGTTGCATCATCTGTAATGAAGCATGCTATCAGAGGCGATACTAACATCACAAGTGTTGACCAGATTAAGAGACTTATGAATAATTCGTCATTTGACGTACAAAGATAAGATATTAAAGTCCCGTAGCTATTATAATTAGCTGCGGGACTTTTTATGTGCACATTGCGGTGTAATGTAAAAATATTTATTTAGAAGTCTTTTTGATAAGTTCCATTATAGTATCAATCGCATCACTCTGTGGGCTTGATTCCATTGCTTTGATGTAAGTTCCTTTGTTTTTGTACAGCTCATGCACTGCGTTAAGAAGCTTATCTGGAGTGATTTCTTCCTCTTCCATTACCATTGAATAGCCATGTTCCTTGAATGAGCGGGCGTTAAGAATCTGGTCGCCACGGCTTGCGTTGGCAGATAAAGGTATCAGAAGATTAGGCTTATGCAGGGCGAGAAGTTCGCAGATTGCATTAGCACCAGCTCTTGATATAACTATGTCAGCGAGGGCGAACAGATCGCGCATCTGCTCGTTGATATATTCAAATTGTACATATCCCGAAGTGTTGTTAAGGGAAGCATCTGTTTTTCCTTTACCACACAGGTGGACAACTTGAAAATCTTCAAGAAGTGATGGCAGTATCGCACGGACAGCGTCGTTAACCTTGACTGCACCAGTACTTCCACCGACAACGAGAATTACAGGCTTTAATGAGTTGAAGCCGCATAATTTGGCAGCTTCGAGGCGGTTTCCTGTGAGAAGCTCTTTTCTTATAGGAGAACCGGTGAGGACAGCCTTGTTTTCAGGAAGATATTTCAGTGTTTCAGGGAAATTGCAGCATATCTTTTTAGCACCGCGCATAGCTATCTTATTGGCAAGTCCCGGTGTCATATCTGATTCATGAATAATAACAGGGATGCGCTTGTGGGCAGCAGCCAGAACAACAGGAACTGACACAAAGCCACCTTTAGAGAATACAATATCTGGTTTAATCTTTTTCATAAGCTTTCTAGCCTGAAAATATCCGTGAATAACACGGAATGGGTCGCTTAGATTTTTAAGACTCTTATAACGGCGGAGCTTTCCAGAAGATATTCCATAGTAAGGTATACCCTTTTCTTCGATAAGCTGTTTCTCGATACCAGTGTAAGAACCGATATAAGATATCTCATAACCGGCTTCCTTTAAAGATGGCATGAGAGCTATATTAGGTGTGACGTGTCCGGCTGTTCCACCACCTGTTAAAATAATCTTTTTCATGATGATTACACATTAACCTTTCTGTTATAATTATGTCTGAATAAATGTTATGTCCGATTTATTCAATAATCTTACTTGTTAAATCTTTCTTTGAAACTACAGTGCATACAGAGATTTTCAACTGCAAAACGCCTGTTAAATCCGTCAAATATATCTGTGGCACGTCTGCCAGCCAATATATCGCCAAGAGGTGTTGTGAATATATTGCCGAGATTCATGACCCCATTGCCATCAAGACAGCATGGAACAACTGTGCCATCGCATAGAACGGCAAAATGAGTGCGAAGTCCCTGACAGAAACCACGCTCATTGCAATAAGCATTAGTTGTGTCAGGCCATTCAAATGGTGACTGTACATTGACATGAAGCTGCTTTTTGATGTCGAGGTTTCTTGTTCCAAACAGTCCGTCAGCATTCGTTGTAGTCCATAGACGAAGCGATATCTCTGTCGGAGTTTTGGCGATAATCTCCTCACATGCGGCAAATACATCTTTATAATATGTATCCATGTCGATACAGTCATTATCATCTGCACTGTGAAGTGAAATGTTAATCTGATGTACAGGTGATGCCGTAAGAATATCCAGATTTTTCTTAAGCAGTGTTCCGTTAGTAGTGATATTAACCTGAATACCTTGGGCATCACATATGGAAAGCATCTGTTCAAGGTCTGGATGAAGCAGAGGTTCACCTTTGACATGCAGATATATAAAATTAGTGAATGGTTTAATCTCTTTAATTACATGTCCGAATTGTTCAATAGACATAAAATGAACTGGACGTTTGGTTTCCTGACAGAATGAGCAGGATAGATTGCATGAACTTGTTATTTCAATATATGCCCGTTTAAACCGGGTAATGCGATATTTTCCCATTACTGGTTAGCTGCTTTGTACTGCTCAAGAGCAATAGCAAGCTGGTCTGGACAGGATGTTGGCTTGAAACCACATTTGATGTTCTTCATACGCTTGATAGCTTCGTCAATGTCCATACCCTCAACAAGGGCAGCAACACCCTGAGTATTACCAGAACATCCACCTTCAAATTTTACATTAGTAACTTTATTGTCAACAACATCAAAATCAATAGATCTTGAACATACGCCTTTTGTCATGTATTTCATAATTAACTCCATTTCTGCACATCGCGTGTATTAATATAATAGTTATAATAGTAATTGTTAATTTAGTCATGAAGCCATAACTGATGTGCGAGATGTGGCTTCCAGCAGGCATAAGTATAGCACGTTTAGCCGTTTAATACAATTGTGGTTGCATTATCAGGGGGATTTTCGTACAATTACAGATAGGTATGACAGGGCTGTAGTGCAGACTTTCAGAGACCTTGATGCCAGAAATGCATATTAAATTATAATATATGCCCGGATGGGCAGGAATGGAGATAACTTTATGATAGGAATTATTGGAGCAATGCAGGAAGAAGTTGAGCAGATTGTAGCTGTTATGGATGTTGAGAGAGAGGAAACTAAGGCGTCTATGACATTCAGGGCTGGCAAGCTCTCTGGAAAGGATGTTGTTATTGTTGTCAGCGGTATTGGCAAGGTTAATGCTGCCATCTGTACACAGATTCTTGTAGATGATTTTAAGGTTGATTATGTTATCAACACAGGAATTGCAGGTTCTTTAAATGCAGCTATTGATATCGGAGACATTGTTATATCAAGTGATGTTCTTCATCATGATATGGATGCGACTAATTTTGGTTACCCATTAGGTCAGGTTCCAAGAATGGATACATTATCATTCCCAGCCGACAAGCATCTTATAGAGGTTGCTAAAAATGTATGTGCAAAGGTTATTCCAGAGATAGGAACACATGTTGGACGTATTGTAAGCGGTGACCAGTTTATTTCTGATAAGGCAGTTAAGGAGAGAATTACTAAGAATTTTAACGGCTTCTGTACAGAGATGGAAGGAGCATCAATTGCACACACAGCGTATCTTAATAAGGTTCCATTTGTAATTATCCGTGCTATATCAGACAAGGCAGATGATAGTGCAACTGTTGATTATCCAACATTTGAAAAACAGGCAATTGCTAATGGAGTTAAGCTTATAAAGGAATTCGTAGCTGAGATTTAATTGATTTCAGAGATTAATTTAATGGGGATTCAGATTATGTCGGATTTAGTAATCAGTAAAGCTTCTGAAAATGACATGCCACAAATCATGGCGATATATGAGCAGGCAAGACAATTTATGAAAGAGACAGGTAATGCAACCCAGTGGAAGGATAACTATCCTCCACAGGCGTTGCTGTGGTCTGATATTGCAGTGGGGCAGCTTTATGTTGTTAAGGATGATGACTGTATTCATGGTGTATTTGTGTTTTTTATAGGGGAAGATGACACATATAAGGTGATAGAGGATGGAAGCTGGATGGATGACGCAGAGTATGGTGTTATTCACCGGGTTGCGAGTGATGGTAAGGTAAAAGGCATGGTAAGAACTGTGGTTGAATACTGTTCTGGCAGCATTTTGCACCTCCGCATAGACACCCACAATGATAACAAGGTCATGCAGAATGCATTGGAAAAGTGTGGGTTCAGGAAATGTGGGATTATACATATAGAGGATGGCTCACCACGTATCGCGTATGAGAGGAGATAATCATGGACTACAGAAGATTTGGTAATAAAATAATAGCAAGAATAGACAGGGGAGAAGAAATTCTTGAAAAAGTAAAAGAGATAGCATTAAAGGAAAATATAAAATTAGCTAGTATTAATGCTTTAGGTGCGATAAATAGTTTTACATCAGGCGTTTATAATGTAGATGAAAAGAAATATTATTCACATGAATTCAAAGGCAGTTTTGAAATTGTTTCTTTAACTGGAACAATAAACACAATGAATGGAGATTTTTATACTCATATGCACATGAGTGCAGGCAATGACAAAGGTGAAGTCTTTGGTGGACACCTCAACAGAGCCATAGTCAGCGCAACTTGTGAGATGGTAATAGACATTATAGATGGATGTGTAGACAGGGTTTATGATGAAGAAACAGGATTGAATATTTTTAAGTTCTAATTATTGTTATTGGGAAGAATATGTATTGATAACTTCCGATTTATAAAGAGGTGGATATTTAATATGAAATGCAATTTACCAGATCAAATATTGAGAGAGCTATTTTCGTTTGCAAAGGAACATTCTATTACCAAAGTGATACTGTTTGGTTCTCGAGCAAGAGGCACGAATACAGAGAGAAGTGACGTAGATATTGCTGTATATGGTGGAGATTTTGACGGCTTTTATTGGGATGTCAAAGAAAAAATAAATTCACTTCTGATGTTTGATATTGTACAGGCAGATGCACCAATTTCAGCAGAATTAAAAGAAGAGATAGAGAAGGATGGTATCGTGATTTATGAAGAAGCTTGATAACTCTGAAATATGGCTTCTTATGTTAAAAAAACGAAATACTTCTGTTCATATATATAATGAAGAGGAAGTAGACGAATTAATTACGCAGATACGTGATATTTTTATTCCCGCTTTTACAGTTCTAAAAAATACACTTGTAAAGAAACTGGATGAAGCGGAGGGTGATTGGGGATAAAAAGCTTTCAATAAGCCAAATATAATAAATGGAGGTAAAAATAAGATGAAACTTGATAAATTTATAGGAATGATGACAGGACATTTTGATAACAAAGAGCAGTTTGATATGATGCAGAAGGCAGGAAAAATATATCCTTATGCAGAACACATCAATACCATATGTAATGATAAAATAAAAAATATTCCTAAGGATTTTAATGGGAAATTTGTTGTTGAAGAAAGTTATTATGAAATCAATGGAAATCGTCATGCATCACCACACATTTTCCTTATCACAGAAACTGAGGATGGAATTCTTCTTTCTTCATATGAAATTCCAGCAGGAGAAGATAAGAATACATTTTCATATAATTCTATGAAGGATGTTGATTATGCTGAAATGAAAAAATCTGAAAAGTTTATACCGGCACTTTACCATGAAAAGAATGGAGTCTGGGAGGGAGGCAGCACAAGCCAGTTTTCTCCGGTAATGACATTTAAGCTTTGGGAAAAGTTTTCCGATAGCTGCCTGGAAGTATCTGAAAGCATGGAAGTTAATGGAAAAAGAACATTTGGATATGATGAACCAATTATTTATAAGAGAGTATAAGCCATCAGTGCCAGGCAATAATGGCACTTAATAAAAAAGGAAAAAACAAATGACAGAATGGGAAAAGTTACAGCAGGGCGTCATATATAATGACTTTGATGAGGATTTATTTGAGAGAAGAGTTGCAGCGAAAAAGCTGTTCAAGGCTTACAATAAAACCCATGATGAAGAAGTTGAACTGCGTAATCAGATTATGCCGAGGTAACAATTGGTTCACATACATTACTCGGACCTAATGTTGGATTGTATGCGGCTAATCATTGTACTGATGCAACAGAGAGAATAAATGGTGGGTGTTACGGTAAACCCATCCATATCGGAAAGAATGTATGGCTTGGCGGAGATGTAAAGGTTGTACCGGGTGTTACTGTTGGTGATAAGACGGATTATCTAAAAAGAATGGGAATTGAATAAAATGACAAAAAAAGAAAAAATGCAGAAGTATTCTGTATTTATGCCTGAAATAATATGGTGCGGTAACAAATCATGGGATACAGATTTTCCAGAAAATGCGTTGCCAGACAATGCAAAACTAATAGAAAGACCAGATAATATTTTTAAAAGCAGCTTACCATATGGTGTTTTACCACTTATTTTTAGTTATGCGATAATATACATTAAATGGTTTGTTATGGGTGAAAGAGCAATGAATCCTATATATGTTCCATTAGGAATAATACTTGGGCTGTTGTTAATGCCTGTTCATGAAGCTTTACATGGGATTTGTTATGAAAAAGGTCAAAAAGTTTATATAGGAATATGTTTAAAAAAGTTTGCTGCGTTTGCAGTATGTCATGAACCAATCAGCAAACGACGATTTATCGTAATGAGTTTAATGCCTATGCTTCTAGGTATAATACCATTGTCTGCATTTCTTTTATCCCCACCTAATGCATTTCTTTCAGGAATATGTATTCCAATGGGAATTATTGGTATGCTTTCTCCTATGCCGGATTATATGGATGTCCACATTATTTGTAAACAAGTACCTAAGGGCGCGTCAGTTCATACTCAAAATAATGCGTTTTACTGGTACAAATAGTGTTTGTTGGATACATAAGTTCTGGCTTAGTTCCTGTTTATGCATATAAGTATTATTGGGTAATTGATAGATAATTTTCATGTTGCAGGAGAAAAATTATTATGATTAGAGAATTACATAAAGCAGATATAAATGCGGTTGCTGCCATATGGTTAGAAGCTAATCTGAAATCGCATAATTTCATTTCTGCCCAATACTGGAAAAGTAATTTTGAATTAGTTAAGGAACTGTTGCAGCAAGCGGAAGTCTATGTATATGAGAATAATCATAATATAGAAGGCTTTGTGGGGTTGAGTGATGAATATATAGAAGGCATTTTTGTCTGTGATGGAAAGCAGTCGCATGGCATTGGCAAATGTTTATTGGATTATATAAAAGATAGAAAGAGTAAGTTATATTTAAATGTATACCAGAAGAATGTAAGGGCGATACATTTTTATAAAAGAGAGGGCTTTGAAATTCAAGGAGAAGGTCTGGATGAAGCTGCTGGCGAAAAAGATTATGTAATGAAATGGCAGCAGAACATCTTTAAAATTAAACTAATTGATAAAAAATAACATTGCTGAAAATCGGAAGTTATAGGAGGTAAATCAGTATGAAATGTCCATATTGTGGTGAAGAAATGATAAGAGGATACCTAATGAGCTCACGAGATATTACTTTTGCAGTTGATAATGTGACAAAAGTTTTTCGTATTAAAAAATCGGATGATTTGGAGTTGAGTAAAGGTTCAGGCGGAATCCCTCATTGTGAAGCTTATCGTTGCAGTAGTTGCAAAAAGATTTTGATTGATTATGCAAATAGATAACTTCCAGTTTATAGAATTGAGAAAACAGAATTTACGGAGGTATGGTATGGATATAAGAAAAGAGGAACCGAGAGATTATGATTCAATATATGCAGTCGTAAAAGCTGCTTTTGACAGCGCAGAACACGCAGATGGCAATGAACAGGATCTGGTAGTCGCATTAAGAAAAGGCGAAAACTATATTCCTGAGTTATCACTGGTTGCGGAAGAAAACGGAAAAGTTATAGGACATATTATGTTTACAAAGGCAAGAGTCGGTCAGACAATTGTTTTAGCGTTAGCCCCTCTGGCTGTTTCACCGGAGTATCAGGGAAAAGGGATTGGAATGGCTTTGATAACGGAAGGGCATAAAATCGCCAAGGATTTGGGATATGGTTATTCCGTTGTGCTTGGAAGCGAAAAGTATTATCCGAGAACGGGCTATGTACCGGCGGATACTTTTGGAATATTTGCGCCTTTTGAGGTTTCGAGAAAAAAATTTATGACTTATAAAATAAACGAAAATGCTCCGGATGTTCGTGGCACAATGATATACGCAAAAGAATTCGGTATTGAATAGCATTAATTTCGGTTTACAGAACTGGAAAATCGGGGGTTGTGGAGGTATAGTATGGAATTCATAAGTAAAGAGAAGATAGTTGAATTATCAAATCCAGGAGTTGTTTCAAGACAACTATTAAATCCTGAAAATTCATCAAGTGAAAGGGTGACAATTACAGAGGTTCATCTTGAAATAGGTGCTTGCCAACCAAGACATACACATGATGCGTCAGAACAAATTTGGTATGCAACAAAAGGAACGGGTAAACTATTACTTGCAGATGAACAAGAAAAAGTGTTTACTGCTGGGGATGTTGTAAGATTTGCAGATAAAGATATTCATGGTTTATTGAATGATGGTAATGAGGAATTTGTGTATGTATCAGTGACTGCACCACCAATAAACTTTGGATATGCATATAAGGATAAAAGATAGACAAATTCTTTAGGCTACAATCAATAGCGGCGTAAACGAAAAAGCAGTCTTACGTTATAGAAAACTGCCCTTTCGTTTGCGCTGCGTTTGATTTTGCCAAAGTGAACAAAGTAAGCGTCACTGTAGCCAGTATGTATGGACTTTCAATTTTTGATCTTTCCAATAAAGAAAAGCTATTTCAGAGATAATTGTAGCACAATTACTTATTTTACAAAAGCATGGCATAACAAATAGACCTCATTTCTGAGGCTTTTTGAAAAGTATGAATGAGGCTTTTTAAATCCTAAGAGGTATCTTCTGCTGTGGCTTTCCGAGATGCCCACCGCAGCATTTACACACCGAGATTTTGATGCCATAAAGAGTTTCCAGTATCTGTGGCGTTTCCATATCTTTTAGTCTGGACAGATACTGCTTACAACCAAGAAGATTTCTACATAGTGTAAGGTGTTTGGTTTTGCTTCGGGTGCATAACAAACCATAGTGTCTGATTCTCACAAAGCGTTTTGGTGGCACATGCATAAGAAATCTACGGATGAATTCAACTCCGGAAATGGTTAATTCTTTCCATGTGCCTGCCTTGCGGTAATCCTTCACATGGTATGTAACTGTATTGTCGTCCATACGGATGATGCGATGATTACTGATAGCAATTCGATGTGTGTACTTACCAAGGTATTTAATAACAGACTGGGCTCCGTTAAAGGTTTTCTTACAGTGAGGAATCCAGTTTTTGGTATAGCAGATGTTTAACAATTCCTTGAAAGTATAATGATTACGGTATTTTTCACTGCTTCCAAAGAATTGAAGCTTATTATCTTTCCATAAAGTTTTGAGTTCATGCAGATATTTTCCTCTGAATAACTTAGAAAGAACTTTTACCGGAAGAAAGAATTCTTCTCCTTTATCACGCCACTGATTCTTAGCGGTCAAACCACCGCCAAGAAGAATGATATGGATGTGCGGATGATAATTCATTTCAGAACCCCAAGTATGCAGAATACAAATATAGCCAACCTTTGCGCCGAGATGTTTGGCATCTTCTGTAAGTTCATTGATAGTAGCGGATACTGAATGATATAACGCATCATATAGAAGCTGCTGGTTACTATAGATTATAGGATTTAACTCCTGCGGTACTGTAAATACAACATGAAAATACGGTGCATCAAGTACATCTTCACGACGTTTATCCATCCATAATTCTTTAGGTAAAGCCTGACACATTGGACAGCATCTGTTGCGACAGGAGTTATAATGAACCTGTGGATGACCACAGTCTTCACAAATGCTGACATTTGCACCGTAGGCACCTGTTTTACAGTTGATGATACAATGAGCTACCTGGGATTGCTGTGGAGAAGGATGATACGTATCAAGATATCTTGGATAAAAACGAAGGAAAATATCCTGTACGGTAGGTTTATCCATTCTTATCACCACCCTTCTTATCAAAAGGACTATGAATCCCAATCAAAGTTTTATTGCTTATATGCAGATAGATTTCGGTTGATTTTGGAGAGCGATGTCCCAATAAGGATTGAATGTATCTAATATCAACACCATCTTCTAAAAGATGCGTCGCAAAACTGTGTCTGAGACAGTGGGAATGAATATCCTTTGGCAAACCTGCGCGGTTAACAGCTTTCTTTAATTCCAAGCGAGGACCGGAAGATGTGAGATAATCACCAGTCCACTGATTAGGGAAAAGAATTCCTGTTGGTCTGCCACATTTAAACCAGTATTCCGTAAGAATATCAAGAGCTCTTTGAGATAAAATGGCATAACGTGCGGTGTGTGTCTTAGATTCATGAATATAAATCTGCATATTTGTTCTGGATATATCTTCATATCTAAGATGAATAACCTCTGAAATACGTAAACCGGATGAATACATAAGAGCAAATATAGCCTTGTATTTTAAGTTAGAAGTAGCATCAAGCAGCATTTCTATTTCAGAACGAGTAAGAACTCTTGGGATAGCATAGTCATTGATTGCTCTTGGAACAAGGTTGTCATCCCATAGCTTTCCTAAAACGCGTTTATAGAAGAATACCAAAGCTGCATTTTTGTTATTAAGTGTGGATGATTTATTCCCCTTATTTTTTAGAAATAAAAGGAAATCTCTTGCATCTTCGCAAGTGAGTTCATCGGGATGTTTGTTAATAAATTTCAGAAAATCTTTAACATTATTCTGGTAAGTGCGAATTGTACCAGGCTTTAGATTCCTGAGCTTGCCAACATCTTCGATTTTATTAATATATGATTCGTACATAAAATAACCTCCATAAAAAAGTAGTAGTAACAACAGTAACTACCTATCATGGAGGTGCATTTGCAAAATAAAACTGCTTGTGGAAGCAGCCAAAAGATGATATTCTTTTCATAGGCAGTGAACTTTCTTGTGTATTTTGTTTTGTGTGGTAACTTAACAATAAATACTTTTCAAGAAGTAATCAACTGCCTTTTTTAGAAAAAGTAGAAAAACTGCGCCACAGCCTTGGCAGGCCATCGCGCAGCGATTTTGTTCAATTCCAGCTTTACGCACGCTATGTATTAAAAAATAGCCTCAAACTGGGTCTATTTCTTTATTTA